>JAZDKT010000117.1:0-3780 GCA_043802685.1 Candidatus Falkowiibacteriota bacterium | reverse complement strand
CTCGCTTTGCGTTTTAGCTAATTTATCAATCTTCTCCTCAAGAAAATCCATCCTTTTTTCAATTAAAATTAATTTTTGCTTAATATAATCAATATCTTGCTTAATTTCTATTATGTCTTGTCTTATCGGCGCTAATTTTTCATCAATATATTTATTTTGCTCGTTAAAACAGCCGTTCATAATAACAGCAAACTCTTCCAAGCTTGTATCCATTATATTTTTTATTTGCTGTAAATCGTTTTTATCTAACATAGTTTTAAACAATAATAAGTTTAGTTTTTAGAAGGCAATTTTACCCCTGCGCTTTCCGCGTGCCTTTTTAACATATCCTGAATTTCATTAATCTTTTCTCTAATTATAGGCGTTCTTTCGCGAATAATAATTACTTCCTTTGGATCAACCCTGCCTTTCTCTGCCACATCTTTATCTATTTTCGCGCTAAAATAATCTATTTCCTCTCCTATTTCACGAATTTCATTTTTAATTTTTGTTAAAATATATCCGCTCATAATTGAATATTAATTTTATTTATGCCTTTATTATAAACCTATCTCTCTTGGCTGTCAAATTTTATCATCAGCCCCAAAACCAGCCAAAACAGCAGAACCCCAAAATGCAAACTCCACCACCAATGGTCAATCATGAACATTGCCGCTATCGCGGCGCATAACGCATAACGCATAACGCATAACGGCTGCCGGCAAAGCTGGCGCATAACGCATAACAATAAAACTATAAAAAATAGCAAGCCAAAAATTCCTATCTCCGCCCAAACCAGCAAAAACACATTATGCACCGGCTGATAAAAATAGGCGGGCTTTGCATTAGCGTATTCGCAATTCGCGGATTGGCATTTATTCGCCAGATTAGCATTATACCCAACATAGTTCCCAACCCCAGCCCCAAACAGCCAATTATCCTTAATCATCCTCCATGAATCCTTGTACGAATCAACCCGTTCAGTATTGGATTTGACCTCCAGCCGCGCCTCATTTGACAAGCGCGTAAAAACCAAATCTTGGAACTGGCTGAATAAAATAAAAACCAGCGCGCTTGATATTAAAATAATCTCCAATAATTTTTTCTGCGCCAATAAATTTTTCTTAACAACGGCGACCGCCAGCATCGTAATTATTCCAACAATCAAACCAAGCCATGCTCCGCGGGAGAAAGTGAAAAAGAGAGAAGCCGTGAAAGTTAAGATACAAGATACAAAAATAAAACGAAAAGATACAAGATACAAGATACAAACAAAATTCAAATTCAAATAATCAATATCCAAACAGTTTGAAATTTTGAATTTGTTATTTTGAATTTGTTTGTGTCCTTGTTTCTTGTGTCTTGTATCTTTTAAGTATGTCTTAGTATTTTTAACTATCAACCCGGCTAATACCAATAACCCAGCCACCAATAAACCGCCAAGTACATTCGGATGATCCAATCCTCCATAGGCCCTCAGCCACCTCTCGCCTGCCAATGTTTCAATCACGGAAGTTCCCAACTCTCTCGCGTCATGCTCTGCCATGCCCAGCCATTTGCAGGCAAAACTTGACTGGGTTAAAAATTGCCAAATGCCAAGCGTTGCCTGCAAAAAAATTCCCGCCAAAAAACAATAAATCAATTTTAATTTATTATAATTCGCGCCGGTTATCAGCCAAAACAATCCGATTCCCAATAAAAATAATCCATATTTATAAACCGCGATCATTTTATCCTCGGCAAAAAATATGGAAATAAATATCGCCAAATCCAAACCAACAATCAGCCACCAAATACTTGAAATTGGAAATTGGAAATTTGTTTACCTTGTTGGCTCCATAGTCCCGACAGGGCTGTGGAGCCACGCTGCAAATCGTTGCCAACGGCTTGCGCTTCGGCTTCATAGGGCTTCGCCGCTATGGAGCCGCCGCATTTTACATCTTCTCCCAATTTCCAATTTCTAATTTCTAATTTCTTGGTTTTAAAATGCAAAACCGCAAACAACGCTATTAACATAATTAACAGTATATCCGTTCCATACAAACTAACCGTCCCATATTCGCTTTCGCCAAGCTTAATAATCCAGCGGGTTTGGATTGGCAAGAGAAAAACCAATAAATATAAGCCGTATTCTATTGTTTTATTTATTGTTTTAAGCATAAAAATTTATTTTACCGCCCTTGCCTTTATTCTTTGTGATACTTAAAATTATTTCGCCACCCGCCGCCAAGGCATAAATTCTAAGAACTGCTTCTACCGACTTTTAAGTCGGGTTTTGAAGCTTTAGCTTCAATGTTAGTGGCTAAAGCCACTAGAACCCGAGCTAAAGCTCGGTAGAAGGGTGCTTTTTGGACAGTCTGATAAACTCCGCGATAATAAAATATATAAAACAACTCGTTAACCCGTTAACTCGTTAACTAAATAATTATTTTAGGATCCACCCGGCCATCTCAATCTCCGCCAGTTTTTCCTTCCAGCGCTTCCGATATTCCTCCCGCCTGTCATTTGTATATAATTTTAACACATCATCATTAACAACCACTCTTGTATCTTTATTCATTAATATTTTTAATTTTTCCGGCATTTTTTTCAATTGGATTTTTTTAACCGCTTTTTCAGCGCCTCCAATCAATAAATCAATAACATCTTCATAAAACCTTGAAAAGCCCTGGCCGGAATCGCGCCTGAAACTCATTTTCGCCGGCCGCCAATTAGGCAGATAATTTTTAAGCCAGCTGTTGGCTTTAATAAATTCGTTATAAGCATCGTCTTTATTATATATGGGAACAAGTCCTGCCAGCCAATAAATAAAGTAGATGTCATGTATTTTTAATTTCTGCCAGACTGTCCCCAGATTGCTTCTACCGACTTTTAAGTCGGGTGTTGAAGCTTTAGCTTCACTAAGATTCGCGGCTAAAGCCGCGGGAACCCGAGCTAAAGCTCGGTAGAAGGATGCTTTCCCCTCCGCCTCGTCAGAGTCTCCTGCCTGTCCCGCTTCTTGCGGGGAAAGGGACTCTGACGATCTATTGCTCAACATCAGCCCTTGCAAATCCATGGCGTCTTCGCTGACAAAAAAACTCAAGCAGATTTTATCCCGCGTATTTTTTTCCGTCGGACGCAGACCGAAAAGCCGGGCAAAGCCGGCGCAGAAAAAACGCGTCATCCAAACCCTGTTTTTTTTAGTTATAATAAACAAATCTATGTCGCCTTGTTTTTTCAAATTATGCGAACCGATTAAATTTCCCGCCGCTATCATCTTGATCCACGGTATGATTTTAAAAAATCTTGAAACCAGCATGGCTTTCTTGAATTTTTTATCGGCATAATTGTATCGCGCCATTTTTGTTTTGATGATTTCTTTGCGGCCGCGCAGAAAATAAAAGCCATTTTTTTCTTCAACAGCGCTTGGCAAATTTTTATCCTCTAAATTTTTTTTCACATCAAGCAAACCGCATTCAACTCCCAAATACCGCCATATTTCAAATTCAGTAAGAGGATAATCAAACAAGTCAAAAAAAGCAACCACCTCCATGATTGCCTCCTTTATAGTATTATCAATTATATTATTATTCATACGCCATTCATCATATAACGAATAACTCATAATTAAAATTATTTATTGTTTAATTCTTTAGTTAACGAATTAACGAGTTAATCAAATAATAAATAATATTCGTTATGCGTTACGCGTTACGCGATTTTATTCTGTTTTCGGCTTTTCTATCTCCATCGGCTCAATTTTTGCTTCTCCGCCGGTAATTTTTGCCACATCTTTATCAATTAAATTAAATTGTTTGTGGG
>JAZDKT010000116.1:0-2781 GCA_043802685.1 Candidatus Falkowiibacteriota bacterium | reverse complement strand
TTAATTTATCAATGGCAACACCCATGGATTTTAATTTTAACTTTGCCACCCATTGTTCTATATCCTCCGGCACGCCGTAAACCTTTCTTTCCAATTTACTATAATTTCTTGCGACATATTCCGCCGCCAATGCCTGCGTGGCAAAACTCATATCCATAACAGAAGCCGGATGTCCTTCGGCCGCCGCTAAATTTATCAAACGGCCTTTGGCTAAAAGATAAATTACTTTGCCTGATTTCATTTCATATTCATCAACAAAATTCCTGACATTTTTTGTAATTTTTTTGGCCAGGCGTTCTAAGGATTTAATGTCTATTTCCACGTCAAAATGCCCTGAATTGCATACTATGGCTCCATCTTTCATTAATCCAAAGTGTTCCTTTCCGATAACGCCGATATCTCCGGTTAAAGTGCAGAACAAATCTCCGATTTTAGCCGCCTGGCGCATTGGCATAACTTCAAAACCGTCCATGGCCGCTTCCAATGCTTTGATTTGATCAACTTCAGTAACTGTTACTTTGGCTCCCATGCCGCGAGCTCTCATGGCAAAACCTTTGCCGCACCAGCCATATCCCGCCACAACTATATTTTTACCGGCAATCAGCATGTCTGTCGCGCGGATTATTCCATCAAGGGTTGATTGGCCGGTGCCATAACGGTTGTCAAATAAATTTTTTGTCTTGGCGTCGTTAACGGCAATAACCGGCACTTTTAATTTGCCTGCTTTTTCCAAAGATCTTAGCCGAATTACTCCCGTGGTAGTTTCTTCCATACTGCCTAAAATTTTTGGCGCCCAAGATTTATATTCTGAATGAAGCAGAGATATCAAATCAGCTCCGTCATCCATGGTAATTACCGGCTTATGCTTTAACGCCGCGCGCAGATGCTTGTAATAAATCGCCTTGCTCTCGCCGCAAACAGCAAAAACCGGAATGCCGTAATCTTTAACCAAAGAAGCCGCGACATCGTCCTGCGTTGACAAAGGATTGGAGGCGCACAGCATCGCGTCAGCTCCGCCCGCCTTTAGCGCGCGCATTAAATTGGCGGTTTCGGCCGTAACATGCAGGCAAGCCGCCATTTTCTTGTTTTTAAACGGCTGTTCCTTTAAAAACTTTTCGCGGACAACGCGCAAAACCGGCATATCTTGATCAGCCCATTCTATTCTTTTTTTGCCTGCTCTTGCTAATTTTAAATTTTTAATGTCATGTCGCATAATAATGAATTAGGAATTAGGAATTAGGAATAATGGATTATGATTTAAAGCCCTAATTCATAATTCATTATTCATAATTCAAAAAAATCATAATCTAAAAAAACTCTCGTTAAAATTACTTTTATATCTTACTTCCAACTCTTTTAAATCAAATTTATGCGTCTGGGTGCCGTATTTTTCCACTGTGTAAACAGAAACCAGTCCTGCCAAACGGCCGGCTTTTTCAATCGGCCAGCCGTTTACCAAGCCCTTGATTAAGCCTGCCCGATAAGCATCGCCGGCGCCGGTCGGATCAAAAATATTTTTCGGCTTTGCCGGAGGAATTTTAATCTTCTTGCCTGACTGATAAATCTCAGATCCTTCAGCTCCTTTGGTAATAATCAATGTTTCTACTTTATCAAGCAATGCCTTGCATGTCCAGCCGGTTTTCTTTTTTATCACGCTAATTTCATAATCATTGCCTATTAAAATCCATGCTCCGCTAATGCTATTTTTTAAAACCGAAGCGCTTAAGCTGGTTATGCTTTGACCTGGATCAAATATATATTTTACTTTTTCTTTTTTGTACAACTTGGCGTATTGCTCCATGTCAACAGTATTGCCCGGAGCGATAATGGCAATGCTGTTTGTCAATAATTTTTTGTTAAAAATTCCTCTCGCAATCCGCAAAGCGCCCGGATTAAATCCGGTAATTTGATTGTCCGCTTGGTCGGCTATAATATTGGCTGAAGCAGTATTTCTGCTCTTTATTTTCTTGATCTGCGAAACGCTTATTTTATTTCGTTTAAGCCATTTTTCGTAAGCGTCAAAACCCTTGCCGGCGCAGGATAATATAATCGGCTTTTCTTCCAACAATGCCAGATTATAAGCGATATTGCCGGCCGTGCCGCCAAAATTTTCTTTAACTCCGTTAACGGAAAAACTTACATTTAAAATATGAATCTTGTCCGGCAGAATATGATCTTTAAAAAACCCGGGGAAATCCATGATTCGGTCATAGGCCAAGGAGCCGGATACTAAGATGTGTTTTTTGTTCATAAGCTTCTTGATAAGAATCACTTCCGCGTTCGCGCCGCTCCTGTCGTCGCGTCTCGACCGCTTGGAGCGGCCGCAACGCGAATGCGATAGCATGAGCGGTGCGGACGCGGGTTTGTCAAAATCTGAGCGGCGCGGACGCGGTGGTTTTGGACACGCCCGCGTTCGCGCCGCCGCGGGCGTCTCGACCGCTCTCGGAGCGGACGCGGACTTGTCAACCCTTCAGCTTTGGACACGCACGCGTTCGCGCCGCCGCGGGCGTCTCGACCGCTCTGAGCGAATGGAGCGGCCGCAACGCTGGAGCGGAGCGGAAGCGGTGCGGACGCGTGAGATGGACATGCACGCGTTCGCGCCCCAGCTCCTCACGAGGGGCTGGGTCTCGACCGCTCTCGGAGCCGAACGAAGCGGCCGCAACGCGAATGCGATAGCATGAGCGGTGCGGACGCTGGGTTGCGCGAAAAAAACTTATCAACTCTTCAATTTCTCAATCTCATCCCTAACCGCTTTTCTCTCCAAACTGCCTTCGGGATATT
>JAZDKT010000115.1:0-9477 GCA_043802685.1 Candidatus Falkowiibacteriota bacterium | reverse complement strand
TGATGAAGCAGGCAAGGAGATTGATGGAAAAAATCAAATTATCAAGCCGGAAGGGTTTGAAATTCCCGAAGGCGCGTCAGCCGTGCACGGCATTACCACGGCCAGAGCAGAGGAAGAGGGGATTTTGCTTGATGAAGCGCTGTTTGAATTCGCGAAAGCCATTGAGAATTCCCGAATATTAGTCGCGCACAATATGAGCTTTGACGAGAAAATAATGGGAGCGGAATTTTTAAGAAAAGAAATCAACAGTAAGCTTTTTGATCGCTTTAAGATCTGCACCATGCATGGCTCTACGAATTTTTGTCAAATTGAAAACGGATTCGGATATAAATGGCCAAAACTGATTGAATTGCATGAAAAATTGTTTGACAGCGGTTTTGACGGAGCGCATGACGCTTTGGCTGATGTAAGGGCTTGCGCCAGATGTTTTTTTGAGTTAAAAGATAGGGGTGTCATATAATAAAAAATGCGGGGTCAAAACATTGTTCTGTCCCCGCATTTTTTATTTTACCGAGAAATTATTTACCCCTGCCCGCTTTGACCCTCGCGTTTTCAGTCAAGAATTGTTTTCTTAAACGAATATTGTTCGGAGTAATTTCCAAATATTCATCTTCGCTCATAATGCTCATGCCTCTTTCAAGCGACAGCTCCACGGGCGGCGTTAGATTAATCGCCTCGTCAGCTCCCGAAGAGCGCATATTGCTCAACTGCTTGCCTTTTGTCGGATTTACAGCCAAATCATTTCCCTTGGCGGTATTGCCGATAACCATTCCTTCGTATACTTCCGTGTTGGCCCCGACATACAGGGCTCCTCTGTTTTGCAGATTAAACAGCGAGAAGCCGAGGGCTTTGCCCGCGGCCATTGAAACCATTGATCCAACATCATGTTTTTTAATATTCCCGACATAAGGCTTAAATCCGACAACTCTGGTATACATAATTCCTTCGCCTCGTGTGTCAACCACAAAATCATTTCTATAGCCGAGCAATCCTCTGGTTGGAATTTCAAAAATAATTTTTACATTGCCATGCTCCGGCGCCATTTCAACCAAGCTGCCGCGCCGGATTGAAAGCTTTTCAATGACAATTCCGGACATTTCTTCCGGCACATTGATAGTAACCTCTTCAAACGGCTCAAGTTTTTCGCCGGCTTCTTCCTTAATGATTACATGCGGCTGGGAGATCTGCATTTCATAATCTTCGCGGCGCATATTTTCTAAAAGAATCGCGATATGCATTTCGCCCCTGCCGTAAATTTTGTAGCGGTCAACCGCCGAGAAGTCAATCTTTAAGCCGACATTGACTTCCAGCTCTTTTTCCAGCCTTTCTTTAAGCTGTCTGTTGGTGACAAATTTTCCGTCTTTGCCGGCAAAAGGGGAGTTGTTGATCAACAGGTTCAATGAGATTGTCGGCTCGTCAATATCAATAACCGGCAAAGCTTCCTGTTCCGCTTTCGCGCAAACAGTTTCCCCGATAAATATATCAGGCAGGCCGGCAACCATTACGATATCGCCGGCGTCAGCCGACTTTACTTCTTTTCTTTTTAATCCTTCAAAAGTAAATAATTTTGAAATTTTGCCTTCGCGCGTTTCTCCTTTGGCGTCTTTGATAATCACCCGGGAAGCGTCTTTTATCTCCCCTTCATAAATTCTGCCAATGGCAAGCCGTCCCAGGAAATTGTCGTAAGCAAGATTAAACGGCTGCATGCGTAGCGGCTTATTTCTTGCTTCTTCGCCTGAGGCAATCGGCACTTCTTTCAAGATTGCGTCCAAGAGCGGCGTCAAGTCTTTGGAGTCGTCATTTAAATTTACTTTGGCAATGCCGTTTCTGGCAATGGCGTAAATTGTAATAAATTCAAGCTGTTCATCGCTTGCTCCCAAATCAAGAAAAAGTTCGTAAACCATTTCTTTGACAATGTCAGGCCGCGCGGCCGGCTTGTCAATTTTGTTAAGCACCACAATCGGCTTTAATCCCAAATCAAGCGATTTTTTTAAAACGAATTTTGTTTGGGGCATCGGGCCTTCCTGCGCGTCAACTACCAAAAGCACTGAATCAATGGAGCGCAAAACACGCTCCACCTCCGAGCCGAAGTCGGCATGGCCGGGCGTGTCCACGATATTTATTTTTGTGTCTTTATAGTAGACAGAGGTGTTTTTTGAATAAATAGTTATGCCTCTTTCCAGTTCAAGCTTATCGCTGTCCATGCTGTCTCCAACTTCCGACATTCCTGTCTGTCGCATCAGCGCGTCGGTAAGAGTTGTCTTGCCGTGGTCAACATGGGCGATAATCGCGATATTTCTTATTTCCATAGGATTTAAAAATTTAAAAAAATTAAAACCGCCTTTCAAAAGCGGACAAATGGCTTTGAGTTAGATTTTGCCTTGCATATCTATTTATACTACAAATTTTTTGAAATGTCAATGGTTGCAACCGCGGGCTCAACAAGCAAGTGCAATATCCGTATAGCATGAGCGTAATATAGCAAACAAAAACAGGCGCGAATTCGCGCCTGTTTTTACTATATAAAAAAGTATTAAGCTTTTTTAACATTGACGGCTGCGTTGCCTTTTTCAGTTTTTTCAACCTCAAAAGTAACTGCATCACCTTCTCTTAGCTGGTCAAAACTAATGCCATCCAAGTTGTTGGCGTGAAAAAATAAATCATCAGCGCCTTCTTGAGCGATAAAACCAAAATTTTTATCGGTCAATTTTTTGATAGTTCCTTTCATAAAATGTAATGTAAAGATAAAGTTAATTAATCAAATACTAAGAAGTAGAAATTCGACTTTATCTCTACGCTCTAATATTCGCCACCCTTATTATTAAAGGGCGGTTAGCAATTAAGCTAACATTTTAATAATAGCATAAACAATTTTTTTGTCAAGGCCTTGCCTGTATTATTGCGTTATTTCAGGCGGCGCGATGGGTATTGATTATATCCTGGATTTATTAACGCTTGACAAACAATAAAAAATATGCGATTATTATGGTTATGCTTTTCTGCCTGACAATTAACAGGCGGGAAAAAAATTAAATAAAAAACTATTTGTACTCTTAGCGGGCTGTCATTGTTATTATATTATAATACAATCTTTTGACAAAAGGTTTGGTTTGATAGCTTTTAAAAATAATATTTTTAGGACTAAGGTAAATGTAGCGAATAATAATATCATTCGCATGTTCCGCTGTTATGCCTTCGGCAGTCCCACTACAAATGGGACACATTCAAATGGCGGATTCGCGAATTAAATAACTATGACAACATTTAAAGATTTTGGATTAAATTCCGAAATAATGCAAGCCCTTGACGACTTGGGTTTTACAGCTCCTTATCCTATTCAGGAGAAAGTTATCCCGTTTATATTAAAATCAAAAAACGATTTGATTGCTTTGGCGCAGACCGGGACAGGCAAGACGGCCGCTTACGGTTTGCCGATTTTGAATCAGATAAAAGCAAATGAAAGAGATTTGCAGGCGATAATTCTTTGCCCGACCAGGGAGCTGTGCCTGCAGATTTCCCAGGACATAAAAAAATTCGCCAAATATTCAAGGGGGGTCGCCATTACCGCGGTTTACGGCGGAGAAAAGATTGATTTACAAATAAAATCATTAAGAAGAGGGACTAACATTGTCGTGGGCACGCCGGGCCGCGTCCATGATTTAATCAGAAGAAATATTTTAAAGCTCCAGCTTATCAAGTGGCTGGTTTTGGATGAGGCGGACGAAATGCTGGACATGGGATTTAAAGATGATTTGGACGCTATTTTAAAGCAAACCCCGAAAACAAGGCAGACTTTGCTGATTTCCGCGACCATGCCCAAGAGCGTCAATTCTATCGCCAAGCAGTACATGACTGACGCCCGGGAGATAAGCATCGGCGAGAAGAATATTGGAGCGGAAAAAGTAACTCATGAATATTACATAGTCCAAACCAGGGATCGCTTTGACGCTTTAAAAAGAATTTTGGATTCTTTGCCCGGAGTTTACGGCATTCTTTTCTGCAGGACAAGAAGAGAAACTCAAGAAGTGGCAGACAAGCTGAAGCAGGCCAATTATGACACGGAAGCTTTGCACGGCGAAATTTCACAAGTCCTGAGGACAAGAATCATGGATAGATTTAAAAGAAAGCAAGTTCGCTTGCTGGTTGCCACGGATGTGGCGGCAAGAGGAATAGATGTGAGCAATCTTTCCCATGTTATAAATTATAATCTGCCTGATCACAACCAATCATATACGCACAGAAGCGGCAGAACAGGCAGGGCTGAGAAAAGCGGAATTTCCATCTCTATCATTAGCCCGAGAGAGGCGGGAACAATCAAAAGATTAGAATGCCTGATCGGCAAAAAAATTGAATATAAAAAAATTCCAAACGGCGAAGATATCTGCCGAAAGCAAATTGACAATTTTATTAAAGAAATAGAAGAGACAGATATAAAGGAAGCCGGCAATGAGCAATGTTTTCAAGAATTTGCGGACAGATTGAAAAAAATTAACAAAGAAGATTTGATCAAGCTGTTTTTAACCAATAAATTTAGCTTGCTTATGAACACTTACAAAAATACCCGCGACTTGAATGCCAGCGCTTCGCCATATGGCGCGAGAGATGGCGCAAAAGTCGGCGCGAGAATAATAAGCGAAAACGGCGTTAGCTTGAAGATTAATTTTGGCAAAAAACACGGATTCGGAATTAAAGAGCTTTTCGCGCTGGTTAATTCCAATAAAAATTTAAAAGGCGTTGAAATCGGCAGGATAAATGTAATGCAGGAATATTCTATTTTTTCAGTTGAGAAAAATGACTCTGACAGGGTGATGAGATATTTGCAAGCAACGAATTTCAGAGGCAAAGACATTAATATCAGAAAGAGCAATATGACGGCAAGCTACCGAGGAAACAGAAGCGGCAGATCCGGCAGGGGCTTTAATAGAAAGAAGCAAGGATTTAGAAGAGCCAGATAGCTAATAGCTTGAATTAATTTTAACATCGTTTGCGTTTGCGTAGCCGGAAAACAGGGCGAACAGCCCTGTTTTTTTATTTTGAATTTTTTATACGCAGAACCATTGTTAAAAATTTGTTTTAGTGGTAAAATAAAAATGAAGTTTATACAATCTTTGGCGTTAATTTTTTTAATTTTCCGGATTCTTTATAATTTTAAGTTTAAGCTATAGATTGGCTGTTGTTTAATAATTATAATAATATTAAGTTTAAAAAACGGCTTAAGTTCGTTTTTAATTTTATGTCTTTAACAAAAAGAAAAAACTTATTTTTTATCAGTCATAATAAAAAAGTTGTTTTTCTTTCCGGGCAAAAAAAGGAGAGAACATCAATTCTTAGCATGGAAGAAAGTTGCGACGGCTTTAATTTTTATCCGTCAAGAAAACGGCCGATTATTTCGTCAAAAACAAAGGCAAAAGAAAATATAAACAAATGCCAAAATTTCTACATAGCCAAATTAGGGGAAAAATACTTTTTAACTTATGAGAAAGCCGCGTGGGGAGTGGCCAGAGTTTTTGGCGCGACATCTTTAAATTTGAGCAAGTGGACTGTTTTAGGAGCATTGAACGGAATCAAGCATTCCGGCGCAATTGTGCCGGATTTTTTTTATGACGATGAAAGAATAATGTATGTGGGAAAAAAGAATATCAATATCGCGTATTCAAAGGATTTAAAAAAATGGCGGGAAGAAAAAAAGATTGTTTTAAAAACAAGATCAAGCAAATTTGACAGCAATAAAATGATTCCTGCAAGCGCCTTTGTGAAAAATAACGAGATTATTCTTCTTTATTACCATTTAGGAAAGAATAAAAAATACAGCATCGGCTTGGCGATATTTGACTATGACAATCCTGAAAAACTGCTCCACAGAAGCCAGGATCCTGTTTGGCAACAGACCGAGAAAGGAAAAATTAAGCCGTTGGGAATCACGGAGATAGACGGGAAATTTGTTTCTTACTGGGAAGGAGAAAAAGGGGAAATCTTTTTAACGATTTTACCGCCTGTTTGCCACGGCCAACAGGGCGCGAAAATTACGCTGAAAAGAATAAAAGACAACCCTATTTTATCTCCTATTCACGACAATGCGTGGGAAGCTGTGGCCGCGTTCAATCCCACTGTTTTTGAGCATGGCGGGAAAGTGCATATTCTGTACAGGGCCATGGGGCATGACGCGATATCCACCGTCGGCTATGCCGTGTCAAAAGACGGCGTTAGCATTGACGAGCGCCATAATGCGCCCATCTATGTTCCAAGAAAAGATTTTGAAGGAGTTTCCGGAGTAATTTTTGACAAGGATATAACTCCAAAATATATGTCCGGCGGCGGCTGGGGAGGATGCGAAGATCCTCGAGCGACCGTAATTGATGATAAAGTGTATCTTTTATACGCCGCGTTCAACGGCTATCATGAACCGCAAATCGCTATCAGCTCAATTTCCATAAAAGATTTTCAGAACAAAAATTGGCAAAATTGGGAAATGCCTGTTTTGATAACTTGCTCGCGGTTAGACAGCAAGAACCCGAAAGCTACTCGGCATATCAGGAAAGATAGGCCGGGTTGCGAGCACACGGGAGAAAAGGACGCGGCGATTCTGCCGGAAAAGATTAACGGCAAATATGTTATATTTCATAGAATTTGGCCGAATATCGTAATTGATTTTGTTGACAGCCTGAATTTTGACGGCAATAATTTTTTAAGAGGAGAGCATATAATAAAGATCAGACCGGAAATGTGGGACAGCTTAAAAATCGGCCTGGCTTCCACGCCGGTAAAAACTCGGGACGGCTGGCTGCTTATATACAATGCCGTAGACAAAAGAGACTCATCAAAATATAAAATAGGAGCAATGCTTCTGGATTTGAAAGATCCGACTAAAGTTATTTGCCGATGCAGCAATCCAATTCTGGAGCCGGAAGAGTATTACGAGAATCACGGGCTGAAACCCGGAATTGTTTTTGCCGGCGGAGCTATTATCAAGGACGGAACCTTGTTCGTCTATTATGGCGGATCAGATCAGCACGCCTGCATCGCCACGCATGACGCGGAAGATTTCATAAAGCAGCTGAAAGACGACGGCAGCCCGAAAATGAAAAGGATAATATAATTTTATTAAGGGTTAGCTGGTATAAGAGCATTTTTTGTGTATAAATTCCAAATCTCAAATTTCAAATAACAAACAAATCTCAAATTACAATTTCCAAAATTTATTCTTAATGCTTATATTTTCAAAAATTTTATTAATAGCTTAGGATTTGTTATTTTGGTTATTGGAATTTGTTTGTTATTTGTAATTTGAATTTTGGTGCTTTCGTAATTTTTGATGCTTGAAATTTGGGATTTCAAAAATTAACTTTTCTGGTTTCATTCTGCTAATAAATTAAGTATTAAATTTTTATGTCAATTTATAAACGTTATAGAAATAATCCGATATTACTGCCAAGAGCTGATGTCTATTGGGAGCGCATGGCGGCTTTTAACGGCTGTCCGATAAAAGAGGATGGTAAAATATATCTTTTTTATCGGGCATTGTCGGATATTAAATACAACAACGGCGCCATGATGAATGTGTCTTCAATCGGATGCGCGGTGAGCGAAAGCCGTTCCAGCTTCCATCATCGCGTTCAATTGATCAAGCCGGAGGAAGAGTGGGAAAAATTCGGCTGTGAAGATCCCCGGGCCGTAAAATTCAACGATAAATATTATATTTTTTATACCGCGCTTTCCCGCTATCCGTTTGCCGCCGACGGGATAAAAGTCGGGCTGGCTGTCACGAAGGATCTTAAAACATTTACCAAGCATCAGATCACCACTTTTAATTCAAAGGCCATGTCGCTTTTTCCGGAAAAGATCAGAGGCAAAATGGCGGTAATTTTCACGGCCAACACCGACAAACTGCCGGCGGATATAGCCATCGCGTATTTTAGCCGCGAGAGTGAAATGTGGTCAAAAAGATATTGGAATAAATGGTATAAGAATATTAATAAGCATAAGATTGATTTCGGGCAAAGAAAAGGGGACCACATAGAAATAGGCGCTCCGCCGCTCAAGACCAAATATGGGTGGCTGCTGATTTATTCATACATTAAAAATTATTTTTCTCCCAAAGATACGGTATTTCAGATTAAAGCTATTCTGCTGGATCGCAATAATCCGCGCAAGGTTATCGGGAAATCAGAAACTTTAATGCGCCCGGAAGAGTGCTATGAAATTTACGGTTTGGTTCCCAACGTAATCTTTCCATCCGGAGCTTACATAGAGGGCGATGATCTGCATGTCTATTACGGCGCGGCCGATACCACTTGCTGCGCGGCCAAATTTAAATTGAAAAATTTGCTGGAAGAGACGATGCTCAAGCCGTCTGAAAGGTTTTCTTTGCTAAGGTATAAGAAAAATCCAATCTTAAAACCGACCGAGAGAGAGTGGGAGGCCAAAGCGGTTTTTAACGCAGGCGCGCTGTATTTGAACGGCAAATTTCACATACTGTATCGCGCCATGGCGCATAGCGGCCGATCGGTTATCGGCTACGCGAACAGCATTAACGGCTTTAATATAGCCGAACGTTCAACTGAGCCGGTTTATGTTCCGCGGGAGAATTTTGAGATTAAAGCCGGAAACGGAAATTCCGGCTGCGAAGATCCGCGATTAGTATTGTTTGAAGGCAAGATATATATGTTTTATACGGCTTTTGACGGCAATAATCCGCCGGGCGTGGCTCTTACTTCCATTGAAGTTAATGATTTTTTAAAGCAGAAATGGAATTGGGAAAAGCCGCGGCTTATTTCTCCGCTGAGAGAATTCAATAAAAACGCCTGCATTTTTCCGGAAAGAGTAAACGGAAAAATAATCGCTCTTCACAGAATAAACAATAGCATTGATATCAGCTTCGTGGATGATTTGAGTTTTTCCGGCGGCGAGCTGGGCAAAGAAACAAATTGGATTATTCCGAGAAAGGGTATGTGGGACAGCAAGAAAGTGGGCATTACCGGGCCGCCGATCAAAACTAAATACGGCTGGCTGCTTATTTATCACGGCGTATCAGACCATACGACATATCGCCTTGGCGCCATTCTGCTTGATCTGTCAAATCCGGAAAAAATTATTGCCAGAACCGATAAGCCGATTTTGGAGCCGATGATGAAATATGAAATGGAAGGGCAGATGCCGAATATCATATTCTCCTGCGGAGTGGCGCTGAAGGATAAAAAATTGTATGTTTATTACGGCGGAGCCGATTCCGTGCTCGGCGTGGCCACCACTTCGCTTCATAGCATTATTGATATATTGGAAGGCTGCGTGTATTGATTTAATTGATTGCGGCATGAATCAATCATGGCAAGCGTTTGCGGAGCCAAAAAAACAGGGTGAACAGCCCTGTTTTTTGTGTTTTTCTACCCTAACATCTACAGGGATGACAAAAATAAAATTTGGCAACAGAGGGTGAAAAATGGTAGAATAAAAATATAAATAAATTTATGCCAAAATCTA
>JAZDKT010000114.1:0-9613 GCA_043802685.1 Candidatus Falkowiibacteriota bacterium | reverse complement strand
TCAGGCGACTCAAGTATTATTCTTGACTCTCCGGCCACCGGGCGCGCGTATCCGCCATTAAAAAAATAAGTGATATGAGAATGCTTTTCTTTCTCGGCTATATACAACTGCTTTAAATCGCGCAACACCATCGGCAAAGTTGCTTTCAAGTCAGCGCTGGGATAGGCGGATAAAATACCGTCCAAATCCGGCCCAAAATCAGTCATGGCAACGAATTTTAAATCCTTTAGGACTTTCTTGCGCTTAAAAGCTCCCGGATTAATTTTATTAAAGTCATACTGAACAAAAACTTTAGCAAGCTGCCTGGCTCTGTCCGACCTTAGGTTGAAAAAAATCACGCTGTCGCCGTCATTTATTCTGGGTAATTGCCTGCCATTGCTTTCTATTACATATGGCTGAATAAATTCATCGTTTTCGCCGCTGTTATAAGCTTTTGTTATCGCATCCTGCGGACTTTTAGCTGTTTTCCCCCTGCCCAGCACTAAAGCATCGTAAGCTTTTTCCGCGCGCCCCCATTTTTTCTTCCTGTCCATGGCGTAAAATCTTCCCATGACCGTTGCTACGCGCTCATTTATCAAATAACTTCTTTGAACCGATTCTATCAGTTTAAGGGCGGCGTATTGCGGAGAATCGCGGCCGTCGGTAAACAAATGCAGATAAACCTTTTTTACATTATACCCCCTGGCTAATGTTATAAGCGCCAGCAGATGATCAGGATCGCTATGCGCGCTCATGCCGTTGGAAAGCATGCCCATCAGATGCAGGGCTGATTTATTTTTCTCAACATGCTGGATGGCTTCAAGAAAAGCCGGATTTTTAAAAAATGTTCCGTTGTTTATAGTTTTGCAAATCTTAACCGCGTCTTGCTCAACCACCCGCCCCGCTCCTATATTAATATGCCCCGCCTCGCTATTCCCATCCTGCGTCGGAGGCAAGCCAACGCATTTTCCATAAGCGCAAAGTTTTGTGTTGGGGTAATCCTTTATCATCTTATCTAAATTAGGAGTTTTTGACAATGTAATGGCATTGCCCCTGCTCGGCTTGGAAATTCCCCAGCCGTCCAAGATGATGAGGATCATTGGGAGATTATTGTTTTGATTTTTTTGTTTTATTGACATAATAAAATCATAAGCAGAAACACTAAAACACTTTTAAATTTTAATTTGTTTTTGTGTTTTCCGTGTTTTTGTGTTTTTGTGTTTCAACGTCTTCTATTTCCATCAACCGATTATACTTAGCCAATCTCTCACCGCGCGACAATGATCCCGCCTTGATATAATCAGCGCCAATCGCTACCGACAAGTCAGCTATGAAATCATCGCAAGTCTCGCCGCTTCTGTGCGACGCCATTATTTTATAATTATGTTTTTTTGCCAATTTAACGCATTCTACGGTTTCCGTTAAAGTCCCCACTTGATTCGGCTTTATTAAAATAGCATTAGCCGCCCTGTCTTTCAGCCCGATGCGCAAACGGGCGGTGTTTGTCGCGAACAAATCATCGCCTATGATCATCATTTCATTTCCCAATTCCCGCGTCAGCTCGCTCCACCCGCTCCAATCATCTTCCGCCAATCCGTCTTCAATGGAAATTATGGGATATTTCCTGAACCACTCATAATATAAATCTATTAAAGCCGCTGAAGTAAAATTCGCGCGGTCTAATTTAAAAATATATTTCTTGGTTTCCCTGTTGTAAAGCTCTGAAGAGCCGACATCAATCCCAATGCCGAAATCTTTTCCCGGCGCGTAGCCGGCATTAACTCCGGCCGCCATAATAAGCTCAATCGCCTGAATGCTGGAAACAATATCCGGCGCGTAGCCGCCCTCATTGCCGACATCAGTATCAAAGCCGGCTTTCCTTAAAACATGCCCCAATTCATGAAATATTTCCGCGCCCATCCTAACTTGTTCCGCGAAAGACCTCACCCGCCTCGCTATGCTCGGCACCCTCTCCTTAGTAAGGAGAGGGACGGGGTGAGGTATTATCATAAATTCTTGAAAATCTAAATTAGTATCCGCATGCTTGCCGCCGTTAAAAATATTAAAAGATGGAATAGGCAATCTGAAATCTGAAATCTGAAATTTGTAACATTCTGCAATGTAATTATATAATTCTTGGCTGTTGGACATGGCGGCGGCGCGAGCGCAGGCGAAAGATACGCTTAAAATAGCATTAGCGCCCAATTTTTTCTTATTTTTCGTCCCATCTAACTTTATCATTATTTCATCTATCTTTTCTTGCTTGCTTGCGTCAATTCCCTTTAATTTCGGCCCTATTTTTTCTTCAACATTTTTTACCGCTTTCAGCGCTCCCAAGCCGCCGTAGCGCTTATTTCCATCGCGCAATTCCAATGCTTCATGAATTCCCGTGGAAGCGCCTGAAGGCGCGCTGGCTTTGGCGATCAAGCCATTATCCAGAATAACTTTTGTTTCAATTGTCGGATTGCCGCGCGAATCTAAAATTTCGCGAGCAATTATTTGTTTGATTTTAGACATAAATTTTTCTCTTGGCAAAATAATTATTTAGTGTACAATATAATTAAATGAATTAATGTGGAACATTTGTTGAACTTATAAAGCAGGTCTGCCTTTAATTAGGTTGCCTGCTTTTTTGTATTTTTTCTTTATATTTATCTATTGCCTCAAATTCTTTTAAATCTCGCTTGGTTAAAAGTTTGCTTTCACTCACTGTTTTTATCAAGCCAAAGCTTGGACCATGCGAAGAGCCGATATATTCAACGTTTTTACCAAGCAAAATAGCTTTTTGGATAGCTGGTATTAAATCAGTATCCGAGCTAATTAAAATAAATGTGTCATATTGATTTTCATAAGCTCCGCTTAACAGATCTACCGCTATTCTAACATCAACACCTTTCTCTTTGTAAACTCCATTATTTTTCATTAAATAACCGCGAACAATTTCAATTTTTTGCTTTTCTAAGTGAGAAAACAACCTCTGTTGATTTGAAACTCTTTTTTGGCTTTTTACTGAATCATGCGGATCAAATTTAATTATTCCTACATAATATTTACAGGCAATAATATTCCGTCCATCTGCCAACCAATCAGCAAATTTTTTATAATCAAATCTTAGTGTATTATGTATATCTATTTTAGGAGATCTTAAAATATGGTAAAAATTACTGCCATCAAAACAGATAAAAACTTTTTCCTTTTTTTGGTTTCTCATTGCCAATAAAAAACCTGCCCTTATTCCGAATAAATCGGAATAGGAGCAGGGATATTAGTTAATTTAAGTATAACAAAACAAATTATTTTGTCAAGTATTATAATTTTTTGCGCTGCTCTTTGTTTTAACATAATTAAAGAATCTAAAACCATAAATCTTAAATCTTAAATTGATAATTTCCCTTCCCCTGCCTGCTCTACATCAGCGTTATGGCTTGAAATTTTAGCTTGGCTGCCGCTTTCTTTGTTTTGTTTATTTTTTTTAAAGATATTGAACATAAATTATATTGTTATAAAAAAAATAATAAAAATATGATAAATAAAAAAAATAAGGCAATTCACTTCTTGATTTATTCTTATTTTTCTTTTTATTCTTATTTTCTTATTTTCTTATTTTATTACTTTATTATTTCACTTAACAATACCTTTTAACCCTGGCATTTTTTCTCCGCTTAAAAAGGCAAGCATTGCTCCTCCGCCGGTTGATACCCAGTCAACATAATCAATCATCTTTGTCGCTTTTAGCGCTTCCACCGTCTCGCCTCCTCCGACTACCCCGAACGCAGGGCC
Source organism: Candidatus Falkowiibacteriota bacterium (assembly GCA_043802685.1). Taxonomy (GTDB): domain Bacteria; phylum Patescibacteriota; class Patescibacteriia; order Patescibacteriales; family VMTK01; genus VMTK01. Next base: position 5,854 of record JAZDKT010000114.1, on the reverse strand, counting down.
TCGCGAGCGGAATGCTATCGCGCGTGCGATTGACAATGTGCCGTGCTTAAAACCATCTTCTTCAAACATGCCCATCGGCCCGTTCCAAATTATAGTACCGGCTTTTTTTATAAAACTGGAATACAATTTTATGGTTTTAGGCCCAATATCTAAAATATATTCATTTTTATTTATTTTGTAGACATTTTTTAATTTCGGCCTGCTCTTGCCGTCTTTTCTGTTGCTTGCCAATACATCAACAGGCAGAATAATATTTTTATCTTTAAATTTTTTGGCAAACGCTATGCTCTTTATGTCTACGGTTGACTTGCCTATTTCTATTCCATGAGCCGCAAAAAAATTATTGGCCAATGCCCCGCCTATTAAAATGCGATGGGCTTTTTTGCTGAATTTTTTAATTAATTTTATTTTATCGCCTGTTTTAACTCCTCCGATTATTAAAATCAACGGTTTTTGGGGAGATAAAACTTTGCTTAAATTTTCCAGCTCTTCTTTTACCAGGAAACCGGCATATGAAGGCAGATATTTTTTTATAGCGCTTACAGAGGCATGCTTCCTATGGCTTACGGCAAAAGCGTTATTAACATAAACCCCGCATCTTTTAGGCAGAATATTTTTAATATTGTTAGACAGCTGTCCAAAAGGCGCGGGGTGAATATCAGCCAAACGAGATAATTGCTTGGCAAATTTTTTATCATTTTGTTCTTCTCCTTTATGAAATCTAAGATTTTCAAGAAGTATTATTTCTCCTTCTTTCAATTTATCAGCTTCTTCCTCTGCGTTTTTACCTATGCAATTATCAACAAATTTCACTCTCTTGCCCAAAATCTTGCCCAGCCGAACAGCAATCGGCTTAACAGAATGTGTTTTTGTGTTTTTGTGTTTTTGTGTTTTTGTGTTTGCGCGCGGCCGCCCCAAATGCGTTGCTATAATCACCTTGCACTTATTCCTTAAAAGAAAACGGATAGTCGGCAGGCAGGAAATTATTTTATAATCATCTTTTATTCCCCCATTTTCCATGGGAACATTAAAATCAGCCCTTAAAAGCACTTTTTTGCCTTTTATGTTTTTCGCGTTTCTGATTGATTTAATGTTCATATAGCATTATTTTAATATTCAATAACCAATAACCAACATTCATTCAATATTCAACACTCAATAATCAATGAATGTTTAGATATTTGATATTGAATGGATATTGAATGTTGAGTATTGAATATTTATTCCAACTCTCCCAGCTCAATTTCAACTTCGCGCCTTTCGCCTTCCCTGAAATAAATCAATTTTATTTTTTCTCCCGCCATAAACCGATGCGTCGCTTCAGCCAAATTATTATCTTTATTAATATTCATATTGCCAACCATTGTTATAATGTCGCCTTCTTTCAAGCCGGCTGATTCAGCCGCGCTGTTTTTTATAATTGACGCGCCATTCTTGTCTTTATGTATAATCGCGCCTTGATTGATTATATCGCTGTTATTATTAATATCGGGAACAGCTTTGATTAAATCAGACAGCTCAATATAATAGACTCCCATGCTCGCGCGCTTGATTTCTTTATTTTTAAGCAAACTATTAATAGCTGATTCAAAATGATTTATTGGAATCACTTCGTTTTTATTGTCAATTAAGCCAATAATGTCTCCCGCCAAATTAAACAGCGCTGAACCATTGAATTTTTCTTCCGGCAAGCCGGCTAATTCAATCCTGTCTGAAAAAGAATCGCTAAAATTTATAACATCTTCCGCGTTGATTTTCTTGTCCGCAATCACGGTTGTCCAAACTTGATTATTCCAATTAACCGTCGCCGCCAACTGCCCATTTTTTATTTCGCTTAAATCGGCAAACTTTTTAACAGGCAGGTCTTTTGATGAAATATGAATAAAACTGAATCCGGTTAAGCTGTCAAAAATTATATCGTCAATCTCGTAAATATCTTTATTCTGCGCGATAACCGCGTAATTCGCCGCGATTTCCCGCTTAATTTCTTCAGTTAGCGGCAATTTATAATCTTCAAACAAACTGGCTATAATCCAACCGTCGCTAGTGATAACCAGCCCTTGGCCGGCCAGCTGATTTGGCTGATAATAATCATCCAAATTAAATTTATTATCATTTTTTGCCGATGATAATCCTGGAGGCGATTTTTCAAATATGCCGACCGTGCTGGATTTGGCCGAATTTATAGCTTCAATTATTTTTACATCCTGCTCAACAATAACTTTTTTCGCGTCTCTGATTATTAAGTTTGACCCCTTGTAATCCATATCTGAAAAATTAATCTCGCCGAAAAGAGGCAGGTAGTAAAAATCAAAAAAGGATCTGCCGGCAAGGCCTCCCGCCATGCCGCTTAAAAGCCCGAAAATTACGACCAAAATTATAATCAGCATAGCGCTGTTTTTTTTATTTTCTTGTTTTGTTTTATTTTGCATAATTTTTGAATTAGGAATCATGGGCTTACTTTAGTTTTCGCATTATTCATAATTCATTATTCATAATTCCTAATTCATGTTTAAAGCCACCTGGCCGTAACTAAAATAATAAATAAACTTGTCAAGCCGAATCCCAAATACAGCTTAGCTTTTTTAACGTCCAGCTTGTCAATAAGAAAATGCCTTACCAATCCTATCAACATGTAATAGCAAATCGCCATGGCCAAGCCGGCCGCGTTATGATTTATCGGCAGAAAAAAAGCTGCCCAAAATAATTCCAATATAATTAAAGAACTTATAAAAATAAATATCGCGCCCTTTTTAATATTTACGGCATTTGCCCAAATTATCTGGTAAACGATTAATCCTGAAGCGATCAATAGCGCAATTATTAAAATCCAAACAGAAATATTAAGAAAAGATTTCAACCCGAAAATCGTGGCGGAAATCAAAAAAAAAGTCAAAAAATTTCCATACGATGAAATGTTTTCTATGCTAAAAGCCGTATAGGAGCCGGGGCGCGCCAAGTAGTAATAAGCATATCTTAAATAAGTGTAAAGCAAAATTACATAAAAAATGAATAACAGCTGAATAAACAATCTACTGCTTAACAAAATAGAATAAGATACTGTCGCTATTGACATCAAGCATGGCAAGATCATGAAATTCAGCCAATTGTTTTCGCCTTCGCTCGCTTTGCTGAACTGCCAGATCGCCAAAAAAATAGACAGATTCACCAAAACCAAAATTACATAAATCATTCTTGGGTTAAAATAAAATATTTCCAAAAAAACTAAAACAATCGCGGGCACAAGAACGACTAATAAAGATAGAAAATATTTATGCTTCATTTTTTTATGGCTTGCGCGCAAAGAATAAAAAGATAAATAAGAACATAAATAATATCTTTTTTCTTCTTGCTCTTTTTATTCTTATTTTTCTTATTTTAATAAATGCGCAAAATAAAATTTACATAAATTACATCAAAACGCGTAAGTCCTATTTTTTATTCAAAAAGCCAATCGTAACTATTTCTTGCTTGTTCAATAAGGTTTAAAGCGTTTATTCTCTCTTCTTCCACTCCGCTTTCAACAAAACTTTCCATTTTTGAAAAAGCTAATACCAGCTCAAGATGCAAAGCCTTAAAATAAGTCGGCACTTTCAAATCAAGCAAACGATCTTTTAAATCTAAAATTTCACTTAACAAGTCTAATCTTTCTTGATAGCTTAACTCCGAGCTGGTTGCGATATCTTCAATGTCGGAGTCGGCTATGCCGCGTTCGCTAATGGCATTTTTTATTTTTTTATCATACTCGGATAAAATATTCTTAACTTCTTCAGTATAGCTGTTTTCCATCTCAACTAAATCAACTTTTACTTCTTGCCGGGCAGGCAAATTTTCTTCTGTTTTTTCTAAAATTATGTCAGTTTTTATTATTTTAAAATAAATTATTAAAATAATGCTAAAAATTAAAATTAAAAAAATTAAAATTGTTTTTTTGTTCATATTATTTCACATAAATTTCAATTTCTTTTTCTGGCAATAAATTAGATTCGATAATTTCAGTAACAGTTCTGCTTTTTTCTCCGGTTGGGTCTTGTTCATGCAAAAAGTCCATGAATTCTAAGATATACTCGGCTTGTTTATCAAGCGGAAGACTTACACTATGTGAAGCAGTACCATATACTTGCTGAGAATTCATTGTCCAAAAAACATCTTTTGCGCCTTGTACAGTCCCTTCTTTTAATAATGCTGTATGTGATAGCCATTTTCTTTCTATTTTATTTATAGTTTCTAAAGTGATAAAATCATTTCTTCCTTTTTCCTGATTTAAATCAATTGAATATGTTCCAGGCGTACCAAAATTTGCAAAACCACTACATGTTGGATAGATAATTGCATTTGGCAAACTATCCTTTTCCCTTTCTTCATTCAGACATCCTGATTTTATCTCTAAATTAAGTTGTTTTAATTTTATCATATAATCTTCCATATCTCCATTATAAGATATATTTTCTCTACACGGCTTATCTTTACACGCTTCTTCTCTTGAAGCTAAAGCGTCTGCTTCAGATTCATATGAATAACCATCCCAAACATAGACTCCATACCCGTGATGATGAGCAGCAATTTCATGACCTTTTTGTTTCCATTTTTCTAATTCTTCTTTTCTTATTGGATCTTCCAATAAGAAATCCACCCACGGAGAAGTGAACATTAGTGTAAGTTTCATCCCATAATTATTGGCTTTAAGAACTAATGTTTTTAGTGTTTGATAATTTTCTTCAAGATCTTCTACTCTAGGTTCATTATGTATTGCAATAAAATAGTATGGGATATTATTCTCACAATCTTCTCTGCATAAATTTGAATTTGCTTTCTCTATTTCATCACAAATAAAATCCCCGCACATGCCTTGTTTTTTTGAAGAATAAGGAGTTTGTGTTTTTTTGTTGATCAACTTTTCAGAAATTAATTTTTCAGGCAACAACTTTGATTCAATTATCTCACTAATAGTCCTGCTTTTTTCTCCTGCTAAATCTTTTGAATGTAAAAATTCAAGAAATTTGTAATACGATTCTGCCTGATTTTGAATGCTATGGGTTACTGCTCCATAAACCCCTGAATCCATTGAATCACATACTATTTGAGCTGACTTCTGGTATTCATTTGTAGTAATCTGATAATGCGCCAACCATGTCCTTCGAATGGATTTATATTCTCCAACAGTCATATATTCATTATAACCTTTTTCAGGAGAATCGCCATCTCTCAAAAGTTGACCTGGTTCACCAAAATTTGCAAAACCAGAGCAAGTATCATAGATAATTTCATCAGGCATAACTTTCTTATCATGTTCATCATTAACACAACCTGATTTTATATCCGGATTTATTTTCTTTAATTTATTAATATAATCTTCCAGTGTTCCCAGATATGTTTCTGGTTTTTTACCTTGTTTAATTCTTTGTGCTATTGCTTCTTCAGAAGAATAGTTTGTATAACCATCCCAATTTCCATGATAAATGCTATGATGATGAGCGGCAATTTCATGCCCTTGTTTTTTCCATGATTCAAGATTAGCCATTCTTTCGGGACTTTCTGCAATATAATCCGCCCATTGAGCAGTAAACATAAGCGTAAGTTTAATGTTGTATTCATCTGCTTTTTCTATCATTTGCTTCAGGATAAGATAACTTGCTTCTATCTTTTCTGCATCCTTAAATTCATCGTGATATGGTTCATTATGAATAGCGATGAAATAGTAGGGAATATCTGGCTCTGCGGGTTTTTGCAAAAAGAACAAAACTCCTCCGATAATTCCAATTATAATGATTATTCCTCCAATAATTAAAATTGTTTTTTTGTTCATAGTATTTTCTTCCTTTAATTATTTAAAATTTCCACCTTTATATTATTT
>JAZDKT010000113.1:0-3003 GCA_043802685.1 Candidatus Falkowiibacteriota bacterium | reverse complement strand
GATTTCCCAAGCCGACTTGCCTTCCCGCCTGGCGCCTTTTTCCAGCTTGTCCTCGCCCATGTCCCTGTCCCCTGTCAAATGCCCGACATCGGTAATATTCATCACATGTTTGACTTCATAGCCGTTATAAAGCAAGACCCGCTTTAAAACATCTTCAAAAATATACGATCGCAGATTGCCGAGATGCGCGTAATTATAAACCGTGGGCCCGCAGGCATAAAGCCCGACAGCGCTCCCTCTCCTTCGCAAGGAGAGGGCTGGGGTGAGGTCTTGTGGTGAAGTCGCAATCGGCTTGAACTCTTCTTTCGCGCGGGTTAATGTATTGTATAAAAATAATTTATCCATATAATAATTTTAGCTGAATTTCATTGATTAATCAATGAAATTCTTGCCGATGATTTTTAAATCCGTTGATGCCGCTTCGTTAATTTTCATAATCGCATAATTATTTATCTTTTTTCTTTAAATATTTTTTTACTTCGCGGTCAAAATCAGATTCATATAATTGATCTTGAATTGGTCTGTATTTTTCAAACTCGCTTTCGGCAAACGACTTGGCAATTTCTGCTGTTACTTTTCCGGCATCCTCCAAAATATCCTCTTCGTTAAATTCCAAAAAAACATTTAATTTCTCCGACCAATCTTTCATCGTCATCGGAATTCCTTTTTCAGCCTGATGCTCCGCGTAATCCAAATACATTGTTACAATCCTATTGAGCGATTTAATTTCTTTTTCATTGAGATAATTTTTCGCGATTGAAACATCGGATTTTAAAATTTTTCCATGCGGGGCTTTTTTCCAAGTCATAAGCCCCATATAATCTTTTTTATGATCAGCTCTTTTGGCGATAAGCTCCGCGGCAGTGTTGCCGTGCGTGGCATAATGAAGCTTGTTTTGCACAGTGGCGAAAAATGTTTTTGTGGTTTGTGAATAAATATCATAATCCATCGCCGTCGCGTAAATATCCGTAATTTGCTGATAAAAATTTCTCTCGCTTTCGCGGATATCGCGAATTTCAAAAATTAAATCCTTGAAATATTGCGGGCTTAAATATGCTCCGTTTTTTAATCGTTCATTATCCAAAACATATCCTTTTACCGCATAATCTTTCAAAACTCTTGTCGCCCATCTTCTAAAATCTGTTGCTCTGCCGGAATTTATTTTGTAGCCAAGTGAAATAATCGTTTCTAAATTATAATACTCAATTTCTCTTGAAACATTTCTATTTCCCTCTTTTTGAACTGTTAGGAATTTCCTAATAGTTGCTTTTTCCTCCAATTCTTTTGACGCATAAATATTTTTAAGATGTTCGTTTATAGTAGGAATTTTTACATCAAAAAGCTTAGCGATTAACTTCTGCGTCAGCCAGACATTTTCATTTTGCACGCGCACTTCAATTCCATCTTCTCCAGCCTGAGAAGTAAAAATTAAAAATTCCGCCGCGCTATTTCTGATGATTAATTTTTTTGTCATATTGATTTTTTATTAAATTTAAAATCTATTGATGTTGCTTCGTTGATTTTCATTTTTGATTTAATTATTAATTTTCTCTGTGGCCTTAATATAACTGCAATAATCGCAGCCAGATCCGGATTCCGGAATTGTATCGCTGTTTAAACATTTGTGAATATCAAAAATAGTTTTTTCAATCCAGTTATCGTTGCCTTTATACGAAATCAAGGTAATATCAAATTCCAATTTGCCGTCAAAAGCTTTTTTATCCGCTTTGCCATTGCAATAAACAAAATAACCAGTATCAGAAACTTTATAACCGTTTTGGCGCAAAAGCCATTGATAAATTTCCATCTGCCTCTTATATCCCTCGTGCCAATCCTTATCCAATTCGGTTATTTCCTCGGCTTTGGCCGTGGCCTTGTAGTCCACGACAATAAATTCACCTTTTGAATTCTGCCAGAGGTCGTCAATCGCTCCGAATATCAAAAGATTGGTCGGCTTGTGCAGATATTGCACGCCTGTGAAATTGTGCCTCCATTTGTCTAAATCCTCATGCGGAACCGGCCGGGCGTCAACACCGTATTTTTCAATCAATGGATGTTTTGTTCCTTTGGCCCTGTGAATATCAAATTCTTGTTTTAGCAAAGTGTCCACGGCTGAATTTAAAGCAAATGGAAATCCGGGCGGACGGCCTACTCCCAATCTTCGATCCAAATAAAAACATCTTGGGCAATTCAAAAATAAATCTATCTTTGAGCGGGACAGCTTGAAGTATTGTTTTGCATTTGGATTGTATAATCCTGTCGCGCGCTGGGGGTTGTAGTATTGGGACATAAATTTTTATTTCTTCCTGTCTTCTCTCGCGGCCATGATCAAGGCGCCGATTAAAAGAAGAAAAATTATTATGCCAAGCATGGTAATCATAATTATTAATTATTTCAATTTTTTTTATGATTTTTTTAATTCCTACTGTATTACAGCCACTTGCGTCACTACTAAAACTTTAGACAACGCGAATTTAGGAAACTACTATTCTGATATTAGCCACGGTCCCACCACATTCTAATACGATTAATAAAGCCCCATGTTGTCCCTATTATTATTAATAAAAAACCCAAACTTATTTTTATTCCATTGTTATTGGCTCCAATAATCATTCCGAATATGCCTCCAATAAATAGGAAAAAACCCAAAAGCAATAAAACAATTGCGATAGCAATATGTTTTTTAAATTTTTTCTTAGTCCTTTCTATGGCTATAGTCTTAGTAGCTCTATCGCCCAAGTCTCTACCGCAAAATCTACAAACTACCGCCTCAATTTTTATTTCCTCTGCGCAATAAGGACATTGTTTAGTTGTATTTTGATTAGCTTCCTGCATATATTTAATAACAATTTTCTCTTAAAAGTCTAAATACTTCCATCCGTTTTGCTTTTTCTTTCCGCCGCTTTGCTTAATGATATCAGCGCGGCCGAAAGGAACATAAATTTCATCGCTATTTATTAAAAAATGCTCTCTCTCTTTAATGACAATTCCTCCGACTAATAA
>JAZDKT010000112.1:0-5917 GCA_043802685.1 Candidatus Falkowiibacteriota bacterium | reverse complement strand
AAAAGTGATGCCGGAAATTTCCGATTCCACCATTTCCTGAACCACTACCGCTACGCTTACATGCGTCTCGCGCAAATCCTTTTCCTCGCGGTAAAAAATAGCCCGCGGAGTGAATAAAGACGACCAGCATTTTTTTACATTATACAATAATGTTTTTTCCGTAGTATTTAAATAACTTTCCAGCTCCCCCGCCCATGAAGCGACAGAAGAATCCTCGGCTGTGGCTGATGATCTAACCGCAACCAATTTACACTTCATATTTTTAAAACCGCCAACTATATACTTTTCCAAATCTTTTGGCGTTTTTGCTTCATGGATTAAATCTCTAATCACATTTGACGCCCTGTCAACGGAATTAACATCATTATAATTTACTTTTTCCAGCTGGGCTTCAATCTCTTGCGCTAAATCTGTTTCTTGTAAAAATTTATCAAAAGCGCCTGCCAAAACAACAAATCCCGGCGGAACCGGCATTTTATTGTTTAACATCTCGCCAAGCGACGCGCCTTTGCCGCCGGCGATATTAACGTCTTTTTTTGTCAGTTGTTTGAATGTTTTTATGAACATATTATTTTGCTTCGTAATGCGCGGCTATTTTAATAAAATAAAATCGTTCTCCTCTATACTATACTCATACACTTTAACATCTTTTAAATTTTTATCAACGGGATGCCCGTTATTATATAAATATCCATCCACTTTTATTTCCATTTTGCCATTATTGTTTGAATCTGAAAAAACATAAATCGGATAAACTAATTCGTTATGTTGAAATATGTTGATTATTTTATTATCTGAATACTCATAAACAAATAAACGTTCTCCCCATCTATAATTTTGCGCTAACAGTACTATTTCCGGCTGCGAATCTCCTGTTAAATCTATTGCATCAATACGGCCAAAAGCCATATCTTCAACTTTTTTCTCCACAATTTGAAAATTATTATCAATTTTATCAATTATTATTATTGCTAAATATTCATTATTTAATACATCTTTCTTAATAAAAATAATTTCATTTTCTCCATCATTATCAATATCCCTTGCCTTAATATTTTGCATAAAATCAAACATGCTTACGGCATCTAAAAATTGCTTATTACTGCGCGTATATTTTACCAAGTCATCATAATATCCCGTAATAATATATTCTAAATCGCAATTGCTTTTTTGGCATTCATCTATTGTGTTTTTAAACACATCACCATAGTGATACTTATCTTTTTTATACTGCTCCAAATCCCGCAAAAAAATAGCGCGGATCAATTCATGTTCCTCTGCTGAATAATTAAATTCTCCATATTGAGTGTTCCGCGATATTTCGCTTAAAACAGCTGTTTCGGCGCAAACACAATTATCAATAAGATTATTAACTTTTACCAAAAAGTAAAGCCATATTAAAGATGAAGAAATCAACAATCCAATAACTATCAACATTTTTATTAAGCTAAATCCACTATCATTCTTTTTCCATAAAATATTGCCGAATGATCTTAGTTTTTTTAAATTTTGTTTCCAGCTTTTACAGCTTGCTATTATCTCTATTAAGTATAGTCCGTCTTGCTTAATCGCAAATTCATAGTTAAAATTTTCTTTGATTATTTTATTTAGTTCTTGTTTTTTAATTAGCCGCATGTTTTTATTATTATCACTCTTTTATAACTTAATTTCATTCCCTATTAAACTTAAAATGAAGCTGAGTTTAATTTAAATTTTCGATTTTTTTAAAATCTTAACAGTCCCTTTATCCGCATCAACTTCAACCAAATCCCTCCGCCTACATTAAAATTTCGGCGGACAAGCATCTTTTAAAACTTTAGTGGCGTTTTTTATGCCAACAATAATAATATCCTTATACTTCGCTAATCACATCAAAACCCTTGAAGCTGCCTGTTATCGCAAGCCCGATTACTTTTTTCGCGATTCCCCTGTCTTTAATCTTTTTCGCGATTTCATTTAATGTGGCCCCGGAGCCAACTGCGTCATCAATCAAAAGTATGGCGTTAAAATTGCCTGTTTCTTCCACGGCAAAAGTTTTCTTTGCGTTTTCAATTCTGTCATTAAGTTTATTTAAAGTTTTTTGCGGCACGATAATATCTGTTTTAATTTTAGTTATTGCGATTTCCTTAACCGTTAAACGCATTTTTTTCTTTAATTCATTCATAAACTGCGTTTCTCTTTTTACTGTCGGCGGTATAAAGCCGGCTCCGCCTATTTTAAATTTTTTTATTAATTTTTCCGCTGAAATCCGCGTCTCATCAATTAATTCTTTCATTAATTTCTTATTCTGGCTTTGTTTCGCGTACAAAAGCAATTGGCCAAGCTTGGTTTTGCCGAACCTTTCAATGCTGTAAAAATCCAAATAATACATTTTGTCCAAATATACATCACTGAATGTCCCTTTTAATTTTTGCATTCCGCCAATCAATCCGCTTTTTTTATACCGCGCGTATTTTTGCAGAGTTAACGCGTATTCTTTGGCGGTTTTTTCAACCGGCAATTCCTGTTTTTCGCACCAATACACAAATCCTTTATACCCCTCTAATTTTTCTCCTCCGGGAGTTATGATTAGATAATTTGTATTGATTATTTTTATTAATTTTTTATCAATCTTATATCTTGGCCTTACTTCCTTTTTTTCTTTTAACAAATAAAAAACTTTAGGCGGCTTGCCGGTTTTTACCAATACGCCATTTTGTAAAAGCTTGGATAAATGATGCTTGAATAAAGCCTGCCTGCTGATGCCAAGGTAATCCACAAGCTCGCCGGCCGCGACTTGCTTTTTGTTTTTTATATATTCTATTATTTTATCGGCTGTTTTGTTGGCCATATTTATATTTTAAAAGGTTGACAGTCAACTGTCAACTGTCAACTAATATTTAGTTTGTCGTTTTATTCCCCCTTTTTAATATTTTAACCGTTCCCTTATCCGCATCCACCTCAACCAAATCCCCGTCTTTTAAAACTTTAGTGGCGATTTTCGTGCCATGTCTTTGCGTTAAAAGAAAAATAGAATCGCGAAAAACTTTTACATTTTTGTTATAAATTTGTCAAGTGATAATGGACATATTTGTATATGTGGGTTACTCAATCACATCAACTCCTTCAGCTTCTCCAGCATGCCTGGCAGAAGCGGCTTTAAGGCATCAATAAATCCCAGAAGAAACGGAGCGACTTTTGAGCTTTCCAATAATTTGCCAATCAGTCCGCCGACAAAAAAATTATTCGCCGCGATGTACAAAGCCAGACCCACTACAACTCCCCCTTCCAAAAAACCGAATACCGCCCCGCCCAATCGGTTGATTGTTTTTAAAAAAGGAATGATGGAAATGATATTATAGGTTTTATCCAGCAAAGAAAAACCAAAGCAGACCAAGCGGTTTATTATCGTGAACAAAACAATAAAAGTTACCGCCCTGCCAAGAGTGTCATAGCCGAAAAATAAATTCTCGGCCAGCTCAAAAGCGTCAATATAAAAAATACTTGCCAGCCAAGCGCCTGCTATAACGCCTGCCAAAGACCCTACGGCCCTGATAAGCCCGAAAAACAAGCCGTAAAAAACAAAGCCGGACATTATAAGAAGTAAAATTATATCTATTATTATCATATAAATACAAATAATGGTTTAATGTAAAAAAATAATTGAAAAATAACCAATAACCAACATTCATTCAATATCCAATAAATTAATATACAATGGATTATTTATTGATTATTTAAATATTGATTATTGAATGGATGTTGAGTGTTGAGTGTTGGTTATTATATTCTTATTTCTTATATCTTGGTTATTTAAAACTAAATTCTCGGAAAAAGCGACTCGCCTTTTTTAACTTTCGTGCCTGGCTTCAAGCCGCCCCACTCAGCCGCTTTTTTAAAATCTTGTTTCATTTCTTTTGCCGGGTCTAATCCCATCTGCGTCCAAATTTTCTCCGCGGTTTCCGGCATAAACGGCAATATCATCCAAGCGATTATTCTTATTCTCTCTAAAATATTATACATTATATTGCCAACTTTTTCATCTTTATTTTTTATCATTGCCCATGGCTTATTCTCGGTAATATATCCGTCTAAAAATTTAACTTCATTATTAATTTCCTCTACTGCAATATTTATTTTAATTGTTTTTAAACTATTTTCATACCTAATTCCTAATTCCTTATTCCTAATTCCTAATTCATTCTCATTTCTCAATTCAATCCCCGCGCCTCGCATTTTTTCAGCTAACGTTATAGATCTGGCAACAAGATTCCCCAGCCCATTCGCCAAATCAGCGTTGTATTTTTCATCAAATTTATCCCAGCCCACATCCCCGTCATGGCCGAATGGCGTCGCGCTGATCAGCAGATAGCGCGCGCCGTCAACGCCGTATTTTTTAACTAACTCTGCCGGCCGGATTACATTACCTAAAGATTTACTCATTTTCTGGCCGTCAACCAGAAAAAAACCATGGATAAACAGCTGTTTCGGCAAGGGCAAGCCAAGCGCCAAAAGCATTGCCGGCCAAATTGTCGCGTGAACCCGCAGAATATCCTTGCTGGTCAAATGCAGGTCAACGGGCCAAAATTCCAACCTCCCCCTACCCCCTCCTTGGTAAGGAGGTGAAATATTCGCTCCCTCTCTTTGGGAAGGAGAGGGTTGGGGTGAGGTCTTAAGAAAATGTCCGTCCCAGCCAATCCCTGTTAAATAATTCAAAAACGCGTCAGCCCAAACATACGCGGTATGGCTCTTGTCCCAGGGTAAAGGTATGCCCCATTTTACTTTTTTGCGGGAAAAAGCAATGTCTCTTAATCCCTCTTTATAAAAACTTAATATTTCATTCTTGCGTTCCGGCGGGCTGATTTTATACTCGTCTTTTTCAATTTTTTTCCTAATCCGATCGGCGTATTTGGACAGCTTGAACATGTAGCATTCTTCACTCATTTTCTCCGGCTTCTTTTTATGGTCCGGGCATTTGCCGTCCACCAAGTCTTTCTCGCTTTTATATTGCTCGCACCCGACGCAATACAGCCCTTCATGTTTATCTTTATAAATATCGCCTTTGTCATACAGAGATTGTAAAACATTCTGCACGGCTTTTTTGTGCTTTGAATCCGTAGTGCGGATAAAATTATCATTGGAGATATTTAATTCATCCCATGCAAACTCAAACTTGGCCGCTATGCTGTCAGCAAATTTCTGCGGTTCCATCCCGGCTTGTTTTGCTTTTTCTTCAATTTTGGCTCCATGCTCATCCGTGCCGGTCAAGAAAAAAACTTTTTCGCCGATCATCCGATGATAGCGCGCCAAAATATCCGCCGCGACAGTGGTATAAGCGCTGCCGATATGCGGCTCGTCATTGACATAATAAATTGGAGTTGTGATGTAGAATTTATTTTGCGAAGTTGACATATTTTTTTATTTTCTATAATTTATGCTATAATAAAAATAGTTATAGTAAGACCTTTTAAAAATAAACCCCATTAAACATATATCACTTATCGGTGTCTCCAATTTACCGGCTGTGATTAATTTATTGCCGTTAATTTCATTAATAGCTTTATTTAACGGGGTAAATATAAAAAAGGAGGTTAAAGTGGAAAATAAGAAAAGCAACAAAACAATCTTCAAGGCCGTGTTCTTCTCCGCGATAAGTTTGATTCTGTGCTTAATGCTGATTTCATTCGCGAAAAACAACGATTCGTTGCAATTAATTACTCTCAATACATTTCTTACGGCAAGCTTCTGTTCTGCTATTGCCTGCGTTTGTTCTCTTCTGGTTGGAATCATCTTCGGTATAATTTTTAGCAGTAAAAAATGGGGTATTTTTCTCAGTATCGCAGTCGGCATTGCGGCAGGCGCGTTAATGGGTAATTTCTGCTCCAACATAATTACTAATGGAGAGAACATAGGAATTAAGATTAATTTTTTTATCCTA
>JAZDKT010000111.1:0-4540 GCA_043802685.1 Candidatus Falkowiibacteriota bacterium | reverse complement strand
GGTAAAACAACAAAAAAGCCCTGCTTTCGCAGAACTTTTTACCGATTTTAACATAGTACAAGATCCATGATTATCACCTGCTATAAGTATATCAGATCTAAATGTGTTGTCAAGAGCCGACAGTGGATAAGTTTTTAGGTGGTGGAGATGCGGGGATTTGCGCCCCGAAGATTAGTTAGTTATTGGTGAAAATTAGCCTGAAAAGGCATGAAATATTTAAAATAGATCAAAAGGACTGTCCTTTTTGAGAAGGATTAATCATCGTGTTTGACAGGGAGGCCGGATTCATATAATATATAAATGCCATTTAGATGTTTTGATTATAAGATATAAATGCCATTTAGATGTTTATAATACAGAAAAATATAGTTTTTTATAAGTAATCCGAACAATTTATAGTAAGGAGCTCAAATTATGAATACAGCAGAAATAATAACAATTTTAGATAAATGGAATTTTTGGAATCAGAAAATTGATACCGGTTTTAGGCGTGAATCATATTTGAAAAAAATGAATAAACTTTTAGCTATGACCGAAGTGGTTGCTCTTACTGGAGTAAGGCGTTCGGGAAAATCTACATTAATTTTGCAGATCATTCAGGAACTGATAGCCAAAGGCGTGAATCCCGAAAATACTTTATATGTTAATTTTGAAGATCTTAATTTTTCCGATAATCTGACCGTGAAATTTTTGGGCAAGATTTTTGACGCCTATTTAGAATTTTTTGATCCCAAAGAAAAAATTTATATTTTCTTGGACGAAGCGCAATTGGTAAATGAATGGGAAAGATTTGTAGTGTCTCTTTATGATCGTCGGGTGAATGTAAAAATTTTTGTGACCGGATCATCATCAAAACTTCTTATGGGAGAAATTTCCACTTTGCTTTCCGGGCGTTATGTCTCGGAAATAATTTATCCTTTGAGTTTTGCGGAATTTTTGGATTTTAGAAAAGAAAAATATACTCCTTTAATAAAAAGGCCTAAGCTGTACAATTATTTAAGAGAGTATATTGAATTCGGCGGATTTCCAAAAGTAGTTATTGAAAAAGAAAAATATGGCAAGAAAATTTTGTTGATGGAATATTTCAATTCAATTTTAGAACGAGATATTTTATTGAGGCATAGTATAAAAAATGAAAAAGATATAAAGGAGATTGCAGGTTTCGCTTTGGCAAATATATCAAGCCGAATTTCGACTTACAGAATTGAGAAAGATTTTGGAATTTCCAATCCCAATGCGAGAAGATATTTTGGATATTTCCAAGAAGCTTTTTTGCTTCAATTCGCCACTTTTTTTTCTTATTCGGTCAAAAAACAAATATATAATCCTCAAAAAGTTTTTTGCATTGATACAGGGCTTCGTAACGCCGTTTCATTTAAATTCAGCGAAGATATTGGCAAACTTATGGAAAATATTATTTATCTGGAACTGTTAAGGAAAAAAGAATCGCCATATTATTGGGAAGGAAAGGGAGAAATTGACTTTGTCCTGCGTCGGGGAAATAAAGTTTAGGGGTTAGTTAATGTTTGTTATTCATTGAACGCGGAGTCGCTGGAAAGGGAAATAAAATCGCTGGAAGAGGGGATGAATCAGTTTAAAAATGTTAACGCCAGAATAATTTACTGGGAAGGTACTCCGCCGGGGCATAAAAAAGTTAAATTTGTTAATATATTGGATTTTTTGTTGATATAAATTCAAAAGTAAATGCCTAATTTTTTTAAAAAACTTATTCCGATTATTGCGATTCTGGTTCTCGCCGGCGGGGTTGCGGCGGGGGCGCCGCTGGCAAGCGGATTAAAAATTGTGTAATAAAAATCTTAAAAATTATAGGATAAGACGAAAATGAATAAAAAAGAATTAAAATTTATTTTGCAGGAAGGAGAAGGGCAATTTGTCGAATTTAAAGAATTTTTTGACGCCAAAAATCTGTCTAAAGAAATTAGTTCCTGTCAGATTTGTAATTAAAAAATTAGAGAGGGAAGAATACCCGGAGTATCCGGAAGACGCTTATCGCGAGGCGATTGTTAACGCGATAATCCACCGCGATTATTTCAACGGAGACGAAGTTGCCGTCGAAAAATTAAAGAGCTCAATTATTGTAAATAATAAAGGCGGTTTGCTGTTTGACGAAAAAGATTTTGGGCGAAAGAGCGAATTGAGAAACAGATTGATTGCCGATCTGCTTTCCAGAACAATTTATGTTGAAAAGGCGGGCACAGGAATTGAAAGAATAAAAAATGCTTGTTTGAGCAATGGAAATAAAGTTGATTTTACTTTCAGGGAAGATGATTTTTTTTATCACCATTAAAAGCGGGACAATTTCTGGCGGAGTAAGTGGCGGAGTAAGTGAGGGAGTAAGTGAGGGAGTAAGTGAGGGAGTAAATATTCTTTTTGAGTTTATTAAGAATAACTCCGCTAAAAGAGTTCCATATTTTGAAGAGCAGTTGAAAATTCCTATGAAAACTCTTGAGCGATGGTTAAAAAAATTAAAGGATGATGATTTGATTGAATTTAGAGGAAGTTCAAAAACGGGCGGATATTTTATTAAAAGATAAAGCAGAAACTGCCCGGAAAACTGTGGAGAAAATTTTAAGTTTGATTAAAGAAAATAAGAATATTACTCAAGAAGAATTGTTTCAAAAAAACAGGATTAAGCGGAAGGGACGCGGAGTGGAATTTAAAAAATATGAAGCAAGAAGGATTAATTAAAAGAATCGGCCCTGATAAGGGCGGGTATTGGAGTGTTAAATAGAAGCGGATGTGAACGCGGATTGATGCGCGGAACGGAGAAACTTCGCGGAGTGTGGAGCGCAGCCGCGGCGAAGCTCTGCTGAAAGCGGGAATAAAGTGATATTTCAGTCGGACTCCGCCGCGGCTGCGCCCGACAGTCCGCGATCTATTTCTAATTTTCAATTTCCCCGGCCCGCCTCGCGTTAAATAGTTTTTCAGCAAACACTCGCTTAAACCAATTAAGTAATTTACAAATAATAAACAAGTTATGGCGAGCGGGGCAGGCTAATTTCTATTAAATTACATCGTTTATGATTTCAAAATTTGTAAAAGGAAAAGTAAGTATTTTTATAGACGCTTCTAATGTATATTATTCGCAAAATAAATTAAAATGGCGGATAGATTTCAGGAAGTTTTTGAATTATCTGAAAAAAGAGACGGACTTGCGGGGAATTTATTATTACACCGCCAGAGATTTAAGTTTTGAAAAACAAACAAGATTTCTTAATTTCTTGGAAATGATCGGGTATAAAGTAAGAAGCAAAAAGATTAAGTTTATCAAAGATAAAAATAATAAATCGGAAAAAGAAAAATACGGATTTTTCAAAGGCAATTTGGATGTTGAATTAACAATGGATATTTTGGAAACAAAAGATAATTATGACACATTGATTTTAGTAAGCGGAGACAGCGATTTTGAGCCACTGCTACAATTGATGAAAATGAAATACAAAAAAAGATGCTTGGTTATGGCTACTAAGCATAGCGTTTCCATTGAGCTGATAAAATGCGCCAAATATATCAATCTTGCCAAGCTAAGAAAGTATGTTGAAAAAAACGAATAAAAAAAATTCCCGCGCCCCCGAAGGGGCCGAGAAGTTTGAAGCATTAGCTCCGTAGAACTAACAACTGCAGTATAGCACATTGAAAAGTCTTGTCAACCCCGTTAGAAGTTTAGTTATCCACACGGGAAATATTAAGAATTTTTTGCCAGTTAGGTTCCACTTTGTATTTTCGAGAGAGTAATTTATTTGTCATTTCGAATCGTCAGCAGACGGTGAGAAATCGCTTATACTTGCTATTTTATAATGTCTAAGGGATTCCTCTTTGTCTGCTAACAAATCGGAATGACAAAAAACAAGGACTATTTCAACAGAAACTATTTAGCAATGTAATTTAAAACACTATTCGCGCAAATTCGTAATTAATTCGTGTCCATTCGTATAAAGAAATGTTTTCTAATCTCAAAAAACTCGCCCTCTCTCTATTCCTTCCGGGTCTCGCCGGCGGGTTTGCGCTGGCGGCGGCGGGTAAATATAGCGCGGAAACGGCAAAAGGAAACGAGCCGAGATTAGTTTTTGAAGAAGCGCGGCAGTGGCAGATCGCGGCGGACGCCCTAAGCTTTAAAAAAGGAAGTTTTGCTAAAAAGACGAGCACAGGGACCCAGCCGATTGCCGGAGTCGGCTTTCAGCCAAAAGCAATAATATTTTACTGGACAAACCAGACAGCCGAAGGCATTTCTAATACCAGCTATTATGGCACCGGTTTTGCCAGCAGCACAACCGCCGAACGGGCGATTTCATCATGGTCGGATGACGGCACCAGTTCTGATTCAGGCAGAAAAGGTTCGCAAACTTACTGCGTTATGATTCAATTAATAAATGGTGGCGATGGCGGGACAGCGGAATTAAACTCTTTTGATGTTGACGGCTTTACTTTGAATTGGGTGACAGCTGATGCCAGCGCTTATATTATTCATTATGTTGCTTTGGGCGGCGCGGACATAACCAATGCCCAGGCCGGCACTTTT
>JAZDKT010000110.1:0-3464 GCA_043802685.1 Candidatus Falkowiibacteriota bacterium | reverse complement strand
GCCGCGGCGAACTGGGGCGGGGCTGTTTTTGGAAACTTAGTGTCTTGTTCCAGCTTATTCACTAAAATCATTAATTTAGAAATTGCTGTATTAAATTTTAAATTCTCTAAATCCTCAGTAACGCCCTTAATAGTTTTATGCAAATTTCGGATGTCGGATGTCGGATGTCGGATGTCGGATTTTGACGTATTGTTTGAAATTTTAAATTTGTTTGTATCCTTGTATCTTGTATCTTGTATCTTGTTAAATAAATTATATATTCTATTCACAAACCGCTTCATCCCCTTAATCCCACTGTCTCTCCAATCTCCTCCTTGCCGCATGTCGCCTAAAAACATTAAATACATTCGCACTGCGTCTGCTCCATATTTTTCAATATATTCATCAGGATTAATAACATTGCCTTTTGACTTGCTCATCTTGACTCCATCTTTAATTAAAAGTCCATGAGCGCGAAATTTTTTAAATGGCTCTTCTTCTGGCGAATATCCCAAATCATATAAAACCATATTTACAAAACGCGCGTATAATAAATGCAAAACACTATGCTCTCTTCCGCCAATATACATATCAACAGGCATCCATTTTTTTAATCTTTCTTTGTCCAATGCTTTATTATTAAATTCAGTAGACAAATAACGAAGAAAATACCAACAAGAGTCAACAAAAGGATCAGAAACATCAGTTTCTCGCTTAGCTGGCTTTCCGCATTTTGGGCATTTTACATTTACAAATTCTTTAATTTTGTTCAATGGTCCTTTGCCTGTTCCGTCTGGTAAAAAATCATCCATCTCCGGCAATTCAACTGGCAAATCTTTTTCAGGCGCAGAATGCCAGCCAGATTGACTTTTTGCCTGATTTTGAATTTCTTGATATAGTAAATTTGGCGTGGGAGTGCCGGTGGCATGGTGCGGTTCCAGGATTGTCACCTTGTGAACCGAGGGTTCGAATCCCTCCACCGGCTCCATGCTGATATTATTAGACGACTTGACAAATTTTTTATTGTGCTTTACACTATAAACAAGGTGACAATCCTGACCGTACTGGGGACAACAACCCTCAGACTCACAAAAACCCTCTGAGTTTTTCTCAGGGGTTTTTGCATTTTGAGCGCAATGTTCGCAATAAATCATTGGAATAGGCGGACCCCAATATCTTTGCCTGCTAACGCACCAATCGCGAAGTTTATAATTCACTTCACGCTTTCCAATTTTATTTTCTTCAAGCCATTTAATTATTTTCTCTTTTGCTTGTTTTGTTTCTAATCCATTTAAATTTAATGGCTTTGTCTGATCTTGATTTTTCTGATATAGTAAATTTGGCGTGTACGTGCCGGCGGCATGGCGCGAGTCAGGTATTGTCAAACCATGACTTGAGGGTTCGAATCCCTCTGCCGGCTCAGCACCGCATTGAAAGTGCTTGACATTATTTTTATTATCCTTTATACTATTAATAGATTGACAATACCTGACTTTGTGCTGGGGATAACAATCCTCAGAACCAACAAAAGCCTCTGATTTTTCAGGGGTTTTTGTATTATTAGAATTAATATTAATTCCTTCTTCGCAATATGCAAAATCACCGTGAATTAATTTCTTCCAAGCTATTTTTTGATTCCAAACATTAATAAAAGAGTTCACTTTCTTTTCTTCTACCCAAACAGCTTTATGTTGACTTTTTTCCTTTTGAGAAATTTCAGCTCTTTCTTCGTTTTCTAATTCAAATAATAAATATTTAAAATGCGCAGAGACATTAGAATCTTTATGTGGTCTATAAAATTCAGCATATATAGAATTGCCAATCTGCTTAATAAATTTAATATTTTTATATCCTGTTTCCTCTTCTACTTCGCGCTTAGCCGCTGTAATTAAATCGTCTTTCTCTATATATCCAGTAGGAAAAGATTGCCATTCCGTAGTATTCCAGTTTAAACATAAAAAAGTATTATTTTGTGGATTTTTTACAATTACTGTGACAACATCTCTTTTTTCTGTTTCTTTATCTTTCCTTGGGTTATCTCTTAAAAATGGAGCGACAACTTCTTTGATTTTTAACCTATATTTTTTCGCAAATTCAAAATCCCGTTCATCATGCGCTGGAACAGCCATAATCGCGCCCGTGCCATAATCAGGCAAAACATAATCAGCGACAAAAATTGGAATTTCTTCATTGTTTACAGGGTTTATGGCCTTAACACCCTTTAACTCAACCCCTGTTTTATCTTTATTCAAATCCGTCCGATCTAATTCGCTCTTCTTTTTTGCCTGTTCAATATATTTACACACCTCCGCATAATTCGTAATTGATAATTGATAATTGATAATTGATTTGTGTTCCGGACAAACAACCATATAAGTGCAACCAAATAAAGTGTCTGGCCGTGTTGTAAAAACTTCTAAAATATCCTTAGACATCCGATGTCCAAAAAATAAGAAGTTGAACTTCGAAACTTCGAAGTTCAACTTCTTATTTTTTGGACATCGGATGTCTTTACTCATGTTCATTGAAAATTGGATAACGACTCCTTCACTTTTTCCAATCCAATTCTTCTGAATTGTCTTAACTTCTTCACTCCAGTCAAGCCAGTTTAAATTTTTCAGCAATCTTTCCGCATAATCCGTGATTTTCCAAAACCACTGTTCCATCTGCTTCTTCTCCACAGGCGTATCACACCTCTCGCAAACATTAACCTCTTCTTCTTTATTACTTTTAACTTTATGAACTTTATTCACCCTGTTAAATAATTTTGTCTTTAACAAAATTCTTGCTCTGCAGGATTTAACAGGGCAAACTTTTAACTTCACCACTTGTTCATCAGACAAAACCGTTTTACAGCTCGGGCACCAATTTACTGATGATTTCTTGCGATATGCCAAATTTTTTTTATACATTTGCAAAAATAGCCACTGAGTCCATTTGTAATAATTTGGATTATAAGTTTCAACTTTTCTGCTCCAATCATAAGCGTTTCCAATTTTATGCAGCTGATCATAAAAATGCTTTTCAGTTCGTTTTGAAACATCTTTAATATGCTCACCAATTTTTATCGCGTAATTTTCCGAATGAATACCAAAACCATCCAAACCAATTGGCTCAAACATATCGTATCCTTGCAATTTCATAAACCGTCCATAAACATCGCTATGCACAAAAGCATACATATTTCCAACATGCAATCCTTCGGCAGACGGATACGGAAACATCATTAAATTATAAAATGGCTTTTTAGCTTTATCTAAGTCAACTTGATAAATTTTATTATCTTCCCATTTCTCCTGCCATTTTTTTTCTATTTTTTTGTGATTATACATAATTTTTAGATTTTGCTAACTTTGGTATAAAAGTATACCCCCCACTTGAAGTTTCGTGGGGTTGAGGATATAATAATTTGATTACACTTTTGTAATCGTTTTATTTAATTATTATAATCTCAATCCTATGAAACAAAAACAAGCAAAAAAATT
>JAZDKT010000109.1:0-6118 GCA_043802685.1 Candidatus Falkowiibacteriota bacterium | reverse complement strand
AAAAACTTTTTTCATTTTTTGGCCAAACTTTTTATCATCCATTTTGCGGTTGCACATAAACTCTATTTGCTGGAGAAAACTGCCGATATCGCGGGCAAAATCAGACAGGCAAATATCCGTAAAATCTATCATGGCGATTTTCCTTTTGCTCATTTTGATAATATTTTCCGGATGCGCGTCGCCATGGATCAGCCAAAGTTTTTTGGAGGAAGCCAAAAATTCTTCTTCGCTGGCGATAAAAATTTTATACGCTTCTTTGTAAATCTTGCCGTATTGCGGATAATCATCCCTGATTCTTTCCAGTATATGATCAACCCCGGGAATAACAGTTTTTATTCGGCTGTTTTCAGGATTGAAATTATAAGCGTTTTTAACCGGCAAATTGTGCAGCTTGGCAAACCATTGGGCGGCCATAATAACAATGCGCTCAACTTCCAATAGACTATTATTTCTAATATAATGATATAGATTAAAGCCTTTTGCTCCTCTGTAAAAAATGCCGTTAAACTTTTTGGAAAAAAACAAAGGGCGGGGTATGGTTAAGCTGCCTTTGGCAAAACCGCTGTCCCATAAATACTTCAAAGCGTCATAAGCGTTTTTGCGCGGCTCATCGCTGTGCGCGGAGCAAAAAATCGGCAGCTTCATTTCCCTGCCATTGCCCGCGTCAAAAGTTGTTTTGAATTCAATAACCGCGTGATAAGTGGACTCCCAAATATATTTTTTGTGCGGCTTAATTTGTATTTTTTTAATGCGGGCAAAATCAGGATAAAGAGGCAGAACTTTCTCTTTAAGCAATTCCGCGATAAATTGTTCATTGAATAGGTTGTTGATGATATTCATAAATAATAATGCGAATCCGCAAATTTATGCAAATACTGCAAATTCTAATAACGCGAATAAATAATTCGAATAATTCGCATAATTCGCAATTTGCGGTATTCGCATATAATTTGTAGTTTCGCATTATACCGTTATTTTTTCCAATAATACGCCCAGTGCTTCTTCCACACGGCTTTTTTTATGGAAATGTATAATTTTTCCGCTTTAATTTTTATTTTTCTGGTAGCGACATTATCAAGGGCGCGGATGGAGCGGATCAGCTCATTAGTACCGCGCTCAATCAAGTCGGGGTTCCATGAAATCGGGCTTAACAGCCAAAGATCCTTGGCGCTTGCCCACCAAAAAGTGCAGCTGGCCAAGCCCCTTACAAAATGCCAGCGCGCCCAATAATAATTTATATCATTTTGGTTGTTTTCAATCGTGCTATACGACAAATCGGCTAATTGCCATAATTTTTTTTGCACAACATTGCCTTTTTCCCGCCATAAATTAAACGGCTCTTTTTTCCGGTATTCTTTCTCGCCGGTAACCCAGCTGTGCGGCTGAGGTTTTATGGCAATAATTTCTTTCTTATTTTGTTCAATAAATTCAGAAATGGTTATTGTCTGTAAATCTCTGCGTTTAAGCAGTTTTTCGAAAATGGCAGTATGGTCAATATACCTCAGCCCGTAAAGCTCGCCGTCCGTAATAGTTGCCACAACTTTGTCTTTGCTGTCGGACTCATCGCCATTCTTAATGCCGTCTAAAATTTCTGTGACTGTTTTCGGCACATAGCTATCGGATATTTTTCTGGAGCGGATTATAATTTTAAGTCCGCTGTTTTTATCATAATAAACTTGGTTAAAATCATGCCGCCCTATTGTGCCGTCAACCGCCATTTCGTCTAAAACTATCCATTGGTAACCCATGCTTTTTACCAGCCGCGCCGCTTCCGGACTGTAAGCCAGTTCTGGCATGAAAAAGCCATTCGGCTTAAAATTTTTGCCAAAATGCTTTTGCAGAATTTCTTCGTTTTCTGCGATTTGCCGCCTAGCCTCTTTTTCCGGAATTAACGGAAGAACAGGATGGTAGCAAGCAGTGCCGGTTAATTCAATTCTTCCTTGGTCAATTAATTTAGCTATCCTTTTAATTAAATCCATGTAGCCCAGCTCTTCCCAGCGCAAAAACAAGCATCCGTTAATATTAATATTAAATTTAATATTCGGATGCTCTTCCAGCGCGCGAATAATTCTATAATAACTTTTCTCTGTCGCCTCTTTGATGACATGCGCGTCAGTATTCACCGGCTGGTAAAGATGCAAAAGATTTATCCAAGTAACCATATAGTTGTGATGCTAATCCGCTAATAAATGCTAATCAACGAATTGCTAATTTTTAAATTAAAGATACAATAATATGAAAGTAAATCTAAAAAATTATTTCAGATATTCTTGTATTTTCATATTTTCATTATTATTAGCAATTGGCGGCATTCGCATTTATTCGCAGATTAGCGTCATTCTATTATTTTTTAACTTTCCCGACCTTCTTATTTTTAATCGCTTTCGTATAAAGTGATATATATTTTTTTGCCGGAATCTCCCATGAATTAGACTCTCGCATTGCCCGGACAATAATATCGCGCCAGGCATCTTTGTATTTTCTGGTTTCCAGCGCCCTGACAATGGCTCCATGCAACGAAAGAGGATCAAATTTATCAAAAGAAAAACCCGTGCCCTTGTTAGCTCCGGGATCAAAATTTTCAACCGTATCATAAAGCCCGCCTACTTTTCTGACAATCGGAACGCACCCGTAGCGCATCGCGATAAGCTGATTTATGCCGCATGGCTCATGGTGCGAAGGGAGCATGAAAAAATCCGATCCGGCGTAAACCAAAGTTTCATGTTTTTGATTCTTGGAAAAAGGCAGCCAAACTATTTTCTGCGGATATTTTTTGTTATATTTTTTAAACTGGCTTATGTAATTTTTGTCCCCGTCGCCCATTATGATTATCTGCAAGTCCATTCTTAAAAGATGCTCTAATATTTGGAGCAGTATTTCAAACCCTTTTTGGAAAGTAACTCTGGAAGTGGCGCAAAGCAAAGGAATTTCTTTTTTAACCGCCAGCCCGAATTTTTTCTGCAAATATTCTTTGTTTATTTTTTTTCTATGAATTTTTTTATAATTATAATTCTTAAACAACCCCGGGTCGTTATCGGGATTATACGCGTTATAGTCAATGCCGTTCACTATGCCAAAAAGCCGATCTTCGCGATTCTTTAAAATGCGGTGCAAATCCTGCCCGAATTTTTTTGTCATGATTTCCTCGCGGTACTGCTCGCTCACGGTGCTTATTATGTCCGCTGACAAAATAGCCCTTTTGGCAAAATTAATATATTCAATGTCGGGATCGGAAATATGCGGAATTCTTTTGTGGCCGTAATCTTTCTTGTCCGGCGGCACTTCCCACCAATTTTTGCCCATCTGAAAAATCAAATTATGGATAGTAAAAATGGTTTTTGCCTTGCGCAAAGTTTTGGAATAGCGGAAATCAGTTTTTAAATAAAACGGTATCAAGCCGGTCTGCCTGTCATGGCAATGCACAATGTCAGCTTCAAATTTGAGAAGAGAAATCAATTTTAAGGCCGCCACGTCAAAAATCAAGAAGCGCGCGTTTTCATGAGTTGAGCCGTAAAGAGTTTTGCGCTTGGAAAAATATTTTTTATTTTCAATAAAATAAATCGGCAATCCTTTCATTGAATACCCTTTCCAGTAATTAACGCTGATGGCTTCTTTTGAATTCAAATAAATTCTGATATTTTCAAAAGCCAATTTCAAATCATGCGCTTTTTTGTTAATAACTCGGCCGTAAAAAGGCGTTATGACAATAACTTCATGCCCCAGCCGTTTTATGGCTTTGGGCAAACTTCTGGCAACATCAGCCAGCCCGCCTGTTTTGGAAAACGGCGAAATTTCCGAAGTAATATGCACAATTTTTAATTTTTTAGGCATGAATATAATGCGAATCCGCAAATTTATGCAAATACCGCAAATTACGAATTATGCAAATTTCTATATTT
This sequence comes from Candidatus Falkowiibacteriota bacterium, assembly GCA_043802685.1. Taxonomy (GTDB): domain Bacteria; phylum Patescibacteriota; class Patescibacteriia; order Patescibacteriales; family VMTK01; genus VMTK01. Next base: position 2,219 of record JAZDKT010000109.1, on the reverse strand, counting down.
CAATATACTCACTATTTAATACTCTTTTAGGAGACAGCCTTCTTTGTCTAAAATTAATAATTATTCCTAATTTTAAATTTAAAGTTATTAAATATCTTTTTGTTTGAAAATAATCTTTTTTAGTCAAATAGTCTGCTGTTTTAAATTCCAAAATAATTTTATCATCTATAACAAAATCACAAATACACCTTGTCTTTCCTCGTCCGTATTGCTGGTCTTCAAATCTGTATTCTCTAATATATTTTATTTCATTTTTTAGCAATAAACTTTCAAAATAATCCGCATATTGCTTTTCACCTCTAAAACATCCTAAATCTTGATGAGTTTTAAATAATAACCCTATTATTTGATAAGATAATTCTTTGTATATAACTTTATCCATATTTTAATTCGCATTATTTGAATTCGCGGTATTTGCATAAATTTGCGGATTCGCATTATATTGAGTTGCGCATATAGCGATAGCCAGCGCGTCCGCCGCGTCGTCCGGCTTGGGAATTTCTTTTAAATTTAAAATCAGCTTAACCATTTTCTGCACTTGCGTTTTAGACGCTTTGCCGTAAGTGGAAACCGCCTGCTTTACTTGCAAAGGAGTAAACTCTGTTACGGGAATCTTGTTTTGCCTTGCCGTTAAAATCGCCACTCCTCTTGCCTGCCCGACGACTATTGCCGTCTTGGCATTATTGCAAAAAAATAATTGTTCAATCGCAATTAAATTCGGCCGGTGCTTTTTTATTATTTTATTTAATTCCTTATTTATAATTTCCAGCCTTTCCGGCATGCCGGTTTTTGCCAGTGTTTTTATTGAACCATAATCAACGCAGGATAAATCGCCTGATTTATTTTTTAAAATTACGCCATAGCCGGTATCAGCTATGCCCGGATCAATGCCAAGAATAATAGTAGAAGTTAAATTTTTCACACATAACTTATAACTAATAACTAATAACTCATATAAAACCAGTTATAGGTTATTAGTTATGCGTTATTTTATATATTAACATTAGTGTAATAGTCCGAAACATCTTCATTGTTTTCCAGCTCCTCAATAAATTTTTCAACTTTTTCTTTATTTTCATCGCTTAACATTAAATCTTCCTTGGCAATATATTCTATTCCGGCTGATTCTGTTTGAATGTTTTTAGCTTCTAAAAAAATTTTAACTTTTCGCAAGTCTTCAATTTTTGTGTAAATAGTTAAACCCTCTTCCTCTTGCAAAATATCCTGCGCTCCGACATCAATTAATTCCAGCTCAAAATCATCAGTATCCAACTTCTTACTTCTTACTTCTAACTTCTTAATTCTTATTATTCCTTTTTGCGTAAAATTCCAAATCACTGAACCTAACGAGCCGCCGTATTTAGTGAAAACATGGCGGACATTTGCCGCGCTGCGATTTCTGCTGTCAGTCAAGCATTGAACTATAAACTGGGACTTGGCCGGTCCGAACCCCTCATAGACCAATTCTTCAATACGGCCTCCTCCCAATTCCCCTGTGCCGCGCTTTATCGCGCGCTCAACATTTTCTTTCGGCATATTCGCCTGCTTGGCTTTGTCAATCGCCATGCGCAAAGAAAAATTGGCGTCCGAATCAGCGCCTTTTTCACGCACCGCCACTGTTATCATCTTTCCCAGCTTAGTAAAAATCGCTCCGCGCTTAGCGTCGGTAATTTCTTTCTGTCTTTTGATTGTTGACCACTTGGAATGCCCTGACATATTTCGCGCTGTCATTCTGAGCACATTAGCAGCGGGTGAAGAGTCTTAAAAATATTGCGTTAATTTCGAAATCCTTCGTTGCTTTGCTTCTCAGGATGACATTTTTAAAATAAAATCAGGCAGCGCCTGATATGACAACATTATCATAATTAAAGTTAAAAATCAAGGGCAATGCCAAGCAGCATTTCTAATATGCCATTTTTATTTTATTTTCCCAGCTGCAAAAATATCCTCGCGAACCTTAATTCGTCATAAGAATATTCTTCACCCAGTATTTCGCGGACAGGAGCCAAGGTTAAGCCGCCTGACTCATGGAATGCTTTTTTTATTTTTTCAAACCGGTCTGTCGGCGGTTTTAAATACTCAATGTCAAGCTTCTCTCCTGCTAAAATCAGTTTTTCCAAATGGCTTGTTATAGTGCTTGGCGCCAGGCCTCTTTTCTCGGCAATCTCATTTATCGGCAATTTTTGTAAAAAGTATTTTTTGGTTTCCTCGTAAGTTGA
>JAZDKT010000108.1:0-8344 GCA_043802685.1 Candidatus Falkowiibacteriota bacterium | reverse complement strand
TTGCCATTATTTTCTATAAGCAGTGAAATATACAATGCAATTTTTATTTTTATTTTTTTATCTAAATTTTTATAATAATCAAAAATTGGAGACTTGCCGTTTGATTTGCGATAAAAAAGTAAATTTTCTAAAATTTTATTTATATCCATAATAATAACATATATGTTATAAAAGTCAAGTAGGGGCAGAACAATGTTCTGCCCCTACTTTGATTCAGCGATTATTTCCAAAATTAAATTATTAATAATTTCCATCTCTTTTGCATCAAATTTCTGCAAAACAAATTTTTCAGTTGGCATTTTTTCAGCCAGGTCAGTTTTAATTCCTATTCTAATTCGTTTGAAATTTTTAGTTTTAAGATGGTTGATAATTGACTGTACGCCATTGTGCCCGGCGCTCCTTGAATCAGTTGAGATTTTGTATTTGCCCAGTTCAATGTCAATGTCATCATGGATTACCGTTAGAATATTTGATAAGTCGCTATTTTTAGTTTTAATAATGCCTAATTTTTTCGGCAACAGTTTATAGTAAGATAAAATCGCTTGCACAGCTTGCCCGGAATTATTCATAAAAGCTTGCGGCTTGGCAAGAATTAACCTCCCACTTTCTCCCTCTCCTTGCGAAGGAGAGGGTTGGGGCGAGGTAATATCAGCATTGAATTTTTTATTAAATTTCCAAGCTGAATTATATTTTTCAGCCATAGCGTCAACTGCCATAAAGCCGGCATTGTGGCGGGTGAGTTTGTATTTTTCGCCCGGGTTGCCCAGACCAACTATGATTTTCATAGATTGTGATTAAGAAATAATAATAGAATGAAAAGATAAGATAAGATAAGATAAGATAAGATAAGATACAAGGATACAAGATACAAATCACAAACAAATCTCAAATTCCAATATTCAAATTTCAAACTATTTAATTATTGAAATTTGAGATTTGTAATTTGTTTGTATCCTTGTTTCTTGTATCCTTGTATCTTATTTTTTTTAAAATGCATTCTTGCGTCTTTAAAATTTATTTTTGGTTATTTTTCGAAATTTTTATTACGCTTTACGCGCCACGCTCTCGTCATGCATGCCATGAACAACCCGGCCTTTTGTTATTCTGGTGGTCAGAGGAGTGCCCAGGAAGCCGTATTGCTCGCGCAGGCGATTTTCTATGAACCGGACATAAGAAAAATGCAGAGTGTCTTTCGGCCCGATGCGCAGTTCAAATTTCGGCGGATCAACGCGCGTTTGCTTTAATTCATAAATGCGCGGATGCTTTGTTCCCTTGGCTTTGGCCGGCTTGTGCCTTTTTACGATTTTTACCAAAAATTTATTCAATTGGGAGTCGCCGAGTTTTTTTCCTCTTTGCTCCTTGATTTCCAAAATAAGATCAAGGACTTTTTTTGTTTTTTCTCCGGTAAGCGCGGAAGTGAATTGTATAGGCGCGAAATGCGCGAAAGGAAATTGAGCGTAAATATACTGAGTATATCTTTTCGTGTCCCGTTCTTCAATCAAATCCCACTTGTTGGCCACAATGATTAAGCTTTTTTTTCTGTCAAATATTTCTTCCACCAATTTAGCGTCTTGGTGGGTGATATTTTTATTGATATCCAAAACAAGAAGCGCTATGTCAGACTTGTTCAGGGCGGATAGCGATTTTTCAATGCCGTATTTTTCCAGGCCGTCGGTTTTGGTTCCTTTTCTGTTTATTCCCGCTGTGTCAATTAAATTTATAATTTGATTATTGTATTCTATTTTAGTGTCTTGCGGTTCCCGCGTAGTGTGCGGCGCGGCGCTTACGATAACTCTTTCATATCCTAATATTGAATTAATCAAGCTGGATTTGCCGACATTCGGCTTGCCGATGATGCAAACATTTGTAGATTTAAGATTTAAGATTTCAGATTTCAGATTTTTTTCAGATTTTTTGCCAAAAGCAGTTTCCTCGTCTTTTTTCCGAGGATGGCGTTGATTTGGGATTTTTTTTATAATAATATCTAAAAGGTCGCCGGTGCCGGAGCCGCTGGACGCTGAAACAGGAATTGGCTCTCCCATGGATAATTTATGGAATTCAGCTGTTTTCGCCCTTTGTTTCGGACTGTCCACTTTATTGGCGGTTAGAATAATTTTTTTCTGCTGTTTTTTGGGCAGGTTTTTTTTAAGGAATAGCGCCATTTGTTTGTCCTGCGGCAATAGGCCGGTTTTATTGTCAACCACAAAAAGAATCAAGTCGCCTTTGTTTAAATATTCCAATGCTTGTTTTTGAACTTTGGACTCAACATCTTCGGTTTTGTCTTTTTTACCGGTTAAGTATTTTAGATCAAGTATTCCGCCGGTGTCAATCAAGCCAAAAGTTTTTCCTCCCCAGCTTACTTGGCCTATATTGCTGTCTCTGGTAACGCCTTCTTTGTCAGCAACCAGCGCCTGCCTTTTTTCCGTGAGGCAGTTAAACAGCGTTGATTTGCCGACATTAGTGCGGCCGAATATTATTACCAATGGCATTTTTTTATTATTCATATAATTAAATTGAATTAGGAATTAGGAATTATGAATTAGGGTTTTAAAATTTTATTCCTAATCCCTACCCCCTATTCCCTAAATTATTCTTCAATATTTTCCGCTCCCGACGCTGTCGGATCCGCGTCTTGCCCTAAAATCAAGATAAAGTCCGGCTGAACAGGATTTGTTTCTTGCGTTAATTCTCCCGCTATTTCATCAATCAGCCACTGGGGCATGCCCATTGAAACATTGGCATTTGTTTTTTCTTTCAGCACGGTTAATGATTTCATTTTTTCGCCGTAAGTAAGGTCGTAGATAACTGATTTTTGGAAATCCTGCCGGCTGCAGCTGCCGACGCGGACGACATTGAAGCCATATTTCTCTATATCCAAAGCAACTTTGCTGGCAAGCCCGTTAATCCATGTTCCGTTTCGCACCTCAACGGAAGAGTTTTCATTAAGCACAACTTCTTTTGTTCTAATCGGCGCGTTGGAAAATATATTGCTTACCATATATTGAATTTCCGCGAAATCGCCGCTTCTGGGGACCAATATATACGCTCCGTCTTCATTGATCATATCAACCAGCAGGCCGTTCGCGCTGTTATCCAGAGCTTTGTTTGAAATATCGCTTTCTTTAACATCCTTGAACATGTCCCATAATTTTATAATTTCCCAAATTTTTAAATTAGCGCTGAAATGCTCCTGCGCTTCATTGATAATACCAATTATTTTATTTGGTTGAAACAGAAAGTTCATTGAAAGCATTTTTTCTTTTATTGCCTGCAGGACTATTTGCTGGCGCCGCCCGCGTCCGAAATCAGAGCCCTCAACTCCGGGCGTGTGCCTGGAGCGGGCGTATTTGAGCGCTAAATCGCCGTTCATTTTTTGCAGCCCTTTTTCAATATAAAGATGCTCAAATCTGGCTTCATACGGCTCGGCTTCTTCCATGCCCATGATAGGGTAGCTGTAGTCGTCAATGGTGTTCTCAACATTTATTTCTATTCCGCCCAATTCGTCAATAATTTTTACGAATCCGGCAAAATCAATTCTGATGTAATAATCAATCGGGATATCCAAAACATCGCTTATGGCTTGGCTCACGGCCATGCCTCCGCTGCCCGGATTTTTAGCTTCGGCAAAAGCATTGATATTGTTTATTTTCCTCCAGCCAATATCTTCCATTGGGATAGTCGTGTCCCGCGGGATTGACAGCATGGCGGCTTTTTTCGCGGACGGCTGCAGGCTGGCCAAAATTATCGTGTCTGTCAGATAGCCGCCTTGGTGGTTTTTGCCTCCCATGCCAAGCAAAAGAATATTAATCCTGTCTTCTTGTTCGCCTTTCAATTCCTTGTCAGCGCTTTCAACCAAATGCTTGAATTTTCCGATAATAGGTATTTTATCAATCCATGATGATGTGTTTTGATCCGAGATATTCGCATTGGCTGAAAACAAAACAAAAGCGACAATAAAAAAAATAGAAATGTAAGCCAATAGCTTCCTTTTTCTTTTAGGTTTTTTGCGCTTTTCTTCTTGGTTATTTTTATTGAATTTATTTATTTCTTCTTTTTCCATTAGATCAAGAAGGTTAATGTCTTTGGGCATAGTTTATGAATAATGAATTAGGAATAATGAATTATGAATTATGAATTATGAATAAAATTTTAAAACCCTAATTCCTAATTCATAATTCTTTATTCAAGTTAATTATACAAGTGTTTTTGTTTTTTGACAAATTTGCATTCGCCTTTATTATTTGGTATTATTATATATAATACCAAGGCGGTATTTATCGCAAGCCGGTTAATCATATATTCTTCTGATAATGGGCTTGTTAAAATTATTTTTTAATATTTGTTCTGTTAAATTATTATTTAAACAGATCGTATGAAATATATGAATATTAAGCCAAAACAGCAAGAAATATTTAAAAAAACAAAAAACACAATTCAAAAATCAACAAAAGCGATTACTTCAAGAATGCTTTATGTGTTTTTGGGCTTGTTTTTTTCAATTTCTATTTATGCGGTTAACGCGGCCTGGAATTCCAGCGTTGCCGGCAACCAAACCTTGACATCTACTCTGTGGAATGATTTAAAAGACAGGGTGGTATTGTTAAATTCATACTGGAGTTTGTCGGGTAGCACTCTTTCAACGCCTTACACAGTATACGCCCCCGCTTACACCGGCCCCGGATGCGATATCGCGGAACGTTATCAGACAAGCGATAATAACAGTTTAATAGAGCCGGGAGACCTTGTTGTTTTAGACAAAGACAATGAGATGAGCATTAAAAAATCCGATAAAGCGTATAGCGCCATGGTGATTGGCGTTATTTCAACTAATCCGAATTTAACCATGGGGACCTTTAAATATTCCAACGACAAGGATTATCCGCCGGTTGCTCTTTTGGGCCGGGTACCGACAAAAGTTATTGTGGAAAACGGTTCGATTGAAATTGGCGACAACATAGTCAGCTCATCAAAACCGGGCTATGGCATGAGATGCGATGATTACGATAAATGCAAAGGGGCGATCATCGGCAAAGCATTGCAAAAATTAGATAGCGGAGAAGGAATTATAGAAGTGCTTATCAAAGCCGGTTTATAAATTGAGAGCGTTGAATAACTATTTCAAGTAAATTGTAATTTAATTAAATCGGCTTATTCTCTAATTAATTTTTTACTTACGCCCAAAAACGCCAATTGTTCAACAGTCTAAAATTATTAATATGCCATTAAAACAAGTTATTATCATTTTTAACATCTGCAATTGTCATTCCCGCAGATGTTAGGTAATTCGTTTACAAAAAAGAGAAGCACGCCCACCTCTGTCAGCGAATTAGTAAACATCTACATGGATGACAAAGGACGGCAGAAATGGCAAAACAGGGAGTTTCGCAATTTGCAGAACATTCAAATCTGCAAATATAAAATTTTATGATTAAATTGAACAAACAATTATTTTGGGATATAAAATTCAGCGAATTGGATTATAAAAAAAATTCTGGTTTTATTATTGCAAGAGTTTTGTCTTTTGGGGACTTGGCGGACTACAATGCAATTAAGAATAAGTATGGATTGAGAAAAATAAAAAGCGTTGCCAAGAAAATTAATTATCCGAATAAAAAAAGCCAAAATTTTTGGAGTTTTATTTTTAATTTTTCTAAATGCGAGAAGAAGCTATTAATAAAAAAACAAAGCGCCTTTTGTCAGCGATAGCGCGAAGCGGTTTGATTAAGGATTTTTATTTAGCAGGAGGGACCGCGCTTGCTTTGCAATACGGACACAGAAAGTCGGTTGATTTGGACTGGTTCAGCAGGAAAAGCTTTGATACAGCCAAGTTAAAAAAAGATTTATCAGGATTAGGGAAAATAATAGTGAGCTCGGACGAAAAAGACACGCTTAATTTAAGCATAGGCGGCGTTAAAGCAAGTTTTATGGGCTATCCGTATAAGCTGATTTTTCCTCTCTTGAGCTGGCAAGGCGTCAAATTGGCTGACCAACGCGATATTGCCTGCATGAAGCTGGACGCGATGTCATCCCGCGGAAGCAAAAAGGATTTTATTGATCTATATTTCTTTTTGAAAAATTATTCATTTGCTTATCTGCTAAATTTGTTTGAAAATAAATATATGAGCATAAAGTATAATAAGCTGCATATTTTAAAAAGTTTAACTTATTTTACCGATGCTGATAGCGAGCCAATGCCGATTATGATTCAGGAAATCAGCTGGCGGGAAGTTAAAAAGTATTTTCAAAAAATAAGCAAAAATATATTAAAATAAGAACACTCAAATCTACGAACAAAAGCAGTAATTAACATCGTTATGCGTTATGCGTTATGCGTTATGCGAAATAAACAAGCCATTATCATTTTATCAATCATTTTGCTAATAGGGGCAATGTTTTTCGCGGTTTTGTTTTTTAATAAGCAGAAGCGGAAAGATACTGTTTTAGAGCGCGAAGTTTTTAATACGCAAGAGATTGTTGATATAAAAAACCAAGGTCAGGAATTATCCCCAATAGAAAAAAAACAACAGATGGCAGAAGATCTGAATAAATTGAGCGATGCAGAGGAGCAAGAAAGAATAACAAACTTAACTGAAGAAGAGAAAGAAGAGTTAAAGCAGGAAATACTGGAAGATTTAAAAAAATTAAGCGAATAATTTAATTTTTTATACACGGCTTGCGCGGTAAAGAGCTTAGAACGCATAGCTTCATAATCTTTATTGTTAAAGCCTTAAAATTTATGGATAAGAATAATTTTAAATTTTTGGCTTACCTGTTAATCACTATTTTTTTAACATTAGGCCTGTCTGTTTCTTTGCAGTCATTGCTGGCTGCCTGGACCGCGCCTCTTGCTTCTCCGCCTGTTTGTACTTTAGGAGATCCCGGCTGTGATCCGCCAATAAACGAAGGCCTTACTGACCAAGTAAAATTAGGCGGTCTAACAATTGGAGGGGCTTTTAAAGCAGACGCTTTAGACAATACTTTGGTTGTTGACGCGGCGAATAACAGGGTCGGCATCGGGACGGCGGCGCCGGGGGCGAAGTTGGATATTAGAGGTGATAGTACAGGGACTCAAATATATGGAATTTTCTCTACTGGGTCATTAGCAGGGGATCAGATTTTGAAAATTACATCTGGTCCATTAAGAGACCATATGGCTTTGCAAGTTGTAACAGGCGGTGGAGCAAATGATGATTTAAGTCTCAATCCAAATGGCGGCAACGTCGGCATCGGGACGACGGCGCCGAGCGGAACTCTTCATGTAAAAGCCCATACGAACGGTTGGGATGGAGGCATAAAGCTAACTTCGAATGATGGAGCCCGAACATTTTATATCCACCCAGAGAATACTGCAGGAAACGGTCTTATGTTTCAAAGTGACGGTCAGGGTTATTATTTTACTGGCGGCGATATGCGGATTATGAACGGCAACGTCGGCATCGGGACGGCGGCGCCGGGGGCGAAATTGGATGTTGTGGGCCTTATCAGGAACTCTGCTCCGTCAGCTGGGACATTAGAACTTTCAGGCCTTTTGCCAGGGTATGCTGATAATACTTACCCGACTCTTAAAACCAGCGGAAGCACTATGTATTTTTCTGTAGGTAATGGATATACAGGTTACCTGCAAGCCGCTGGATTGTATTTTAAAAGATTCTATGATTATGATAACGCTGGTTACTATGTTGACCCGGCGGCGACATCTATGTTTAACGCGGTTTATGCTAATTCATATACAGGTCCGGGATGCGATATCGCCGAACGTTATCAAGCAAGCGGCGATGGCGGCAGCCAATTGGAGCCGGGCGACATAGTTGTTTTGGATGAAGACAATGAGATGAACATAAAAAAGTCCGGCAAAGCATATAGTACTATGGTAATCGGAGTTGTTTCCACTAAGCCCAATTTAACCATGGGCGCTTTGGAGAATTTTGATAATGAAAATTATCCGCCAATAGCGCTTTTAGGCAGAGTGCCAACTAAAGTGACTGCGGAAAATGGGCCGATTAAAATTGGCGACAATATCATTAGCTCTTCCAGGCCCGGTTATGGCATGAAATGCGATAATTATAGCAAATGCCAAGGAGCTATTGTCGGCAAGGCATTGCAAAAGTTGGAAGGTGAAGAAGGGGTGATAGAGGTATTGATAAAGAGTGGATTCTAAAATAGATTAGGCTATCGTGAATATAATTTTTGCGAATCAGACAATTTTTCAGTTAATCCGAGCTTGACAGCGCGGCGGCAATTTTGTTAAAGTATTATTACAATGAAGCCTTATTCAATTTTCCAGGACTTACTTTTGAATTTATATAATGAGAGTGTAGAAAAATTAATTTTACAGTATCAGTTA
>JAZDKT010000107.1:0-2300 GCA_043802685.1 Candidatus Falkowiibacteriota bacterium | reverse complement strand
GGGCATCTCTATCACCATGTCCGCCTCGGAAAATCCGGCTGCCGGCCGGGCGGTAACATCGCCGGGTTGCATTATAGCCAGAGGCCGGCGATTCCAATTTTCACAGGAAACTCCCGAGATAGGACTCACTGGTCCTTCATTGGCCGGACCTTGGTTTTCTATTTCGCCGACTTTTATTTGCTTAACACCGCTTTGCCTTAGCATTTTTCGCCCGACGGTGAAATAAACAACACCGCCGGCGATAACAATCGCGATTAGAGCAACGATAACCTTTTGTTTTTTAGACATAAATAAAACTCGCGAATTAAGAGCTAATGATAAACGAATTTGAGCTAATAATTATTCGCACTCATTAGCTTATAATTCGCCCTGTATTAGCGAGTTATTATTTTTGGCAATGCGGGCAATAGAATGCGCTTCTTTGCCCCATCTTTATACGCTTTACTATTGTACCACACTTTCGGCACCTTTGTCCTTCGCGTCGGTAAACCTTTAAAACCTTTTGAAAATTTCCCGGAGCCCCGCCAGTGTCGCGGTAATCGGAATCAGAAGTGCCCCGCAGCTTTATGGCTTTCTCAAACACCCTTTTAATGGCGTTATATAATTTGCTTTTTTCTTCTGGCTTTATGTCTTTTGCGATTCTGGCCGGCATAATTCCAGCTTCAAATAAAATTTCCGAAGCGTAAATATTTCCAATGCCGGAAATTAAATTCTGGTCCATTAAAATGTCGCGGATTTTTTTCCGCCGGCTGGCGGATTGTTTTTCTAGCAAGTCACTAAAAAACTTTTGTGTAAACTCCGGGCTCATCACGTCAATTCCCAAACTTTTTATTTCTTTAATTTCCGTTAATTTATTCGTATCGACAAATATTATTTTCCCAAACTTCCGCAGATCGGAAAACTCCAAAGTTTTGTTTCGTGTTTCATGTTGTGTATTGCGTGATTTCAAATACCAAATATGATGAATATACTGATTCACCTTATCATTAAAGTAATTATTTTTTTTGGATTTTGAAATTTGGTCATTGGGATTTGATTGGAAATTAGAAATTAAGAATTGAAAATTTGCTCGTGTTTTCACGAGCAGGTGTCCGGTCATCTTAAGGTGAATATAAATAGTTTTGTCCCCTGTTAGATCAATAAAAATATTCTTCCCAATCCTCCGCGCGCCCAAAATCTTCCGCCCCTTAATTTCTTTGGTAAACTTATCAATGCTTAAATTTTTAATCGCCTTCGGCCAGTCGCTCCAGAAGCCGGTGATAGTGTCACTTTTAATCTTTTTATTTAGGTCTGAAATTATAGTTTGGACTTCGGGTAGTTCAGGCATAGATTTCAAATTAGCCTCTAAATAATGTCTGATTATTGAAATTGTATTATATTATACTCCGGCCGGAGTATAAGTTAATAAGACAGCGTTAATATGAATCTCCGGACGCGCTTTCTTTATTGAATGTTTTTATAAACTTTATCTACCAGCAAATAATTGACAAAATTTCCTATTTTTCTTCTCTTTATTTCTTTAATTAAATCAGGAATTAGCGGATGTTTGCTTATAAAAACGCTTTCCTGAAGTTTTTTATAATTCAAAAGATACAGCTCCTGGCGAAGCCAGTCTCTCTTGCTAGCTTGCTTTTCCGGAATGTCAAAAATAACCACCCGATATTTATTGTCCCAATCTTTGTTTATAGCCCTTTTTCTTTTTAAAATATAGTCGGCCAATTTTTTGCCTTTGTCGGTAAGTATGCATATCCTTCCTTCTTTTCTGACAAATCCCTGCTTTTGCAGCCGCCATAGGCTGTGGCGAATGGTCATTTCTTTAAATTGTTTCTTTTTGGGTTTTTTGGCGCAAGACTTTGCGTTTGGAACAGAAGAATAGGCGGAGCTCGGCAAATCAGCGTAATGCGAAGGATTTAAAAACGCTTCAAGGGTAAGCTCGCCCGCGAATATTAGCGTTTCAAAAAGCCAAGCGGTGGCGTTAAAGGTGCCTGTCAAAATGTTTCTAGCGAGAGCATGTGATATTTTATTCACTTTTTTGTTTTTAGCCCTCATACCTCGATTTCTTTATACGAAGTAAGTTTACTTTATTATATTATACTCCGGCCGGAGTATAAGTCAATACAGGGCATAAACGCAAAACAAAGCGTATATGCAAAACAAAGCGTAAAGATGCGAATGACTGAAACCTGATAATAAGCTACCTCGCTGTTTTCCATAAATATTCAAAAGTATTCTTCATCAACTCGGCTATTTTTTGTTTTTTTATTTATTCTTTAATTCTTTAGGAATCAAGAAATTTTTTC
>JAZDKT010000106.1:0-3324 GCA_043802685.1 Candidatus Falkowiibacteriota bacterium | reverse complement strand
CGGCGGACAAGGCGGCATAAACCGCGGCGCGACCTATTACATTAGGCAATAAAATATTGGCCGATGAATTATTATGGCTAACTTTAAAGCTAATACCGGCTAATTGTCCAGTGGTGCCTTTTTTCGGTTCATTAAGATTGGAAAAATTAAAAACTAATTCCCGCGCTCTTATGTCGGCGCCGCTGTTAAAGCCATAGGTTAAAATTTTGGCTTTGCTTAATCTGGCAATTTGCATCACTTTTTCGTCATCATAATTCAAAATAGCCCAGCCGGATTTTGGCAGAGCTTTAATCAGCTTGCCTTTTTCTTTTTGTATATTCTCAATCTCGTTAAAAAATTCCAAATGAACAGGCCCGATTGCCGTTATTACTCCTATTTTGCTTTTAGCTATTGTATTTAAATAATCCATGTCCATGGGACGGTCTACGCCCATTTCTAAAACTAAAATCTTTGGATAATTTTTATCTCTGATTAAAATAAGTTTAAGCGCTTTTAAAAAAACAAAAAACCAGCCAAAAATGGATTTGCCCGGAGACTTAGAACCGATAATGGTTAATGGCGCGCCGATTTCGTTGTTATAATTTTTTATATTTTTTCGCGCGCTGAATTTTGAAGCAAGTACAGTATAAATAGCTTCTTTAGAACTTGTTTTGCCAACGCTTCCCGTGATGCCGATAACATCCGGCTTATACTTGGCTAAAATAATCTTGGCTAAAATTTTTAATTTTAATTGGATTAATTTTTTCATAAATTTCGCGCTTCTACCGACTTTTAAGTCGGGTTTTGGCGGCTTTAGCCGCCAATTTTAGTGAAGCTAAAGCTTCACGAACCCGAGCTAAAGCTCGGTAGAAAATATTATCTCTCTCTCGGAACCTGATAATAATTTAAAATAAACTCCGCTATTTCGCCAAACAGGGGCGCGGCTGTTGAAGCGGCAAAGGGAGCTGCTTTAGGATCATCCAATTTGACCAGCATAACGAACTTGGGATCTTCTACCGGGGCAAAACCGACAAATGAATGGATTGTTTTACTGCCGTATCCCCTTTTTTCAACATCAGCCACCTGCGCGGTTCCTGTCTTGCCGGCCACATAATATCCGTTAACCGCCGCTTTTACGGCATGGCCGCCCTCTACTACATTAACAAGCATGGCGGAAATAAGCAATGACGAGCGCGAAGAAATAACTTGCCTTATTTGCCGCGGCTTAGTAATTGTTTTTGAGCCGTCATGATTGATAATTTCTTGAACTAGATATGGCTTCATTAAAATTCCATCATTGGCAATCGCGCCGTAAGCGCTTACTATCTGCAGCGGCGTTACGGTAATGCCCTGCCCGAAAGAAGCAGTAGCCGCTTCAACATCCACGATCTTGCTTTTTATTAAACTGGAAATATTTCCTCCGCCTTCAGTTTCCAGTTCAATGCCTGTTTTTTCGCCAAAATTGAATTTTTTAACATAGTCCGCGAATACTTTAGCGCCTGTCTGCTCCATGGCGTAAATGGCGCCGGTGTTCAAGGACGCTTCTAAAACCGTATTCATATCAACTATTCCATGCCCGCCATAGCTTTCATAGTCTGAATTCTTAATCGGCCAGCCGTCAATTATCCGCATCCCTTCATCGTTATAAGTTGTTTCAGGCGATACTTTGTCCTGGTCTATGGCGGCTGCCATGGTTATGCTTTTAAAAATAGAGCCCGGCTCGTATTCGCTAAAAATCGCCGGATTATTATAAACGCTTATATTTTCAACTTCTTTATAATCATTGGGATTATAATCAGGCCAAGAACACATGGCAAGTATTGCTCCGCTTTTCGGATCCATGACTATAATACTTCCTCCTTCCGCGCCGTACCGGCTGGCTGTTTCGTTTAATTTCTGGCAAGCCATAAATTGTATGGACCGATTAATTGTTAAAACAAAATCGCTTCCGTTTCGCGGCTTGTCGTATGTTCGGTCATTAATGATTATCACTCCGCCGGAAGCCGAGCGCTCGGCGTTAATTAACCCGAACTTTCCGTAAAGCTCTTCATCAAAAAAACCTTCCAAGCCATAGCGGCCTCTTTTATCATCGCCGACATAGCCGACAAAGCCCAAAACATGAGATCCGATATTATTTTCGGGATAAAAGCGGTATTTTTTCATAATATAGCCAATCCCCGGCATATCCAGCTGTTTTATTTTTTCCAGCGCTTCTTCGCCGACCTTGTCCGCTATCGGCTCATAAGGGTCATTCTTTTTTGATAAAATTTCCAAATATTTTTTTATAATAGCTTCTTTTCTTAAATTTATTTCCGCTTCTTTTTTGATTGGCTTGAATTTTTCATCTGACAGCTCCCCCTTTTCCTGAAGCTCTTGGAGCAGTTCATCCACTTCTTTTTCCGTCCGGCTCTGATCAAAAATCAAATACAGCTGTTCTGCCAGCTCTCCGGCGCTGACAACTTCTTTCGGTATAGCGTAGACAAGCGCGAATTCTTTGTTGGTTGCCATGGGGTAAATTTTACTTTCTGAACTTTCCGCGCTGTCCTGAATGTAAATACTGCCTCTGTCCGGCTCTAAAATACTTGAAATTCCATGCTGTCCCGAAGCCAGCGCCTTGTATAAATCATAGTCAACTGCCTGCAGATTAAACAGCTTATAAAGCATTAAAAAGCCCAATAAAAAAACAAGCGCCATTATTAGATAAATGCGATTGTTATATTGGTTAATGGTATTATTTTTTTCTTTTCCGCGCCAAGAGCTCATAATTTTAATCAATAATTAGGAATGATAATTTGCGGAATAAAATGATTTCATATTTTTTGCGCGCAAATTCCAAGCTCCAAATCCCAAATAACAAATAAATCACAATAACCAAAATTTCAAATAAAAACTTGAATATTGTGATTTGGGAAATTGAAATTTGCCTGCCCCGTTTAAGCGAAGCGATATTGCGGGGTTTGATATTTGTGATTTGATATTTGTAATTTTAGTAATTATTCTCTCCTGTTTTATTTAACTATTATTTATAATTATAGCTCGCCTATCTCTTAATCGCGACAGCTCCTGCTCCCATAGCTATATATTCCATTTCTCCGGCAGCAACCATATCCAGCTCAGCCACTCTTTGGCTTATGTTGTTGTAGGAGCTTAATGACATTTTTTCAACTTCCAGATTGCCATTTTCATTATTCAAACTATCGGCTTTTAATTTTAATTCTTGAATCTTAAAGCTTTTCACTGACATATCATTGGTTCCGGTCAAATAATAAACACCGCAAACTATTATAAAAATAAATAAAATTTTATTAAATATTTCCAAATTAAATTTTTTTGTTTTTGTTTTTA
>JAZDKT010000105.1:0-7636 GCA_043802685.1 Candidatus Falkowiibacteriota bacterium | reverse complement strand
CAAACCGGATTGTTGAACCGCTGACCGGCCGCAAATATGAATTCAAATTATATCCGTTGAGTTTAGCCGAGTTAAAAACGATCTATAACGAATTGGAAATAAAACGGCTGATTGAAAAGAGAATTATTTTCGGCATGTATCCGGAGATTATAAGCGAAAATAACGGCAATCTTGAAACCAGATTAAAAACTCTGGCGAAAAGTTATTTGTATAAGGACGTTCTGCAATTTCAAAATTTAAAACACGCGGAAGCGATTGATAAATTATTGCAAGCCCTGGCTTTGCAAATCGGCAGCGAAGTATCGTATAATGAGTTAGCCGGGATAGTGGGCCTTGATAAAAAGACCATCGCCGCTTATATTCAAATTTTAGAAAGAGCTTTTATTATTTTTCGCTTAACGCCGTTTAGCCGCAATCTAAGAAATGAATTGAAGAAATTGAGAAAAATATATTTTTTTGACAATGGGATCAGAAACGCTTTGATAAATAATTTTAACCCCGCCGGCCTGCGGCAGGATTTCGGCGCTTTATGGGAAAATTTTGTCATCAGCGAAAGAATAAAATATAATTATAACAATAATCAGGAAAAAAATATTTACTTTTGGCGAACCAAAGAAGGCCGGGAGATAGATTACATTGAAGAAGCCGGCGGCAGAATTTCGGCTTATGAAATAAAATGGAAAAAAGAAAAAATTAGAACAATGAAAGCATTTTTAAATTCTTATAACGTTAAAGAAGTTGAGATTATTAATAAAGATAATTTTGAACAATTTTTAATGGCGCAGCAAAGGTAAAAAAATATTTATGAATAATTTAGACGAGCAAAAATTTATGATGACAATTGATTTCAAAAATGTTGCCAAACATTATGCGCCGCGAACTCATGAAAAAATGAAAGAAGTTTTAATGGACCCGGCCGGCGCGGGCCCGGCGATTCATTATTATATGATCAGGGGCGGAGTGGAACAGAAAAATATCACGGTTTGGGAGCCGGGAACTGTTTCCGGAGAATACATCAAGACTTACGGTCATTATCATGTGGGCAAGTTAAGCGAAAATTATTGGATTGTTTACGGTCAGGGCGTGGCTTTGCTCCAAAAATTGGCCGAAGACGAAACAGGGGAAATGATTCCGGATATGGTAGCAGAATTTAAGGCGATTAAGGTTAAGCCCGGAAAAAAAATATTTATGCCGCCTAAGTTCGGCCATCTCGTAGCCAATACCGGCAAAACCTACTTGGTCACGGCCGACGACAGTTCGGTGAATTTTGCAGATAAAGATCCGGTCGGCATGCCCGGCCACGCCGATTATGAACTGGTTAAAAAAATGAGAGGGTTTGCTTACTATGTCGTGGAGCATAACGGCCAGCCCGCGCTTAAAAGAAACCCGCGATATAAAAGCATTAAGAAAGAGAATTTTGGCGGGTTGCCGATAATGAAATAATCGCTTGATTGCGGCCGCAAAGCTTCCAATGTATTTAATTCATAAACATAACTCTATGCTCATGCCTTGGCTGTTAATTATTTTAGGCGCGATTTTCCTGTTGGAAAATTTAAACCTGATTCCGGGCTTGAATTGGTCGCTCATTTGGCCGGTGCTTTTAATTTTAGCCGGACTGTACCTGCTGAAAAAGAAAGGCGGAGATGATTGCCGCGCTTGGTTTGCGGGCAAGAAGGACGAAATAAAAAAGTAGTTTAAGCGTAAAAATAAAGCAGAGCCTGAAAACTCTGCTTTTTATTGGTTGACTAGATAATGATTTTAGATTATAATTTTTTTAGTCCTTTAAGAGGACTATTTATTTTAATGCGCCGCTATCGTCTAGTGGTTAGGACACCAGGTTTTCATCCTGGTAACAGGGGTTCGATTCCCCTTAGGGCTACTATCGTTATTTAAAATCACGGGATTAACCCCGTGATTTTAAATTATGCAGTCATAAGGGGAATCGAACAGGGAAAGGCCGAAAACCGTAAGGTTTTTGTGGCGGAAATACTAAAACCGAGGGGTTTTAGAGCGCAGCCCTGAGCGTAGTCGAAGGGTGAGCGGTGAAATTTCCCCTTAGGGCTGCAAAATAAAAAAACAGCCCCGAGTACTCGGGGCTGTTTTTAAATATCAAATGGCAAATTATCAAAATATTATTTTTTGAAGCGGTTTAGAAATTGCCGCGGGGAAAGAATTGGAATATTTTGGAAAGATTTGAGCTTTAATAAATGTTTGTCGCCGGAAATGATAAAATCGGCTCCGGAAGCTAAAGCGCAATCTAAAATTATATCATCCGACGAATCATCCTTGATAATTTTTAATGGTTTTATTGAAGAAGAAAAAATTAAACAATCGTTAGTTATCGCGCTGATTATTTCTTCTGTCGTTAAACCGGCTTTCAGCAGAGGAATAATAAATTTTGGATAACTTAAAACGCGAGTTATTTCTTGAATTATTTGAGGGTTTACGGATACTATAATTTTATTTTGCGAAAACAAATTATAAAGAAATTCTAATTCTTTATTTCGCCAAATAAACATTGAGATAAAAATATTTGTATCAAAAACGACTTTCATAAAACTATTTGGATTTATTTCGCGCCCAAACAACAGCATCTTGAATATCTTTTTTAGAAATCATTTTCCCAAGCTTAAGAAGACCGGGGCGTAAATTTTTTAATGAAGGCTCTTGCATTTTTTTAACGATAATAGTATCATCCGTTTCTCTGATAAAAACTTTTTTTCCTATCCATTCTTTCGGCAAAACAATGCTTTGTCCCGTAATTTTAGTTTGATAATTCATAAAATTTGATTATTTTCTTATATTTTTATTATACTTATTATACTCTCTTAAAATTCAGCCGTCAATTTTTTTAATTAATCGTTAAGGAATTTCAATATTCCGCGATCTTTCTGCGTTAATTCCGCGAGATTCCGCGAAATTAGCGCCTTTTTCAGTATCCAGCAAAGGGATGACATTGCAAGCTTCCGGATCTCCAAATCGAGCGTTGAATTCTATTATTTTGATGCCGTCTCGCGTAAGCATAAACTGGCCGTAAAGAACGCCTTTGTAAGTTTTGAGGGATAAAATTATCAGCCTCATTAATTCTTTGGCTTTTTCTACGGCTGATTCCGGCACAAAAGGCAATTTCCCGTTTTTACCGGTGACTGAACCCGTACTGCCGGTGTTGGGCCCGCGATCGCCCGCGTATCTGCGCTTGCAGTCGAAAACCGGCGGCATAAATGCTGTATGCCCGAATATATCCACAAATGCTTGCAAAGCGAATTCGATGCCGCTAATCTCTTTTTGAATCACCACTGCTTGTTTTTTCCAGACAAGAAGATATCTAAGATATTCTTTGGCTTCGCTGATATTCGCGAAATGCTCCCTAAGTTTTACGCCTTTTCCTCCGCTTGGCTTGGACAGCTTGATTACAATGCCGTCAGGATACCAATTTTCCAATATTTTAAAAGCCCTGCCAACTGATTTCGGGCCTTTGCAAATTCTGGACTCCGGCAAATAGCTTCCCATTCCGATTTTTTTTAAAAACTTTATGGTTCTTGCCTTGTTGAGCTCAATGAAATTTGTTTCGATTGAAGGTCCTACTGTTCTGAAACCTCGCTTTTCCAATTCGCCGCCCAGTTTCAAATATCCTTCGGAGCCGGGCACAACCGTTTTTACTTGAAGCTCATGAAGCAGTTTTGCCAATTTATCCGGATCGGTTTCTTCCACATTCTTTATCGCTAAAGAACAAATTTGCGGATTATTCGTTCCTATGGAAATAATGTTCGTGTTTTTTCCGACTGACAAACCTTCTGCTATAGCCGCCTCGCGCTGGCCGCCTCCCAATAGTCCTATTGTTTCTTTTACCATCTTTGTTCACCTGCTTTTTATTCTATTTTAAGGGTGCGAAATCGTTTTAAGACCTGCCTCCTTATTACAGAAAGCTTAAATCAAATCGCGAAAAAAATCAAGAAGCGAGATTAAAATAAAAAAAGAGGTACTCCGTTCGCAATTTACGGTAATTCTTAATCGAATGTTAAAACTTATTTATCAATAAAATCAGCTGGAGCATAAATTATTGATATTTTTACAAAATGAACAAAAAAACACACCCTCTTGGAAACATGGTTTCCAAATAGCAAGTGAAGCGCTCTCTCTTGAGCGGCCGATGGATAAAAAGATTATTCTCTTGTTTGATTTAAAAATTTTGGATAAAAAAATAGGGCGGAAATCCTAGCATAGGATTCGCGCGCCCAAAATTTGCCTAGCAGAAATAATTTAAAAAAGCAAGCTTTGCAATCAAATTAAAACCAGCCCCAAATTTCCTGAGGCTGGTTTTTAAACTTAATAAATAAATTTTAAAACGCAAATTCAACATCGGAACAATTAATCTTAATCCATTGATGATATTCACCGCTACAAAGATTAGCCATCTCAGCTGATAGTGTCTCGCCTGGGTGTAAAACTACAGGCATACAATTAATATATCCTGCCGCTGGACACTGGAAACTGACTGGCGGAGTAGAAATTGGAGGAGGACTTAATACTGGTTGTTTTTCCGCTTTTTCCATAAGGGTTTTCATATTCCTGTATGCTTCTTTCAACTCGTTAATTACTCCTTTCAAATCTTCTTTTCCGGCTTTTGTTTTAGCGGCGGATATTTTTCCTTGCGCGATAGCCAGCAAATTATCCAGCGCGGCTGTATCTTGACCGGCTGTTTTCATCTCGGCAATTTTAGCTTTTAACTCCGTTAAACGTCCTTCCGCGGCAACAATGGCTTTATCCGCTCTAGAAGCCAAAATCGCGTCAACTATCTGCCTGACAATATCGCGCTTTGTTTTAAACAATTCCTTGATTTCTTTAGCCAATTCTTTCATTTGCTCGGAAGTTGCAGCGGCAACCGCTTCGGCTTTTTTCGCAGTCAAAACGGCTACAGCGGCATCAATGCTTGCGTTAAGCTGTGTTTTTAATTCAACGCTTATATTTGACATTTTCGCCACTCTTTCTCTGGTGTTTTCCATTTGCTTAATTTGAATTTCAATCAAGCGAACCAATACAGCTTTTCTCTTTTCTTCTTTTTTTAACCTGAGTTCTTCCTGTTTTGCTTCAATAAGTTTTCTTTTAGACGCAACTTTTTCTTTGGTCGCATTTGCATTTTCTGTTTTTTCCTGCAATTTATTATTTTTAAAATCATCCCTGTCTTTGCGCAATTGGGTTAATGAATCCTGCAAATTGTCGCCTGTCTTAATCGCGAGTGGCGTAGCAAAAACCATAGGCGCAAAAAGCGAAAAAACAAACGCCCCTAAAACCAAACCTGCTATAAAATTTATTTTTTTCATTTTCATATTATTCATATTATGCGATTTAATAATTATTTATTTAAATTACAACGACACGTCTTGCAAAGCTTGATCAATTTCTTTGTCAATAGCTTCGCCGCCGGACAAAGTCCCCAAATCACTGTCAAGACTGTTTAAGTTTTCTTCGTCTTTAGTTAAATTTTCCGCTGTCTCGCTGATTTCGCCCGCTTCATTCAATGTTTCGTCAAGCTCTGCCAATACAGCATCATCTTCGGCAAATAACGCGATGTCAGCATCAAGATTATTCAGCTCGGCAATATTTTTATCTATTGCCGCGGTATTTCCTTTTATGGCCGGCGCCGGAGAGGAAACCGGACTCTTATTAAACAAGAACATTATGCCTAACGCGGCAATAAGCGCGAAAAGAACTATGG
Source organism: Candidatus Falkowiibacteriota bacterium (assembly GCA_043802685.1). Lineage (GTDB taxonomy): Bacteria > Patescibacteriota > Patescibacteriia > Patescibacteriales > VMTK01 > VMTK01. Next base: position 1,920 of record JAZDKT010000105.1, on the reverse strand, counting down.
TTAGAATTAGAATATTTTTACTCAATCCGTTAGAATTTTGCATATTTATATTTTTTTATAAAAATGATTTATCAATATTTAATTAGATCGGCCTTTGCTTTTAAAAAATTTGCCATTAAATTATTTGTATTTATTCTCCACTGCCAATTATACCATTTTAAAAAAACCTTGCAATGCTTATATATTATTCAAACTTTCCAAAAACCATTTTCGGAAAAAATCCTATTCCAAGCATTCATTATAAACGCGCACTTGATTATTGTAAGCGGATACCGCGGCTTTGGCCTCGGCGATAAGAACATCGTATTCTTTGATTAAATTATTATATTCCTCAACTTGATTATTATATTTTTCAATATTGCGCCCGCGAAAGTTTTCAAGCTCGATTCTCTTTGCCTCAATTATTTTCGCCATTTCATCAAACTGAATATTATAATTATCAATTTTCGTTTTTAACGACTGGCTGACCGCGGGGCAAGCGGAAATTGGCCGTCCGAATTCTTGCACCGCCATCCAAACGGATCGGCCTTCATAAATTCCCTTTTCCACCGCCACGCCGATTTCCGTATATTTGCTATTCAAAATATTAGCGCGGTGCCCCGGGCTTGCCATCCATGCCTCCACCAGCTTTTTATCATCTTCAAAATTTCCTAAAGCCAAGTTTTCTCCGATCATTAAAAAATCATAATCCGCGCTTTTGGCTAAATCAGAAGCCCCAACCCCAAAAGGAGAAATATGTTCAAAATATTGATTTTTAAACATATCTTCCGCTTTGGCTCTTGCCGCTTCATTAAGTTTTGCGTTTTCCTTCAAAACAAGCAAGCCATTTTCTTTTCTTTGAATATTTGTTTCCGCGATAGCGCCTTTTAAAGTCAATAAAGAAACAGGCGACTCTACGCTGGTTTTAAGAGGCGGAGGCGCGAAAACTTGGCTTTCGCTGTCGATAATCGCCGCGATATTTTCCTTGAATTTATCAAAATTGGGAATGCTTGCTTTTTCAATCTTGAATATTTTCTGAAATGCGGAAGAATGCAATTTTAAAATATCGGCTTGAAAATGAAAGCCAACTGCCAAAACAAGCGCTAAAATTAGTATTTTGAAATTTAATCTCATAATACCGATTATATGTCTTAATGCAAATCCGCCTTAATTTTCTTTTCGAGGACATGGATTAGCCAATACTGGCAAATTACTCAAAGAAAAAGTTTTTAATCTGGATAGTTTGCCTTGCTAAAAATAAGCGCGCGGCTAATCCCCGCGGAATAAGAAAATTAAGACGGATTCGCGCAAGTACGCTAAGTTTTAACTGCAATAAATTTCGTAAAAAATTATCGCGGCGCTGGCGGCGACATTGAGAGATTCAATTTCGCTACTCATCGGGATTCGGATAAAACCATCGCTCATTTCCCTGATCGCTTTATCCGCTCCATGCGACTCGCTGCCCAGCGCAACGCAAAATAATTTTTCTTTTTTTAAAATTTCAAGACCTTTGGATTTTTCCAAACGCGTCGTGAAAATCGGCATCTTTCTTTTGATCTCTTTTAAAATCCCGAGATCCTTATCAAAAACAATATTAAGCTTGAAAATCGCGTCTTTGGCGGCATTGATTGTTTTGGGATTATAAATATCGGCCGAATGCTCGTCAACCACTATATTTTTCAAGCCAAAAGCCAAAGCGGACCTGAAAATCGTTCCAAGGTTTCCCGGATCATTGATGGCGTTAAGATAAATAATCGGCTTAGCAAAGTCAATCTTTCTTTCCAGCTTGGAATATACCGCGGCAATTCCCGGAGCGGTATCCAAAGAAGAAAATGATTTATTGATTTTCTCGTCAATTAAATAATACTCTCTTGCCTTGCTATTGGCGATAATAAAATCAAATTTTTCTTTATTCTTTTCCATAAAATCTTTCGTAACAAA
>JAZDKT010000104.1:0-6217 GCA_043802685.1 Candidatus Falkowiibacteriota bacterium | reverse complement strand
TATTCATCCCAGCTATACAAGCTTTCCGCCAGCACTGTCTCGTTATTTTTCAGCGCTTTTTTGATTTTTGGCAAAGCCAGTTTCGCGTAAGCCCCCATGCCCAGCTCGGAGCGGATTTTTTCGCGAATAGCGCGTTCGTTTTCATAATTCAGCTCAAGCCCTTCTTTTTTCATCCGTTCAAAAGTAGCATCACCAAAATATATTTTAGGGCATTTAAGCTTTTTTTGCAAGTAATTAACCACTTCTGATTTTCCGGCGCCGCACATGCCGATAACGGCGATTATTTTTTTTGCCCCGCGTTGGCGGCGATTATTTTGCATATTTATTTTGTTAATTCCAAAAATTTATATTTTATATTATTGTGTTTGAGTTCTTCTTCGCTGATAACATTTTTAAATTCTGAATAATCCGGGAAAAATGTGTCTGCTTTTGGTTCGTCGTCAACTATTGTTAAATATAATTTGTCAGCCAATGGGAGCGCTTGTTTATAAATTTGGCCGCCGCCTATTATGAAGACCTCACCACCCAGCCCCTCTCCTTCTAAAGGAGGGGGGAGTAAAGTATGGGAAGTTTTTTGTGCCTTTTCAATTGCTTCTTTTAATGAATGCGCGATAATGCAATTTTCAGCCACATAGTCTTCGTTTCTTGTAATAATTATGTTGGCGCGGCCGGGCAGGGGAGAGCCGATTGATTCAAAAGTTTTTCTGCCCATTATTACCGGATGGCCGCTGGTTATTTTTTTAAAATGCTTTAAATCATCCGGAATATTCCAGAGCAGCTTATTTTTATATCCGATGGCGTTGTTTTTGCCGATAACGGCGATTATTGAAATCATGTCGTTATGCGTTACGCGTTACGCGTTATGCGTTGCGCGATTAATATCCCCCTATATTAGCAATTTCCGCTTTTAACGGAGGATGCGGATCATATCCTTCCAGAGTAAAATCTTCGTATGTAAAAGCATTAATATTTTTAATTTTTTTATTAAGCTTCATGGTCGGCAAAGCTCGCGGCTCTCGCGAAAGCTGTTCTTTGGCTTGGTCAAAATGATTTGAATAAAGATGAACATCGCCGAAAGTGTGTACGAACTCGCCGGCAGGAATTCCCACAACTTGCGAAACCATTAGTAATAATAACGCATAGCTGGCGATATTAAAAGGCACTCCCAAAAAATGATCAGCGCTTCTCTGGTAAAGCCCGAGGTTAAGCTTGCCGTTAGTCACGGCAAGCTGGAAAGTGGTGTGGCAGAAAGGAGGGACTTCATTCCGGTTTTTTTCAGATGCCATGGCGTAAATAAAATCAGGATTCCAAGCTGACACAACATAAGATTTTCTGTACGGTTTGTCTTTCAAGCCGTCTATCACCCAGCCCAGCTGGTCAATCTTTCTTCCGTCGCTGGCAGGCCATTTGCGCCACATTGTTCCGTAAATTGTTATAAGATCGCCCCATTTCTTGACGAATTCATCATCAGCTGGAAGTTCTGTTAATTTATTTATAAATTCTTTTTGTTCCATATCTTTTTCAGGGCAATTTTCAACACAATGCTTGTGGTATCTTTTCCATGCCCATTCGTCCCAAATATGCACATTTTTATCCAGCAGATATTTAACATTGGAATCTCCTTTTAAAAACCAAAGCAATTCTTCAATAATTCCGCGGATAAATGTTTTTTTTGTTGTTAAGAGAGGGAATCCTTGCGATAAATCAAATCTGATCTGACGTCCGAAAACACTTCGTATAATGGGCGGATCAACCCCGCGGTCTTTGTATTGCTGTAAAACTTCAGGAGTAAAAAACAGCTTTTTGTCCGAGCCATTATCTATTATATCCTGCATGAGGTTTAGATATTGGTATTCCGGATGAGTGTTTTTCATAAAGATATTTATCTTATGAATCTTATAAATCCCTGCAAATAATTAGCTTGTCAAGCAGGGATTAATATGATTAATATGATTTTTAAATTTATTGGATTTAATATTGCTAACAACAAAAAAATTTGACAAATATGTAAATTTTGTTAAGATATACACAATCAATAAATATGTTATTTTTAAGATGCAAAAAAACAAGGAGGGGGAAAATGACTAGACAAGTAATTTTAGAATTGATAGGGTATGCTTTAATGGGATTAGGCCTTGGACTTGGATGTTCGTATACAAAATCAAAAATTGGAATTTATGGATGGTTTATACTGTCAGCAGGGGCTTTTATACTGTATTATTTAGGAATTGATCTTTAAAAATATTCACTTATTAATTCTATCATTTGATGCCGGCAAAATTAATATTATTGCCGGCTTTTTGTTGAATTTTGTTTTTCACACTTGCGTTTCCTGCCCATCCGTCCCAACTCGCCCGCCCTGCCATTGTCCTTTATATTGATTTCCCTCGCCTAAAACTTCGTGAAAAGTGATGTGAACTACGCGGGCGCCGAAAGATACTTTTATGTTTGATTTGCCTAAATTGCAAAGGCCGAAAGTAAGTTCTCCGCAGTAGCCGGGCTGTACAATTCCGTTAAACAAAGCAAGGCCTGATCTAAACAGTGTCGTGCGCGGAAAAATAATTCCTGACAAGGTTATTGGCAGATTAACTTTTTCCATGGTTTTAATAAGGTAGTATTTCCCGGGTTTAAAAATAAAATAATTATCTTTTTCTTTTGCCTCAGGATTGTGCTTGGCTGATAATTTAATTTGAGGAGTTTCTCTTTCCTCAACTCCCAAAAAACCATCGCCTTCAATCTCGTATACTTCGCCTAAGCGCAAATCAAAGCCGGCGCCTTCCGGGCTGTTTAGCTCCCGATCGCATAAGTTTTCCACTAATTTTATTTCCTTCACCAGTTGGTGAAGTTTTTTTATGCCTAAAATCATATAAATATAATGCGAATCCGCGAATTATATGCGAATGCCGCAAATTGCGAATAATGCGAATTAATTTTTTACCTCGCAATAAACTTTCCCATTGTATTTTTTAATTTTTATCCCTTTTCTGTCAGCCAATTCTCTCGCTTCATTTTCTTTTTCCGTAGATTTGCCGCCTTTTTTGATTCTGGCATATTCTTCATAATAGATTATCTCTTTAATTCCGGCGTTATTTAAGGATTTCATGCAGTCGTAGCAGGGGAAAGTCGCCGTGTATAATGTCGCTCCCCTTAGCCGCCTGGTGTCTTGGGCATTAATTATGCCGTTGACTTCGGCATGGGCGCCTCTGCATCTTTTCAATTCGCCTGTCTGCGGGTCTCCGTCAACTTTGGCGCAGCCGACATCAATGCAGTGATAATCTCCTTCGGTAGGGCCGTTGTAGCCCAAGGATATGATTTTTTTATTACCGTCAATAAAAACCACTCCTGCCTCAACGAACTTGCAAGCGGTTCTTTTTGACACTAAAATCGCCAAGTTCATGAAAGTTTCATCCCATGACAAACGGGATGTTTTTGGGTTTAAAAGTTTGCTCATATAGTATAATGCTAATCCGCGAATATATGCGAATGCCGCTAATTGCGAATATGCGAATAATTTTTTTATAGATAAAAACAAGGATTATGTTAAATTTTGTTTATGGATTTATCAAACTGTGCTTTTTCATTTTAGCAAATAGTAAGAAATAGGGCAAATCGCATAACGCATAACGCATAACGCATAACGCATAACGCATAACGCATAACGCATAACGCATAACGCATAACGCGTAACTCGTAACGGTGTAATAAAAAAAATAATCCGGCTAGTGATAGCCGGATTATTTTTATAATGTGTTGTATGTGAATTTAAGCACTAAATCGTTATGCGTTATGTGTTGCGCGTTACGCGCTATGCGCTATGCGCTATGCGGATTCCCGGTCCCATGCTGGAACTGATGCTGACATTTTTCATATAAACGCCTTTGGAAGAAGACGGTTTGGATTTTTTTATCGCTTCAAGCAATGTTTCATAGTTTTCCAGCAGTTGTTTATCGTCAAAAGATATTTTTCCGATTGCCACATGGATATTACCGGTATCGTCATTTTTAAAGCTCACTTTGCCTTTTTTCAGTTCAGCGATTGTTTTGGCGGGATCTTGAGTCACGGTATCGTTTTTTGGCGAAGGCATTAAGCCGCGAGTGCCTAAGATTTTCGCAATCTGCGATAAATTTTTCATCATGGCCGGTTCAGCCACCGCTACTTGAAAATCCGTTTTTTCCGTTTTTTTGATTTTAGCTATCAGCTCCTCGCCGCCGACATAATCCGCGCCTGCTTCTTTGGCCGGTTTTTCATTTTCAGCGCTTACAAAGGCGGCCACTTTGATTGTTTTGCCGGTGCCATGAGGCAAGCTCACGGTGGATCTGATTTGCTGATCGCCTTTTTTCGGGTCTATTCCAAGCCGAAAATGAACTTCCACGGAAGCGTCAAATTTGGTTTTTGATAATTGTTTGGTTAGTTCAATCGCTTTTTGAATTTCGTAGGTTTTTGTTTTATCAAAATCAATTTGAACTTGTTTCTCTTTTTGAATTTTTTTCTCTTTTTTTTCCGCCATATTTTTTCGTGGTGCGAGTGATAAAGAGAAACTAATAGAAATTTACTCCTCGCTGCCGCTCGTCGTGAAATTTATAGAAATTTAATAGCCGCTTGGCAAGCAACAATTGAATTTCAATAAGTTTCTATGAATTTCCATTAATTTCGAATATTTATCTCCCACAAATTAATACTAAATAAAATCTTAAATCTGCAATCTAAAATCTAAAATTACTTAATCTCAACTCCCATTTGTCTGGCCGTACCCGCGATTATTTGCATGGCCGCTTCAATATCATTGGCGTTCAGGTCCGGCATTTTTATTTCAGCGATTTCTTTCAGCTGCGCTTTGGTGATAGAGCCGATTTTTTCAGCCAATGGCTTGCCGGATCCTTTCTTGATTTTCGCGTATTTTTTAATCAGTTCAGCCGCCGGCGGGGTTTTCATGATAAAAGTATAGCTTCTGTCTTCGTAAACCGTTATTTCCACGGGAACAATATCTCCCATTTTATCTTTTGAAGCATCGTTAAACTTAGAGCAGAATTCAGCAATATTCAAGCCATGCTGTCCCAGCGCCGGTCCGATCGGGGGCGCGGGGTTTGCCTGCCCGGCAGTAATTTGCAGTTTTATTTTCGTTAGAATTTTTTTAGCCATATGCGTTAGTTACTTAGTGATTAGTTAATTGGGCTGTGTTAAATTTTATTTTTTTATCCTGATTAACTAATTAACTAAGCCCTAATTAACTAATTTATATTTTCTTAATTTGTAAAAAGTCAAGTTCCACCGGCGTTTCCCGCCCGAACATGGAAACCAGGACTTTGATTTTTCCTTTGGATTCGTCAATCTCGGTAACTTTTCCTTCAAGGTTTTTAAACGGCCCGTCAATAATTCTGACAGGAGAGCTGATTGAAACATCAATTTTAAATTTGGGCTCTTCAACTCCCATGCGCTTTTGCAGATTTTTGATTTCCGCCTCGGATATGGGAGTAGGGATTGTGCCGGTGCCGATAAAGCCGGTTACATTCGGAGTGTTCCTGACAACATACCATGAATCGTCGGTTACTATCATTTCCAGCATAACATAGCCGGGAAAAATTTTTTCTTCAACGACTTTTCTTTTGCCGTTTTTAATTTTTATCTTTTTTTCGGTCGGTATTAAAATATTAAAAATTTTATCTTCCATATCCATTGATTCAATCCTTTGCTTCAGATTCTGCTGGACATTTTCTTCATAGCCGGAATAAGTATGCAGAACATACCATCGCCGGCCTTGATTTAACGCTTGTTTAGACATATATTTTCGCGTAACTCGTAACGCATAACTCGTAACGATATCCTATTATTAAAATTAAATTTATTTTTTCGTTATGCGTTATGCGTTACGCGTTATGAGACATTTATTATCAGCTCAACTCCAAAAGAAAAAATATAGTCCAGGACGCCGAGAAAAACAGCGACTGCCAAGCTGATTCCGATAACCAATAAAGTATAACTATAAGTTTCTTTTTTAGTCGGCCAGGTCACTTTCTTCATTTCCTCAATTGATCCTGCTATGTATTTTGTTAGTTTATTCATAATAATAATGCGAATCCGCGAATGATATGCAAATACCGCAAATTACGAATAATGCAAATAGGCGTGAATAATTATTCGCGTAATTTGCAATTTGCAGTATTCGCATAAATTCGCGGATTTGCATTGTGTATTAAAAAACAGCCCTGTTTGGGCGGAT
>JAZDKT010000103.1:0-9675 GCA_043802685.1 Candidatus Falkowiibacteriota bacterium | reverse complement strand
TTTTCGGCGCGCGGCAACTTGACTAGTGAGCTATTACGCTTTCTTTAAAGGATGGCTGCTTCTAAGCCAACCTCCTAGTTGTCGCAGTCGCGACACCACCTTTTACACTTAGCATATATTTGGGGACCTTAGATTGCGATCCGGGCTGTTTCCCTTTTGACTAATGGAGCTTAGCCCCCATAGTCTGACTGCCGAGCTTCACACATAGGTATTCGGAGTTTGGTTAAAGACGGTACCTTGCGGCCCGCCCTCATTCAGTGCTCTACCCCCTATGTTCAGCGCTCGACGCTAGCCCTAAAGCTATTTCGAGGAGAACCAGCTATTGCCGAGTTCGATTGGAATTTCACCCCTAACCACAGCTCATCCCCTAGTGTTGCACGACTAGTGGGTTCGGTCCTCTTGAAGCATTTCTGCTTCATTCAACCTGGCCATGGCTAGATCACCCGGCTTCGGGTCTTATCCATACGACATTTTCGCATAACACATAACGCATAACGCATAACAAAAAATATTAAAAATAAATGTTATGTGTTGTGTGTTACATGTTATGCGATACGGGCTATTAACCCTCGCTTTCACTACGCTTACCCCAGCCCCGGTTTTACGATGTATTCGTAAAACTGGGGCTGGGTTAAGCAAGCCGCATAGAATAAACTCGTTGGCTCATTCTTCAATAGGCACGCAGTCACCGCGCACAGCGCGGAAATCCCAAATAAACAAGCACCAAATAACAAACAAATTACAATGACCAAAATTTCAATGACTAAAAATAATTCTGTTTGAAATTTTGAAAATTGGAATTTGGGATTTATTTGTTATTTGGAATTTGGAATTTGGAATTTCCGTGCTACGCACGGCTCCTGCTCCTTGTAAGTATATGGTTTCAGGTACTATTTCACCTCCCTCATCGGGATGCTTTTCACCTTTCCCTCACGGTACTAGTTCACTATCGATCTTAAGAAGTATTTAGTCTTGGGTCATAGTCGACCCGGATTTCCGCGGGATTTCACGAGGCCCGCGGTACTTAAGATATGCCGCAGTAAAGTTATAGTTAATTTCGCGTACAGGGCTGTCACCTTCTCTGGCAGAGCTTTCCAGCTCTTTCAACTAAAAACTATAATTTATATCTTTACCTTTCCCAATCTATGGAGAAAACGCAACTATCTTGCAACACCCAATAAACATGTGGACATAGATCCTTCTGATCCAGTTAGCATTTTGAATTATAAATTTTTTATTAAAGATACAAGGATACAAGATACAAATTCCAAACAAATTTCAAATTCAAATATTTAATATCTAAATTGTTTAAAATTTTGAATTTGTTATTTTGAATTTGTTTGTGTCCTTGTTTCTTGTATCTTGATTTTTTTTACAATCCAAAAAGCTAACTGAATCGCGGTTTTATAGGTTTAGACTGATCCCTTTTCGCTCGCCACTACTCGGGGAATAAAATTTTTCTCTTTTCCTCCGGCTACTAAGATGTTTCAATTCACCGGGTTGTCCACTCACTGTCCTATGTGTTCAGACAGCGGTCATCCCGACTTCATCGGGATAGGTTTACCCATTCGGAAATCCACGGCTCAAAGGTTGCTTGCCACCTAACCGAGGCTTATCGCAGGCTGCTGCGTCCTTCATCGTCTTCTTAAGTCTAGGCATCCGCCATATACTCTTTTCGAGATTTTCCCGCACTTTTGATTTCAATGTTATTTTTCCTATCGGAAAAAGCCGCGCTACAAATGCGGCACATACGAATTATAAAAGCGCTTGCTCCGATATTTTAAAATTGCTGAATAAAATACGGAGCCATTTTTGTTTTTTTATATTCAATTGTTAAAGTTCAGGTAAACTGCCGCTATTTGCCATAACTGATAACCTATAATTAATAACTCGCATTTGACGCTCCTGAATTATGTTATTAGTTATAGGTTATAAGTTATAATACTGATTAGCGTATTCGCAATTAGTTGATTGGCATTTACCCCGCACCTTTTGGACAGTTTGGTATTATTATTTTTTGTGATAATATTTTTATTTATTATCTGCCCAAAAGGTGCGGGGTTTATTAGCGGATTAGCATTATACTCATTTGCGGCAATTAAAAAAACCGCTCTTCAGCGGTTTTGGCGGCAATAAAATTAGCCGTATCCTAACCGCTTGTAAATTTAAGTAATAAGCTATATATATTCATATAAAAATAAGATTAAAATAAAATATATAAATTCTAACTTATATTATACACTGCATTATACACTATATTATACATTTTTAAAATTTTATGTCAAGAGATCAATTTATAGGAGATAAGAGGCGAGGAAAAATTAAGAGAATTTAGGCAGGAATAAGATAAAATAATTTTCCCCTTTGCCCTTCTGCCCCTTATTCGCCCTCTTAGCCCTCTCGCCCTTCTTAAAATCTATTTGTAGATTTGAGTGATGCTACAATATGCTAAATTTATCCAACAAGCTCGGATTGGCCATTTGCGCCTGGGCTGCTTCCTTGCTGATAACCTTGCTTTCAAATAATTTTTTTAGATTCTGGTCCATACTGATCATGCCTTCCTTAGAGCTTGTTTCTATAACGGTCTTTAACTGAGCTATTTTGTTTTCCCTGATTAAATTTGCTACCGCCGGAGTATTCAGCATAATTTCACGCGCCGCGACACGACCGCCTTTTATGCTCGGGAGCAGGCGCTGGGAAATTACGCATGCCAAAGTCATGGATAATTGCATGCGCACTTGGTTCTGCTGATGCGGCGGAAAAATGTCAATGATGCGGTCAATGGTCTGCGCGGCGCTGTAAGTGTGCAATGTGGCCAAAACCAAATGCCCTGTTTCGGCTAAAGTAATGGTAGCGCCAACCGTTTCCAGATCGCGCATTTCCCCCACCATAACGACATTGGGGTCCTGACGCAAAATATGCTTCAAGCCGTCCGCGAAAGAAATCATGTCATTGCCTAGCTGGCGCTGGATAATAATGCTTTTATCCGGTTTGAATAAATATTCAATAGGATCTTCCAAGGTAATGATGCTGCGGCTGTGGTTGCTGTTGATATAATTAATCATAGCGGCAAGCGTAGTTGATTTGCCGCAGCCGGTCGGGCCGGTAACCAATATTAATCCTTGGCTTAGGTTCAACAAATCATAGGTTATTTTAGGCATGCCGAGATCTTCCAAATTCGGCATTTTTTCATTAATAACTCTGGCGACTAAGCCAACATTGTTTTTTTCATAATGAATGTTTACTCTAAATCTAAATTTATATTCTATCTCATAGCTAAAGTCCAATTCCTTGGATTCAACAAAAATTTTTTTCTGCTCTTCCGTAATAATTGAAAAAGCCATTTGTTCTATCTCGCTGCCTGTTAGCGGCTTTTTGTCTTCAATTTTAATTAATTCACCGTCAACGCGCAATGTCGGAGGCAGGCCGGCAACCAAATGAAGGTCTGACGCCTTATTCTCAGCCGCTATTTTAAAAAGTTGTTTGATAATCATATTCTCGCATAACGCGCAACGCATAACGCGCAACGCATAATATTTATTACATTGTTTTTAAAAATTTATTTTATCGTTATGCGTTACGCGGTATGCGTTACGCGAAAACTACCATTCCTTATTCTTAATGCCTTTGGCAGCCGCCTTGACTTGCGCTTCCTGCTTGGAAGATCCTTTGGCTTTAGAAATTAATTCTTCACCCAAGTATAAGCCAACTTAAAAAATCTTTTCATGGTCAGGCCCTTTTTCCGACAGCACTTTGTAATGCGGAGTAATACCTGATATTTCCTGGGCTTTTTCCTGAAATTTAGACTTTGGATCAAGGTAAAGCTCGTTGGCTAAAATATTATCAAGCTTGGACAGCATGTTTTGCTTAATGAATTTTTTAGCTGAACGAATGCCCTGGTCAAGATAAATCGCGCCTATCAAAGCTTCTACCGCATTGGCCAATATGAATTGGCGCGCTTTTGAATTTTTGTCGTTCGCTTCTCCTTTTGATAAATAAATATAATCATCAAGCTCAATTTCGTCTGCTACCAGAGCCAGCATTTTAGAGTTAACCAAGCTGGCGCGCCAATTAGTAAGCTCTCCCTCGGGAGTATTGGGAAATTTATAAAATAAATATTCAGTTACAACTATTTCCAAAACAGCATCGCCTAAAAATTCCAAGCGCTCATTATGGCCGAGCTCAAAACTTGGGTGTTCGTTTATATAAGAGCGGTGCACTACGGCCTGAATCAATAAATCACGGTTTTTAAATTTGATATCAATCTGCTTTTCAAGATTAGAAAAGTCTTTCATCTAATTACATTGTTACATTGTTAAATTGCTATATTGCTTTTAGTTTTAGCAATTTAACAATGTAACAATTTAACAATTTAAAATAAATAAAATTATTATAAAATTTTTAAAAATCTAATTCTTCGCTTCTGTCTTTTTATTGTTCCCCGCATCGCTTTCGTCCATATCCTTATATATTGCTCCCAAGACTCCATTGACAAACTTACCTGACGATTCTCCGCCGAATGTCTTGGCAATTTCAATGGCTTCATTAATCGCTACTTTCGCGGGTATGCCTTTATCAAGCACTAATTCATAAACGCCGATGCGCAAAATATTGCGGTCAACTATTGTTATCTGCTCCAGCGGCCATTCAGTCGCGTATTTAGTAATGTATTTATCAATTTCGGGCAAATGCTCCATTACGCCGCCAACTAAACCCCTGACAAAACCTTGATCATTGAATTTAGGGGCAAAATATTTAAAATTCCGCTTTATAATATCTTCCAAATCTTTTTTATTCTTGCCGTTAAAATCCCAAGAAAACAAAGTCTGCATCGCTATGGTTCTTGATAAGTGCCTGTTGGACATATTTTAAAAATAACTTTTTATAACTTATAACCTATAACTAATAACTCGTGGAACGAGCTATTGAATCGTGTTATAAGTTATTGTAATTCTTTTTTCTTGCTCTTGCTTTTTGACTTGATTTTCAAAACTTCTTTTCCTTTATAAAAGCCGCAAAAAGCGCAGGCGCAATGCGGCTTGACCGCTTTGCCGCATTTAGCGCATTTATTCAATGAAATTCCTTTTAAAGCATGATGAGATCTTCGCTGGCCAACTGAACTTTTAGTTCTTCTCTTTTTTGGTACGGACATAAATTAAACTTAGCACATCATAAGTCCACTCTTGCCTGTCCCGCCTTTTGCGGGGAGAGGGGATTTAGGGGTGTGTTTATTAAAATTCAAATTCCTTAACGATAAATTATTTTATTATTTTATTAATTTATTATTTTATTCGCTTTAACTGATTTTAGTATAACTTAATTGATATGGCATAGTCAAGGGCAATAAAATTCAAATAATCAGCATAGCATCGCCATAGCTGTAAAACCTGTATTTTTGCTTTATCGCCTCTTTATACGATTTATCAATATTATTCTTGCCGGCAAGCGCGCTAACCAGCATTAATAATGTTGACTTTGGCAGATGAAAATTAGTAATCATGGCATCAACAACTTTAAATTTATACCCTGGATAAATAAATATATCTACCCAGCCGCGGAATCCGCGCAGAGGCTTAGCCTCTTTTGGAGAGGCTAAGCCTCTGCGCTTTTTAAACACCGCTTCAAGCGTTCTAACGGATGTTGTGCCAACGGCGACTATTCTTCTTTTTTCTTTTTTTGCCTTAATAATTCTCTTTATTACATCTTTTCTAATCTCAACTAATTCCGCGTGCATTTTATGTTTGGTAATATCATTAACTTTTACCGGAGCGAAAGTGCCTAAACCCACATGCAATGTTATGTATTCAAACTGCACGCCTTTGTGTTTTAATTTTTTAATCAACCCATGCGTAAAATGAAACCCGGCAGTCGGCGCGGCCACAGAACCAACTTTCTTTTCATCAGCGTAAATAGTTTGATAATCTTTTTTATCCGAAATCCGACTTCCGAAATCCGACTTCCGATCTATGTAAGGCGGCAAGGGCATCTTCCCGATTTTTTTCACAATCTCCATCATCTGCTTGCCGCTTTTATTAAACTGCGCATCCCATGTGCCGTCATTGTTATTTTTTAAAACCTTGCATTCTAATCCGCGCCCGAATTCAACTTCCAAATTTTCCTTTCCGCCATGTCCGCCCAGCAAGCATTGCCACGCCCCCTCCCTAACCCTCCCCCGCGACTTAGTCTCGGGAAAGGGAATACTCTGAATTTTTTTTTCTATAGCTCCCCTCTCCCGTGAAGCGCAAACGGGGGAGGGGGTGGGGGTGGGGGATAATAAAAACACTTCAATCTTGCCGCCTGTTTCTTTCTTCTTTCCAATCAAACGCGCCGGAAAAACTTTTGAATTATTCAAAATCAAAACATCGCCTTTTTTAAAATAATCAACAATATCATAAAAATGCTTGTGCTGGATGCAAAAATCAGCACCGAGTGCTGGCGCATCACTCGGTGCTGATTTTTGTACCGTCCTTCTCATAACCAAAAGCCGCGAGTAATCCCGCGGTTTGATTGGCTCTTGAGCTATTAAATTTTTCGGCAGGTTGAAATCAAAATCTTTTAATTTCATAATTATAATAAATATAAACTTTATAGCAGTTGACTGTCGCTTGTTTATTGTTTATTATTAAAATAACTAACGCTTTAAGCTTATGCAAATTATTAAAAATCAAATTAAATTAAGCGAATTAAAAGAAATGGCGCGAAAAATGTTCGGCGATCTGGTTAAAGCCGTGGTTGACGTTGAAAAAAGAATTATGGCGGTAGACGGCGAGCTTCACGCGGATGAAGAAGGCATGCTTCTGCAAAACGGGTCAAAACAAGCAAGTCTTTGGGGAATTAACATTTATCCGGAGCTATACGGAAGTAAAGATTTTATAGAATTTGATTCAATGATAAATCTTCGCCCGTCTCAAGCAAACCGCAGCCTCGGAGTTGAAAATCCTGAAACGCAAAAAATAATTCTTGAAATAACCAATAACCTTATAGCTAATGACAATACAGCATAAACAATTAGCAGAAAGTCGCTGGCGCGAACTTCCTTTTTTCTCACAGATGGCGAACATCGGCAGTGAAACCGAGCGGGCGATAAAATGGAGAAAAAAAGAAAACGCTGAATACGCGGAAAAAGCTTTTGAAAGAGCGCTGGAGCTTTTTGATTTAACCGTGGCGGATAAAAAAAACCAAAAAAGATTAAAAGAAATTCTGCGTGCGAGGGAAATGTTCGCCGATTATTTCGCCGGGGGGAATAATTATCATTCCACTGGCAAGCAATGGCAAAAATATTTTTTCGCTTTTAACTTCGCCGCCAGATTAAATACTTAGCTTGCGGGGTTAACGCGCCCTTCATGTTTCTTCTTGCTTCTTTCCGCCAATTTTATAATCATATTTCTAACATCTTCCGGATGAGGAATTTCGTGGAATAAAAATCTTTGCTTGGCGCCGGCGGTTTGAATGTGGACTTCCCCGTATTTTAAAATCGTCGGAAAAAATCCATGAACTTCGCTGGTAACATCCTGAATTCTGTATAATCTCTGCTCGGCGATTATCCGCGAAAAAAATCCTTTCTGCTGGACATCAATAATCCGCTCATCAGTGATTATCCATACATCCAGATAATAATCAACAAAAGAAAAAAAGAAAAAAAGCCAGATAAAAATATAGTAAGCGCTACTTAATAAGACAATAAAAGGATAAGCAATTTGATTGTCAAATAAATTCGGGTAATTTAATAATGTAATTCCAAAAAATCCCAAAGGCAAAATAAAAAGCAAAAATGAGAAAATGATTTTTTTAAATAAAATAAAAAGATCTCTCCTGACAACTTTTACTATTTTTTCACCTTCTATTTGATTTGGCAAACGATAGATTGATAACATAATTTCGCATAACTCATAACGCGTAACGCGTAACGAAAATTATTTAATTCTTTAATTAACGAATTAATTTAAATTATTGATAAATTACGCAATATGCGATTAAAAAATCTGGCTGCCGTCAAATGCGCCTTTAAACATTGATACGCTTGTGTCCCAGTCAATTTGAATTAAAAAACTATAAGAAACAGCCAATAGCGCCAGAGACACCGCCACAAAAATAAATGTCGTAAAAAAAGTTGTAAAATTCTTAAAACCGAATTTTATCATATGATAAACAGCCACTAAGCTGAAAATCAGCCAGAGCAATAAAAATAATAGATATGGGATTAGTAAAATTGAAAGTTTAAATGTCATGTCTTATGTTTTAAAATATTTATAACTTATAACCTATAACTTATAACTCAAAAATTTCTTAACTAAAACCAGTTATTAGTTATGAGTTATATGTTATATAAGATTACTTTGCATTGGTTTTTTTCTTCCCAAATGTTTATAAGCAATATCAGTCACAATCCTCCCGCGAGGACTGCGGTCCAAAAATCCCAGCCGCATTAAATACGGTTCATATACTTCTTCAATAGTCGCCATATCTTCGCCGGTAGCGGCCGCGATAGTATTCAGGCCGACGGGTCCGCCGGCGAATTTATCAATAATCACTTCTAAAATTTTTCGGTCAATCCAGTCAAGCCCCAGCTCGTCAACTTCCAGCATTTTCAAAGCCGAGAGGCAATGGTCATCTTCTATCCTGCCGTCGCCCTTGACTTCGCAGTAGTCGCGCACCCGCTTTAGCAAACGATTGGCTACGCGGGGAGTGCGGCGAGATCGCTTGGCGATTTCAGAAGCCGCGCTTCCTCCCACTTCAACCTTTAAAATCCGCGCGCTGCGGTTTACTATATTTTCTATATCGTTATGCTCGTAAAAATCCAAATGGTAAGTAATGCCGAACCGATCGCGCAAAGGAGCTGACAATAAGCTGGCTCTGGTTGTGGCCCCGATAATCGCGAACTTCGGCAAATCAAGCCGGAGCGTGCGCGCCGAGGGGCCTTTGCCGATAATGATATCCAGCGCGTAGTCCTCCATTGCCGGATACAGCATCTCTTCAATAGTCCGATTAAGCCGGTGTATTTCATCAATAAATAAAATATCTCCTTCTCCCAAGTTAGTCAAAATCGCCGCCAAGTCGCCACTCTTTTCAATGGCCGGTCCGGAAGTAATTCTAATGTTGGCGCCCAGCTCATTGGCAATCACATGAGCAAGGGTGGTCTTGCCCAATCCAGGCGCGCCGTACAACAGCACATGCTCAATCGCTTCGCCCCTGCCTTGCGCGGCTTGCAAAAAAATCTTTAAATTGTCCTTTATTTTTTCCTGCCCCACATATTCATCTAATTTTTTAGGGCGCAAAGTCATATCCAACTGCTTGTCGCCGTTAGTTTCTTTCGCGCTAATTATTCGTTCTGGCTTATTATCGTTTTCCATATCTTTATTTTAGCTATTTAAGTGATTTTTTGCAAAAAACCTGTCTCGTTATTACCGACACGCCTTTAGATCCCCGATGATTTAATAATAAAAAACTAAACATCTACAGGGATGACAAAAATAAATGATCGGTAATTTAATTATTTTTTCTTAATAGCTTCTTTTAATACTCTCCAGCGCTTTTTTGACAATAGTCTTTGTCTCCTCTGAAAAATCAGCTGTAAGAATCCATTTTAAAAATTTTGGATTAATTTTGGCTACTTCTGACAAAGCTACTCCTATATATTTGGAAAAAGCAAAATAAGCCCGACCCTGTTTCCAATAA
>JAZDKT010000102.1:0-10609 GCA_043802685.1 Candidatus Falkowiibacteriota bacterium | reverse complement strand
TCAGCCAATTAAAAGCAATGGAAAACGCGGCCAAAGTTGAAATAAAGGACAAGGAGTCGGAAAATGTTTACGGGTATGAAATAGAGCCGCGCGCAGGCATTGATTTGCGCGAATCTTTATCAATGGCGGTTATGAATAACGGTTGGAGCATTTTAGAGTTTAATAAAAAGTCGGTTTCGCTGGAAGATGTGTTTCGCGAGCTTACAAAATAATTTTTTAATTGATTAATTAACGAGTTAACGGGTTAACGAGTTGTGATTTAGAATTTAATTAACTCGTTAACTCGTTAACCCATTAACTAAATAATAAATAATAATGAATAAACAACAATACATAAAAACAATCTATATTTTATTTAAAAAAGAATTGATGAGCTACTTCAACTCCCCAATCGCTTATATTTTTATCGGCGTGTTTTTGGTTGTGGGCAATTGGCTGTTTTTTAAGGATTTCTTTTTGATAGGCCAGGCCAGCTTGCGGAATTATCTTGGCTTGCTTCCCTGGATATTTTTATTTTTATCCCCGGCAATCACTATGCGCCTGTGGTCCGAGGAAAAGAAAAGCGGCACGATTGAATTTTTATTGACTTTGCCGATAACGGACTGGCAGGTTGTTTTGGCGAAATTTTTCAGCAGTTTGGCATTTTTGTTTATTTCTTTAATTTTATCAATCAGCCTGCCTGTTACAATCGCGTTTCTTGGGAATATTGACATGGGCTCAATCATCGGCGGATATATCGGCGCGCTTTTCTTGGGCGGTTCTTATTTAGCGCTCGGGCTTTTTATTTCCAGCTTAACCAAGAACCAGATTATTGCTTTTACCTTAGCGTTAATGGCTTGCTTTGCCGCATTTATAGTCGGAGCTGACTTTGTTTTGGCAGGAGCGCCTAAGTTCGCTGTTCCGGTTATGAAATTTTTAGGCCTGGGCAGCCATTTTTACAACATTGCCAAGGGCGTGATTGACACCAAGGATATTATTTATTATTGTTCGTTTATATTTTTATTTTTATGGCTGAATGTCAGGGTGATTGAGAGCAGGAGCTGGAAATAAAGTAAGAAGTTAGAAGTAAGAAGTAAGAAGTGATTTTATTGTTATTAGGAATTACGCGTTTGAACATAATTTATACGCGTTTTTACAAGCTTCCGCTTATGTTAATATCTTTATTGTTACATTGCTAAATTGCTAAATTGTTTTAATGTTAGCAATTTAGCAATGTAACAATTTAACAATATTTGCAGGGATTTTTTAAGCAGGAAGAATAATGGTTTTAAAAATTTAGTGTTCAAACGCGTAAGTCCTAAGAATTATGAATTTAAACAAAAAATTAATCAAAAAAGCTAATTTGGGCATAACCGCGGTTATTGTCATCGGTATTTTGGCGGTGGCTAATTTTTTTTCATATCAAATATTTTATCGCTGGGATTTAACGCAGAATAAAGATTATTCAATTTCAAAAGCAAGCAAAAATACGGTTGGAGAATTGGATGATGTCGTTAATATCAAAGCTTATTTTAGCGAAGAATTGCCAAGCCAATACATTACGCTTCGTCAGGAAGTGGGGGACATTTTGGAAGAATACGCTAATTATTCAAATGGGAAAATAAAAGTTGAATTTATAGATCCGGGAGATGATGAGGATGTAAAGCGCGAATTATATATGATTGGCATTCCGGAACTGCAGTTTAATGTGGTGGAAAAGGATAAATTTGAAATCGCGAAAGGATATCTTGGCATAGCAGTTGAATACGGCGGAAAGACTGAAGCCATACCGGTTGTTCAAAGCACTCAAAATTTGGAATATCAGATTACATTGGCGATTAAAAAAGTTGCCGGCGCTGAAATGGCGGCAATCGGTTTTGTCACCAGCAATTCCACGGCTGACGTGGAAAGTGAAATTAGCGCGGCTTACGGAGAATTGGAAAAATTGTACCAAATCCAAAAAGTTGATTTAGCTTTGGAAGAATATGCGCCGGTTGATGTGAATACTTTGATTATTTTAGGGCCGAAAGAAGCATTCAATGAAAATCAGCTTCAAACAATTGACGCATTTTTGATGCGAGGAGGTTCCTTATTAATCGCGGCAGACGGAGTTAATGTTGAAGAGGGCTTAACGGCAAGCGCGAACGATACGGGGCTTAACGGCTTGTTGGAGAATTACGGAGTAAAATTAAATAATGATTTGGTTTTGGACATATCCAGCGCCATGGCTTCTTTTACCCAGGGCTTTATGGCGTTTTCCACCAATTATCCGTTTTGGTTAAAAATTTTGCCAAGCGGATTTGATCAGGATAATGCCGCGGTTGCCAATCTTGAAAGTTTAATTATGCCATGGGCAAGCAGTGTGGAAATTTTGCCCGATAAAATAAATAAAGACAATAAAGTTTCTTATGTAGTTCGCGCATCTGAAAAATCATGGATTCAGCAGGATAATTTTAATTTAAATCCCCAGCAGGCGTTCTCGCCATCGCAGAATAAGGGTGGCAAGGTTTTGGCCGCGTCTATCATCGGTAAATTCACCAGCCCTTACGGAAATGGCAGTACGGATGCCGGCAGATTAATAGTTGTCGGGGACAGTGATTTTATAAAAGACAGTTTTTTGAGAAATATGCCTGACAATCTGATATTTTTTCAGAATTTAGTTGACAGCTTAAGTTTGGACGAAGACTTGATTAATATCCGCTCAAAAGGAATTTCAGAGCGGCCAATTAAAGAGTTGTCCGACAGCGCCAAGGCGGCCGCAAGATATTTGAATATTTTCGGAGTGACGGTGATCGTGGTTATATTCGGCATGGCTCGGTATTATATCAGGAGGCGGAGCAGGTTTATGGATGAACTATAAATTGCTAAATTGCTAAATTGTTACATTGCTATATTGTTTTCTATGAATAAAAAATTTTTGCAATTGAATGATGTCGGGGCTTATAAAATCGCTTTTAATTTATCTAACTATGTTTGGGGCGTTGCAATAAAATGGGATTATTTTACTAAAGACACAGTTGGAAAACAATTTGTTAGAGCTGTTGATTCCATGTCGGCAAATATTGCGGAAGGGTTTGGCAGGTATGGCAAGAAAGACAAGATAAAATTTTATCGTTATAGTTTTGGTTCTATCAAAGAATCTCAAGATTGGACGCAAAAAGCATGGATAAGGAAATTAATTGCTCAAGAAGAATATCAATATATTTTTAATGAACTTGATAAATTGCCGAGAGAATTAAATAGTTTAATAAAATTTACTAATGAGAAATTAGCAATTTAGCAATGTAGCAATTTAACAATGTAACAATATGAAAAATATTAAATTAGCTATAATTTTAATTATTTTAATAGCTTTGGCTTATTTTTATCAAGGGCCGTTCAAAGATTGGAAAAGCGATTTGGGCAAGCCGGATAATTTTTTAGCCAAGATTGACGCTAGCCAAATAGACAAGATAGAAATTACAAAGAATGGCGAGACAGCGGTTTTAATAAGAGAAAGTGATAAATGGAGAATTGCGGATACTAAAGATTTTTATGTTGAGGAAAATTTGGCGGACAGTTTAAACAAGGCGCTTGAAGAAGCAATCAGCGCGGAAGTAGAATTGGCCGGTTCAAACAAGGATAAAAAAAGCGAATTTAAAACTGATTTAGAGCAAGGCGTGAAAGTAAGATTATTTTTAAACGCAGAAAATGAAATTGCGAATTTTGTAATAGGAAAAACAGGAAATGATTTTAGCACTTATGTATCAGAATCAAATTTAGACGAAACTTATAAAATCAAAATTAATTTGTCGGGATTGTTTAGTAGAGATAGCTGGTATGATAAAAATATATTTTTATCTGACAAGGAAAAAATTTCTAAAATTAGATTTCAATATCCAGATAGGGAATTTATAATCACGAAAACACAAAAACACGAAAACACTGAAACACTGGAAACTGAAAAACTAGAATATGAGTGGGAGGGGATTTCGCCTTATGAATTTAGCGTAGATGAAAATAAAATTGATGAAATATTAAATATAATGTCTAATCTAATCGCGGCAAAAATACCGGAGCAGACTTTTGACGGAACGGGCTTGGAGAAGAATTTAATAATCGCGCAGGCGACAGGCGAGGGGATTGATAATATTTTAATGGTTGGAGGTGCTTTGCAAAATGGCTCCACAGCCCTTCGGGACTATGGAGCCAACGCTGAAGAAGAATTATATTATGCCAAGAAAGGGGATAGTGATAATATTTATTTAATAACTAAAGAGCAGAGGGATGAGTTGGATAAAAACATTAAAGATTTGGAATAAATTGTTACATTGTTAAATTGTTACATTGTTATATGGTTGTAATTATATAAAAAAGCATTCTAATTTAGAGCGCTTTTTTTGTTTTTTTAGATTGATTATGCTATAATAAAGATATAATGCTAAATTGTTAAATTGTTATATCCGCGTTCGCGCCGCTGCGAGCGTCTCGACCGCTCTCGGAGCGAACGCGAAAGTGAGCAATTTAGCAATGTAGCAATGTAACAATGTAACAATGTAATAATATGAAATACGATGTAATCACAATCGGCGGCGCTACCGAGGATATAACTTTTTATACCAAAGAAGGCGTTCTGATTGACAATAAAGAAAATATTTTAATGCAGAAACTGCTTGCTTTTGAATATGGGGCTAAAATTAAAATTGACAAATCTTATTCCACTTTTGGCGGAGGCGCGGCCAATGCCGCGGTTTGCCTGTCGCTCTTGGGATTAAAAGTTGCCGGCTTGGTCGCGGTGGGCAAGGACGAGAGAGGCGGGAGAATTTTACAGAATTTAGAAAAGCATAAAGTGGATACAAGCTTAGTCCAAAAACTGGATAATGCAGAATCCGGCTTTTCTTTTCTGCTGGTCGGCCAGAGCAATGAGCATGTGGTTTTCTCCAATAGAGCCGCCAACGCTAAATTGCAAATTACTGATGCTGAATTGCAAAATTTAAAAAATACGAATTGGATATACATGACTTCTTTATCCGGCAAGTGGCGTGATGTGCTGAAAGGCGTTTTTTCAGTCCATGGAGTTAAGATTGCATGGAATCCGGGCCATATTCAGCTTCATTTGGGCGTTAAAGTAATCGGCAGGTATTTCAACCGGGTAAAAGTTTTGGTCATCAATAAAGACGAGGCGATTGAGCTGGTTGTTTCCGATAAAAAATACGCCAAGAAGGACAATAAATTTTTAAATAACATGAAAAATTTATTGAAAACAATTCAGGGCTGGGGTCCGGAAATAGTTGTTATCACCAATGGCAGATTCGGCGCGGACGCTTATGACGGCAATAAATTTTATCATCAGGATGTTATTAGGGAGAAAAAGCGGCTTGATACAACCGGCGTAGGCGACGCTTTCGGCTCTTCGTTTATCGCCGGATTGGAATTATACAAAGGCAATATCGCGAAAGCCATGAAGCTTAGTTCCAGAAATACTTCTTCCGTAATCGCCAAGCAGGGCGCGCAGAACGGGCTGTTGAAAATTTCCGATTTAAGATTTAAGATTTAAGATTTATATTAACCAGCGATGGCTGTATAGTTCCAGCCGCAGTTGGACTATGGAGCCGACAAAGGAAGTGTCCAATGAACTTGACAAAAATATACGAAAGTGTATAATACGCTTGACACCTTTTAATATTATTTTATGGATATTGATTTATTAAAACATTTAATTTTAGACCAGAAAGAAGCATTTTCGCAAAGCGCGGGCTTAATCGGCAGAGATACGAAAGAAAGCGTAAAAGATTTAATATCAGCAAAACAAATCATAGTAATATCAGGAGTCCGCAGAGCCGGCAAGTCTTCTTTTTTAAAATTGATCGCGAAAGAACTCATGAAAAAGCGCGAAATAAGCGCGGATCAGCTTTTCTACGTAAATTTTGACGATGAATTTTTTGTTGATTTCAAGAAAGAGGATTTTAACAAATTATTGTCGGCTTATTATGAAATTTGCGGAATAAAAAATAAAAAAATATATTGTTTTTTTGATGAAATACAAAATGTTGAGTATTGGGAAAAATGGATACATAAATTATACGAAACAGGAAATTTTAAAATTTTTATCACAGGATCAAACTCTTCTTTGCTGTCAAGCGAAATAGCAACATCGCTTACAGGCAGAAATTACACAATGGAAATATTCCCTTTTTCTTTTCCTGAATTTTTAAGATTTAAAAAAATAGATTGGAAAGGAAGTTTAACCACGAAGCAAGAAAGCTTGATTAGAAAAGAATTTAATATTTATTTGAAATCAGGCGGATTTCCCGAGACGATAGAAGCCAAATTAAATATCCTTCCGGATTTTTATAAAAATATAATTTACAGGGATATTATCAGCAGGTTTAACATAAAAAACGCGAAAGAATTCCGCGAGCTGTCGCTTTATTTAGCGTCAAACAACGGCAGTTTAATGTCCTATCGCGAACTTGCTAAAAGAATTGAGGGGATAGGCAGCTCCATGACAATCAAGAATTATGTGTCGCATTTAGAGGACGCGTATTTATTCTTTCCGGTCAGAAAGCTTGACAGTTCCGTTAAAAGGCAGATAATTAATCCGTTTAAAATTTATGGAATTGACAACGGATTGCTTGGAACCGTTGCTTTCGGCTTGTCTGATAATTATAATAAATTATACGAGAATTTAACATTTCTTAGCTTAAGAAGAAAAAAGCGCGATGATATTTATTATTACAAAGCTGATTATGAAACGGATTTTGTCGTGTTGGAAAAAAACAAAGCATCAAAAGTTATCCAAGTTTGCTATTCTTTAAAAGATATAAAAACAGAAAAAAGAGAAAAGAGAGGCCTGTTGCGCGCGCTGAATGATTTAAAAGCGAAAACCGGCTTTATAATAAATAACGATATTGAAAAAGAGGAAAAGGAAAATGGAAAAATCATAAAGTATATTCCTCTCTGGAAATGGCTTTTAAAATCTTGAAATTGCCTGTTGAAAAACAATGCCAGCGGCGGCGCGAACTCGGATGTGAATTTTAATGCGAACGCGGTTAGCAATTTAGCAAATTAGCAATGTAACAATTTAGCAATTTAACAAATAACTAATTTAACAAATTTTACTATACCAATCTTATGCCAAAAACAAACAAGCGAGAATTAACCGAAGTTTTATCATCTTCGCAAAAAAAATACAAGCCGTCCAAGAAAATTATCAGCCAAGCCAATGTAAAAGATTATGAAGCTGTTATAAAAGAAGCGGCGCGCAATCCTGAAAAATTTTGGGAAGAAGCCGCGAAAGACTTGGAATGGTTCAAACCGTGGGAAAAGGTTCTTGACGCGAGCAAGAAGCCGTTCTTCAAGTGGTTTACCGGCGCTAAATGCAATTTGGCTCACAACGCGCTGGACAGGCACATTGGAACAAAAACAGAAAAAAATAAAGCCATAATTTGGGAAGATGAAGCAGGACGGACAAGGCAGTATACTTACCTTGAATTGTATAAAGAGGTTAATAAATTAGTTAATGCTTTGCGCGGATTGGGAGCGAAAAAGGGCGATAGAATAGCTGTTTATATGCCAAATATTCCCGAAATCGCTTTTGTAATGCTGGCCTGCGCCAAGATAGGCGCTATCCATTCAGTTGTTTACGCCGGATTTTCAGCAGCCGCCTTGGCGGACAGGATTAAAGACGCGCGAGCCAAAATTTTATTCACGGCAGACGGCAGTTTTAGAAGAGGCAAGGTAATTAATCTGAAAGAAATAGCGGATAACGCGGTAAAAAGCTGTAAAACAATTAAGAAAGTTATTGTGGTAAAAAATAATAACGAAAAAGTAAAGTTAAGTAAAAGCAAAGATATTTGGTATAAAGATTTTGTCAAAGGCCAGCCGACAGAAGCCAAATGCGCGCGAATGGATTCGGAAGATCCCGCGTTTGTGCTTTATACTTCAGGCACTACTTCCAAGCCAAAAGGCGTAGTGCACGCGCATGGCGGCTATCCGGTTGGTGTTTTAAGGACAATCAAATGGGTTTTTGATTTAAAAGGCGATGAAATATTTTGGTGCACCGCGGATCCGGGCTGGATCACCGGGCATAGCTATATTATTTACGGTCCATTGCTGGCAGGTGTTACAACCTTAATGTACGAGGGCGTGCCGGATATGCCGGCGCCTGACAGAATGTGGAGAATAGTTGAAAAATACAAAGTTAATGTTTTGTATACGGCGCCTACTTTGATCAGGGCGATGATGAAATATGGAGCCAAATGGCCGGCACAGCATAAAATGCCCAGTTTAAGAATTTTGGGCTCGGTGGGAGAGCCGATCAACCCTTCCGCATGGAAATGGTATTATAAATACATAGGCAAAAACAGATGCCCGATTATGGATACTTGGTGGCAGACTGAAACAGGCATGAACATGATTACGCCCCTGCCAACGGCTTCGCTAAAGCCGGGCAGCGCTGTCAAGCCGTTTCCCGGGATTATCGCCGATGTGGTGGACAAAAAAGGCAAGCGCGTTCCGGCTGGCAAGGGCGGCTATCTTATTATTAGAAATCCATGGCCCAGCATGATCAGGACTATTTATAAAAATCCCAAAAGATACATCAAGACATATTGGAGCAAGGTCAAGGGAGCTTATTTTACCGGCGATGTCGCTTCTCGCGATAAGGATGGTTATTTTTGGATTCAGGGCAGGACAGATGATGTTTTGAAAGTAGCAGGCCACAGAATCGGCACGGCTGAAGTGGAAAGCTCTTTTGTTTCCCACAAGTCAGTTGTTGAAGCCGGAGTAATCGGCGTGCCTGATCCGATAAAAGGAGAAGTGATAAAAGCTTTTATTATTTTAAAGCAGGGAATCAAGCCAAGCGATAATCTGAAGCAGGAATTAAAAATGCAGGTAAGGAAAACCATCGGGCCGATTGCGGTGATTAAAGACATTGATTTCGTTGACAAGCTTCCCAAAACCAGAAGCGGAAAAATTATGCGCCGCGTGCTTAAAGCCAAGGAATTGGGTTTGCCGCTGGGAGATACGAGTTCGCTGGTTTAACTCGCGTAACGCGCAACGCGTAACGCATAACGCATAACGCGCAACGCATAACGCATAACGCGCAACGCATAACGCGTAACGCGCAACGCATAACGCGTAACGCATAACACATAACGCATAACGCGTAACGCGCAACGATATGAATTTTCATGATGAGTTAAAGTTAAACATGCACAAATATGTTAAGTTTGTATATAGGATTACTAAAAAATTTCCAAAAGAAGAATTATATGGAATAACCTCGCAAATCAGAAGAGCGGCCATGTCAATTATTTTAAACTATATTGAAGGATACGCGAGAAGAAGAAGCGAAACCTGCAAAGTTTATATTAATTTTTTAGAAACCTCTTACGGTTCTCTAAAAGAATCAAAATATTTATTATTTTTTAGTTATGATGAAAAATACATAACGCAAGAAGAATACGAATACGGATTTATGTTAGCTGACAAAATCGGAAAAATGCTTTGGAGCTTGATTAAAAAGTAAAACTTTTTGCGTTATGCGTTACGCGTTATGCGATATGCGAAAATAATAATTGAAACTTCCGCCCGCCATGTACATATATCTAAGGCGGATTTTGAGGCTGTTTTCGGCAAGGGCGCGGAGCTTACTATGCTGCGCCGGCTGTCTCAGCCGCACAGCTACGCCGCCAATGAAGTGGTTGACTTGAAGACTTCTAAAGACGAATTAAGGAATGTTCGTATTTTAGGGCCGCTGAAAGACAGGACTCAAGTGGAAATATCAAAAACAGATTCATACTATTTGGGAATTCCGGCGCTAGCGCGCGAAAGCGGAAATTTGGACGGCACTCCGGGCATTACGATTGTCGGCCCCAAAGGAGAAGTAAAAATCAGAAGCGGAGTTATTCTGGCGCACAGGCATATTCATGCTTCGCCTGCCGACGCTAAAAAATACAAGGTAAAGCGCGGCCAGCTTGTTTCAGTGAAGTTTCAAGGGCCGAGAGGAGTAAAGTTTTATAATGTTTTAGTAAGGGTTGACAAGAAATTCAGCTGGCGCATGCAGATTGACACGGACGAGGCCAACGCCGCCGGCATAGACGAGGAACATAATGTGGGGGAAGTGATTGTCGCATAACGCATAACGCGTAACGCATAACGCATAACGCATAACGCGTAACGCGTAACGATATGAATTTTCACGATGAATTAAAATTAAACATGTATAAATATGTTAAATATTCAATATTGGATATTAAATAAAATAAATCAACATGTGTTGCGAGTTACGCGTTGCGCGTTTCACGAAAATTGTGTTATAATGTAAACACGAAAACACTCGGCCTTTGGCCTCAAAACACGAAAACACAAAAACACGAAAACACGCGGCCTTTGGCCTCAAAACACGAAAACACTAAAATATGAAAATACTAAAAAATAATAAAACGGCAGGCATAAAACATAAGTGTTTTAGTGTTTTCGTGTTTTCGTGTTTTCCGTGTTTTCGTGTTTTTGTGTTTTCGTGTTTTTGTGTTTTCGTGTTTTCGTGTTTTTGTGTTCCAGCCCGCTCCGCCACTTCCCCGGACGCCATAGCCATTCGCGTTATTCCCAACCCGGATCATTACAGCGCTCGGCGCTGGTATACGGA
>JAZDKT010000101.1:0-2661 GCA_043802685.1 Candidatus Falkowiibacteriota bacterium | reverse complement strand
TTTTCCTCCGGGATCGGAAATGCCGGGAGTGCCGGCATCGGTAACCAAGGCCAATCCTTTGCCTTTTTCCAATAAGCTTAAAATATAACCAAGCTTTTTTTCATCCGTATGCTGATGATAAGAAATCGCCGGAGTCTTGATTTTATAATGATGAAGCAATTTGCCGGTAACTCTGGTATCTTCGCATAAAATAAAATCAACTTCGCCGAGAATTCTTAACGCGCGAAGCGATATATCTTCCAAATTGCCGATTGGGGTTGCGACGATATACAACATGAATGTTAATTAAAATATTATTTAGTTAACGGGTTAACGGGTTAATGAGTTATTGTTTAAAATTGAATCAACTCGTTAACTAAAAAACTAAATAATTTTCGTTATGTGTTATGCGCTACGCGTTATGCGTTATGTGCCCTAAACTATATCATCTCTCCTTTCCTTAACATACTTGGTCCATTCTTCCGCGATTTCTATGAAAATCTTGAAAGGCGCTTCTATTATAAAATCAAAAATAAAAACAAAGACATTGATGCGGGAAAATTTCTCGGAAATCCATTTGCCCGCGGCGATAATCGGCGTATAGAAAAAATCGGAAAACAAGCTGATGATATTTTCTTTGGGATCAACAACGATTAAATCTCTGGTGCTTTTTCTTATTCTGATGCTGAAAAAGCTTACCAGCGCCAAGAAGAATAAAAAGATAATAATGCTTATCCAGCTGAAATGTATTCTCTGCAAGCTCAAGACGATAAAGCCGAAGGAAACAAAGAAAGTAACAAAATAAATGATTCCGAAAGCCGCGTTCATAAAACTTTTGCGCCTTATCGGCTGGCGCAATTGAAACGGCTCTTTCCGGCCGCGCTCCTTGAAAACAATTTCCTCAACTCCTTCAACGATTTTCTTGGTGTTGTCTTTTGACGGCAAAGCTGTAAAAAGCACTATTAAAAACAGCAAAATGGCCGGAAAAGAAATATTGATTAACAGCGACATGCTGTTCACTTCGCCCCCGAACCATTTAATCGCCGGCACCTCCAAGATAGCCGCGAATATGGATTTGGTTATAAAAATATATATTATACTGCGCAAGGCGGAGCGCCACAGTTTTGATTTGGTGTTTCTGTACCTTGCTTCGCATTTATTTTTTATCTGCCTGGGAAAAGCTTTAGGATCCGATTTAAAGCTATTGTACACCACGGCAGGATCATCATCTATAACATCCACCAAGATAGTGTAAAAGACCGTATAGCGGCTTACAATTCTGTTTAATTGTTTGGCCATTGGATGGTCTATCTGCTTGTTTATTGTTTCCCGCAAAAACTTTATACCGCGCCCGAGGCGCTCAATGTCATCATCATCCGCTTTATGCCAATCCGCATTGTAATATTTAAAAATAATAAAAGATATCATGTCGCGGTCAAACTTTAAAAAAGAACTGTGTATGCCGGCTAAAATCTGAATATTCTTGTCTTTTTCATAATCAAATTCTGTTGGAAATTTTACAATATCAATCAAAATTTCATACATATTTTTAATAACCGTCTTGTCAATTTTTCCGCAGCCCAATCTTTCCTCTATGTCGCTGGCCGCCAAAGCGATTATCCATTTGGCGCATTCAGTTCTTTCTTCGCCATCGCCCTTTAAGCTTTCCGAGCAGTATTTTTTAAGTTTTATGTATTTGGAAATTACTTTGCTGATTTCGCCTATTTTGCTTTCCGGAATTTTATTGTTCGGCAAATAGCCGGCCCTGATTAATTCCATTAAAAGATGTTTGGCAATATCCTCGCTTTTTGATTCTTTAATAATCCCCTCTATCACAATCTGGCGCTTGAGTATCCTTTCAATGGCGTTTTTCCTGAACAAATGCTCTTCTTTATATTCAATCACATTTCTTATCTTTTCATAATAAAAAGACATCTTGGAAATAAGATTTGACACTTTTATTTTCGGGGCTTCATCATCCGGCTCATCCTTGTTTTTCTGATCATTATAAATAACCTGAAAAAGCCTTTTGGCGCTTTCGGCAGGAGTTAAAGTTTCTTCGGTTTTTTGGGTTAATGTTGGGTTTATCATATAATAAGAGTAAAGAAAAAGAATATTTTATATCGTTTTTATGAAAAAATCAGCTTTATTTTGGCTTTGGACGGCTTTAACGCTGAGCTAACGCTGATTATAGGCTGATATGCGCTGATCTCTTCTACGGTTTAATGTTATCATTAATCCAGCTTAAAATCAACCCCGCGCCTTTTAGCTAGAGTATTTTGAATAACACATTTAAACTAAAAAAATATAAAAAATAAACCGGCTAAAAGATGCGGGGTCAACTAAAAAAGCATGCTAATTAAAACATGCCTTTGAAGCTCAATGTCGCCTTATTTTCTATTATTTTATAATAAAACCATCCATTATCCCATCCCCCATCCCCTCGCTCCACTTGCCCTGCCAATCTTTAGGAATCTGATCCCAGAATTTTATGGTATAAATTTTATCTTTCTTCTCTCCTGCTTTTTTATAAATAATTTTATCCTCATTATCCTCGCCAATTGACTGCCAGACGCTGCTTTCAAATATCCTGACAACAATCGGCTTGGCGTATCCGGGAACTTCCTGCGGATAATCAATATCGCTTGTTGGAACAAAAATTTCAATATCAATATAATCCGG
>JAZDKT010000100.1:0-9454 GCA_043802685.1 Candidatus Falkowiibacteriota bacterium | reverse complement strand
CACGACTGATATTAATGACAGCCAGTGGCATCATATTGTGGGCAGTTATGACGGGACATCCATGAAGATATATATTGACGGAAATTTGGAAGACACCAATACGGATTTTTCCGGCAATTTGCCGACCAATGACGGCAATGTTCGGATCGGGGCGGACTATCAACCAACGCCGGATAATTTTTTTAGCGGGCTGATTGATGAAGCGCGGATTTACAACCGGGCGTTGAGCGCGGATGAGATTGGGGAGTTGTATCGGGTCGGAGCCCGCCGCTTTCAAGCAAATTAGCTTTAACTACAGGGATTATTTTAACTACACGAATTATTTTTAGCAAGAATACGGGTTTTTATTCTTTTAAACAAAAAATTCTTGCAGTTAAAATACTGCGAAAACTACACGAATTATTTTTATAAAAGAATAAAGGATAAAAGAAACAAGAAACAATAACCAAAAAAACATCAATAATCAAATTCCAACAACCAATTAATTTTATGCATAAAAAAGAATTACAATTTATTTTACAAGAAGGCGAGGGGCAGTTTGTTGAATTCAAAGAGTCTCTTGATTCTAAAAATTTATCCAAAGAGATTGTTTCATTCGCGAACGCCAGCGGAGGAAAAATATATTTGGGAATTGCCGATAATGGCAGAATAACCGGGATTAAAACAACCAATAAATTAAAATCACAAATTCAAGACATTGCCAATAATTGCGACCCGTCCATTGTTATCATTTTTGAGGAATTTGCGAATATTTTAATTATTGAAATTAAAGAAGGAGGAAATAAGCCATATTCTTGTTCAGCCGGATTTTTTATGCGAGTCGGGCCGAATTCGCAAAAAATGAAAAGAGATGGAATCTTGGAGATTGTAAAAAATAACGCGCAGTTTGATTTTGACAGTCATTATTCAAAGAAAAAAGAAGATTTTAATTTTGACAGTTTTAAATATTTTTTAAAGAAAAATGAGATCGGGATGGATTTGGATGAAAAAGATGTTTTAAAAAGTATGAGATTGATCAATTTTGAGAGTGATTTCAGCAACGCGAGCATTTTACTTTTTGGAAAAAATGTTCAACATATTTTCCCTTCCGCTTATTTGGAATGCGTTTTATTCAAAGATAATGCTAATATTATTGATCGTAAAAGGGTTAACGGGAATTTATTTGAGCAGCTTGAATATGGGATGATTTTTTTAAAGAAACATTTAAAGGTGAGGTACGAATTTCCCGATGAGTTGCGAAGGGAGATTTATGATGTTCCGCTCAGGGCGCTTGAAGAGGCTTTGGTTAACGCTTTAATTCATAGAGATTATTCATTCCGAGGCGCGAATATCAGTTTGTTTATTTATTCAGATAGAGTTGAAATTCTTAGTCCAGGAGGATTCGTCCCCGGTTTTAACAAGAGTGATTTTGGGAAAGTTTCTATCCGCAGGAATGAACTAATCGCGGATATTTTTTCAAAAACAAAATATGTTGAAAAGATTGGTTCCGGAATTAAAAGAATGAATAACTTGTGTTTAGAGCAGGAAAATCCTAAACCTGTTTTTGATGTCGGCAGTTTTTTTATTATTAAGTTTCCTTTTAGAAAAAAAATAAGTGTAAGTGGCGGTGTAAGTGGCGGTGTAAGTGAGGGAGTAAATGGGGGAGTAAGTGAGGGAGTAAGTGAGGGAGTAAGTGAGGGAGTAAATATTCTTTTTGAGTTTATTAAGAATAACCCCGCTAAAAGAATTCCATATTTTGAAGAGCAGTTAAAAATTCCTATGAAAACTCTTGAAAGATGGTTAAAAAAATTAAAAGACGATGATTCAGTTGAATTTAGAGGAAGTTCAAAAACAGGAGGATATTTTATAAAAAAGATAAAATAGAAAACTACTCGGAAAACTGCTTATGTCCCTGTATCTTTTCCGAAAATCGCGCGCTGTCGGCTTGCCCCGTTAGATAATTTTGCATCTAATGGGGCGGATGAAGTGGGGCAGTTGTATCGGGTGGAAGCGAGGCGGATGCAGGTGAATTAGCCCTCACCCCCAGCCCCTCTCCCACGCCTGCGGGCGCGGGATAGGGGAGTTATTTTGGAGAGTTATTCTTTTAAACAAAAAATTCGTGTAGTTAAGATGTGGCGAAAACTACACGAATTATTTTTATAAAAGAATACGAAAACTACACGAATTATTTTTAGCAAGAATACGGATTTTTATTCTTTTAAACAAAAAATTCGTGTAGTTAAAACAAGTAATTCGTGTAGTTTAAAAATATGTACGAAAAAGAGTTGGTGTATCAAATAAGAGGCGCGGCATTTGACATTTATAACAATGTCATCGGCAATTGGAGCGAAGAAACTTTTGAGGACATTTTGTGCGATGCGTTGCTGGAAAAGAGATTAAAATTTGAAAGGCAAAAAGAGCATGAGGTTATTTATAAAGATCATAGAGTCGGATTATTTTACACGGATGTTATTGTGGAAAATAAAATTATTTTAGAATTAAAATCCGCGCCGGAAATTTTTGCTTTGCATCAAGCGCAAACTATTTCTTATTTAAAAATAACAGGTTTGCAATTAGCGATGCTGATTAATTTTGGCGGAACTGAAATTTATATTAAGGCGTTTCCCAATAATGTCAGCCGGAAAAAAGTTTTGACGGCTAACTTTGATATTGATAAGATTAATTTGCCGGCGGAAGATAAAAGTTTGATTCAGCCGTTTTTAATGATCAGCAAGGAAATATTGGAAATATTGGGTCCGGGATATTTTCATCAGGTGTACAGGCGCGCTTTTTGGGACGAGTTAAAATATAATAATATTAATTTTGAATGGATTAAAGAATTAGAGCTGAATTACAAAGGTAAAGTTTATGATAAAAAAGAATTGAAATTTTATAAGATTAATAATTTGTTGATTTCTATTGTCGCGGTAAACAGCTTAAATGAATTGGCGCTAAGCCGTTTTTCACAGTATATTAAGCATTATAAATGCAATAAGGGATTAATTGTTAATTTTAATAATACCTCGGTTGATTTTAGGTATTTGAAATAACTGCAAGGATTGTTTTAACTACAGGAATTTTTTGTTTAAAAGAATACGAATAGGAACTACAAGAATTACTTGTTTAAAAGAATAAAAACCCGTATTCTTTTATAAAAATAATTCCTGTAGTTAAGATGCGGCGGGAACTGCGCGAATTATTTTTATAAAAGAATACGAATAGGAACTACAAGAATTACTTGTTTAAAAGAATAAAAACCCGTATTCTTTTATAAAAATAATTCCTGTAGTTAAAATAATTCGTGTAGTTAAAATACGGCGGGAACTGCAGTGAGTCTATTCAATAATCAAAATCTAAACCCGTTAATAACGTTAACTTAATTATGCACTTGACTACCATTTTAATATGGTATAAAATAGTAGTATGATAAAAAATAACAACAATTTAATCAAAAGAGATATATTCGGCGCTGTCATTGATCATATTCAAGAAAAAGAGATGACGGTTGTTATCGGACCGAGGCAGGTTGGAAAGACAACGCTTTTGGAGCAAATTCAGGATTATTTAATCAACAAGCAAAAAATTAATTCCGGTTCGTTGTTTTACTTTAATTTGGATGTGGCTAAAAATTTAGAATTATTCAGCAAGCAGGACAATGTTATCAATTTTATTAAAGACAGAAAACAAAGCAAAGATATAATGTATCTGTTTATTGACGAAGTTCAAAGGATAGAAAACGCCGGGATTTTTTTAAAAGGCATATACGATTTGAAATTAGGAGTGAAATTTGTTTTAACCGGCTCGTCTTCTTTGGAAATAAAAGCGAAAGTTCAGGAAGCTCTTACCGGAAGGAAAAAGATTTTTAAATTAATGCCGCTTAGCTTTAAAGAATACGCGAGCTATAAAGATCCTGAAACTTTCAGCTTTGTTAAAAAGCAAGAAACAGTTTCTGATTATGATTATGTCAAATGGGAAAAATTGGTTGGAGATTTCGCTGTTTTTGGCGGTTATCCGCGAGTCGCGCTTGAGCAAAATATCAGCAAAAAAATCGGACTTATTGAGGAATTATATAACAGCTATTTGGAGAAAGACATAATAAATTTTTTAAAGATAAAAAATTCTGTTTCTTTTAACAAGCTTGTTTCATTGCTGTCCGCGCAGACAGGCGGATTATTGAATGTCAATCAGCTGGCGAAAAATGTTGGAGTTGAAACCAAAACGTTAAATCATTATTTGGATATTTTAGAAAATACATTTATTATAAAACTTATTAAGCCGTTTTTCACTAATCCCAAGAAAGAGCTGGTAAAAATGCCCAAAGTTTATTTTTGCGATAATGGCATTAGGAATTTCGCGTTATCGCGGTTTGAAAGTTTAAGCGAAAGAGTTGACAAAGGCGAAGTTTTTGAAAATTTAATCGCGAGCGAATTATTAAAAACAGTTAAATCTCCCGACTCTTTGCATTATTGGAGGAGTTTGCAAAAAGCCGAGGTGGATTTTGTCATAAAGAGGGGCGGCGGCAGGGTTGTTCCAATGGAAGTAAAAGCTCAAAAAATGGATAAGCCCGCTATAAGCAGAAGCTACAGGTCTTTTTTAACAAGGTATAAGCCGCATTCAGCTTTTTTAATGAATTATAATTTGCGCGGCAAAATTAAGGCAAATGGCGTTAATCTGTTTGTGTTGAGAATAGATGATATTGAAAAGATTTTTAAATAAAGATTGACTGAACACTACAAGACACCAATACCGATTTTTCCGGCGATTTGCCGATTGTTGACGGCAATGTGCGAATCGGAGCCGACTATCAAGCAACGCCGGATAACTTTTTTGACGGGCTGATTGACGAAGCGCGGATTTATAACAGGGCGCTGTCGGCGGGTGAGGCTGGGCAGTTGTATCGGGCGGGGGCGAGGAAGATGAAGTTTTAAAAAAAAGATACAAGGACACAAGATACAAGGATACAAACAAATTCAAAATTACAAATTTCAATAATCAAACATCAACAAACTCCTTGAACCAACGAGAAAATTCTTATAGTTAAAATACGGCATTTGACAAATAGTATTACTAAATGTAAAGTATATATTATAATATAGTCTAACTAAACAAGCATATGTTTTATCCCAGAAAAATTTATCCGGATCTTAAAAAGCATCTTAAGGCAAAGCAAATTACGGTTATTACCGGAATGCGCCGCACGGGGAAAACCACGCTTGTGAAACAGCTTCTTTCCGGAATTAAATCAAAAAACAAGCTCTATATTGATCTTGAACGGATGGATAACAGAGATCTTTTCGCGCAGAAAAATTATGATAATATAATTAATAATCTTGCCGATAGAGGATTAAAAACCGGTCAAAAAATGTATCTGGCCATTGACGAAATCCAAATGCTGCCGTTGATCGCCAGTGTTTTGAAATACTTATACGACGCTTTTGACGTAAAATTTATAGTAACCGGTTCCAGCTCGTATTATTTGAAAAATTTATTCAGCGAATCTTTGGCTGGCCGGAAAAAAATATTTGAGCTATACTCGCTGGATTTCGGCGAATATTTGGAATTCCAAGGAGTGCCTTGGCAAAAAAAACAGAATTGGAAAAAGAAAAAATTCAATCCGGTTGAATATGAGCGAGTAAAAAATTATTACGAGCGCTATATTGAATTCGGCGGATTTCCGGAAGTCGCGCTGGCCGCGAGCGGCAAGGAAAGAAAAGATTTAATTTCAGACATCCTCAGCTCTTATATTAATATAGACATCAAGGCGCTTGCCGATTTTCGCAACGAAAAAAATATTTACAACCTCATGAAATTGCTTTCCGTCCGCATCGGAACAAAATTGGATTATTCCAAGATGTCAAGACTTTCCGGCTTGAGCCGGCCGACGATTATGAATTACATTGATTTTTTTGAAAAAACATATCTTATCAAGAGAGTTTCGGTGATAACGAAAAGCCCTGATCGGGAAATTGTCAAGGCGCGGAAAATTTATTTTTGCGATAACGGACTGGCGGGTTTTCTCGCGGATCTTTCCGGCGGGTCTAAATTTGAGAACGCGATTTTCAACCAGCTTCGCGTGTTTGGGGACATAAGATATTATTCTCTAAAGAACGGCAGAGAAATTGATTTTGTTTTGGACGGCGATTTTGGGATAGAAGCAAAGGAAACGCCGCTTAAGTTTAATCAAAAAAAGCTTGATGGTTTATGCCAAACCGCCGGAGTTAATAAAGGAAGACTCGCGGGACGCTATGCCGCGGCTGATTTTACGGATTATATTTGGGGAGGGGAAATAAGATGAACAATCGCGCGCTATCGGCTTGCCCCGTTAGATAATTTTGCATCTAATGGGGCGGATGAGGTTGGACAGCTGTATCGGGTTGGGGCTCGCCGCTTTCAGGCGAATTAGCTCTAACTACACGAATTATTTTTATAAAAGAATACGAAAACTACACGAATTATTTTTATAAAAGAATACGGGTTTTTATTCTTTTAAACAAAAAATCCCTGTAGTTAAAATACGGCATTTGACAAAATATCGGGTATATTATAAACTATAGTTATAAAAATACCAGATAATTTTAAATGTATGGAATTAAAAAATAGGAAAATTATTGCTAAAATAGCAAAATACTTGAATGATGATGAAATTATTGTTTTGCATGGCGCCAGGCAGGTTGGCAAGACATCCATTATCAATTATTTGATTAGCAAAATACTTGGCGATAAAAATGATAATAAAAATTTAATTTATTTTGATTTGGAAGATTTTAATTTAGTTGAACTTTTAAACAGCGGCGTTGAAAAAACGGTTGAGCATTTAAAGGGGCTGGATTGTGATTTTAATAAAAAGATTTATTTATTCATAGATGAAATACAATACTTGGAAAATCCCTCTTCTTTTTTAAAATTATTCCATGACCGATACAAAGGGAAAATCAAATTAATAGCAACCGGCTCTTCCAGTTTTGAAATTAAAAAGAAATTTAAAAATTCTTTGGCAGGCAGGACTGTAAATTTTGAAATTTTTAATTTGGATTTTGAAGAATTTTTATGGTTCAAAGAAGAGGAAATAAATTTAAGCGAAGCAAAGTCGGATATTCTGCAAAAAAAATTAAAGAATTTATATAATGAATTCGCTTTAATGGGCGGCTATCCGGCTATTGTTTTGGAAAAGTCGCGGGAAAAAAAAGAGTTTAAATTAAAGCAGATTATCAATACCTACATCAAAAAAGACATTAGGGATTTTGCCGATATTAGAAATATTAATAAGTTTAATGATCTATTGCGCCTGCTGGCCGATCAGTCAGGCAGTCTGCTGAATATTTTAGAGCTGTCCAATTCTTTGAATTTAGCCCAGCAAACTATTGAAGATTATTTGTTTATTTTAGAAAATACTTATATTATCAGGCGGATTTATCCTTTTCATAAAAATGTCAGAAGCGAATTGACTAAAATGCCAAAAGTATTTTTGGAAGACACGGGCATCGCCAATATCTTGGCCAACAAAACTTTTGCCAAAACTTTAAGCGGCAGTCTGTTTGAAAATAGCGTTTTTGCCAATTTGCGCAGAAATACAGAAATGGAAAATATTTATTTTTGGCGGACAAACAAGGGGCAAGAAGTGGATTTTATTATTGAAAATAAAAAATTAATGCCAATTGAAGTTAAGTTGCGGTATAGCGGCAAGACAATGAAAAATCTTTTAAATTTTTCGCAAAAATACAATATTCAAGATCTGTTTTGCGTTACGTTAAATAAGAAAAAAGACGCGAAATATAAAAATATTAAGCAGTTGTATCCTTGGGAAGTTTTGGTTTAAGCGGGATAAGCAGCCCGGCGGATGAGGCGGGGCAGGGTGAGGGAAAGAGAGAGGCGAGGTTTTAAAAGTTTTTTAGCAGGGATTATTTTTATAAAAGAATACGAAAACCGCAGGAATTTATTATAAATAAGAATAATTTTGTAATATTCTTCTTTAAAAATAATTCTTGTAGTTTCTCTTAAGCATTGAATATTAAGCCATTATAATTTATAATAACAATATGTTTAAAAAAGCCATCAATTTTACCCCGTTAAAGAAAAGCGAACAGAATAAAAGCGCCTTTAAAAGCAATAAGAATCCTCATACTTATAACTCTTTAACGGGGTTCATAAAATATAATAATGCCACTGTGCTGATATTAGCGTTGATTTTTGCCGCCGGCACGGGCGCATGGGCGCAGACTGACGCCGGCCGGGAGATAATCGGACAACAGGAGACCAGGATTGAAGGCGTTGACAATACCTTGCTTTTGGCCGCGGATTTGGATAATATGGATATGGATTTTACGATTGAAAAAATTGAATCGGATGATCAATATTATTTCATAACATATACATATATTGATCTGATAAAACTAAACAGCGCCTGGCAGTATCAGATTATTGAAAAGCAAAGAAAAGTGTCAAAGAAATTAAGAGAAGACATTGGAGTATATTTGGCAAAAGAGCTGGCGGAAGAATACGAAGCCAGAATCAAAGATTTGAAACAGGAGCAGGGACGCGCCCAAGAACAGCCGCGCGAAGTTAGAATTGAAATTACGGAATACAGCGGGCTTGTGGGCCGGACATTGGATTTTGCCGGCAGAATATTTCCCGGGTATGAGCCGATTAAGACAAAAGAAATTCCCGCGCCTGACAATTTATTAACCCTTCCCTTTTTGGAATCAGAGCAAGCAGGCGATAGCCAAGCCGAATCTCCGGCTGATAACTTGACGGAAATTTATAATAACTACATAGCTGAAAACGATCCTGATAAAGACGATGTTTTCGGCGCGAATGACAACTGCCCGGCTATTTACAATCCGGATCAGACAGACAGCGACAGCGACGGCTTGGGCGATGAGTGCGACCTCACAGTTGAAGCTGAAGAAGAAGAAATTGATGAGCAAGCCGCGGACAGCGCTGGCTTGGAAGCGGATGCGGATGTTGAAGAAATTGATAATGTTGAAGAACCGGCGGAAGAAGAGGATGTGGCAGAAGAGCCGGCGGAAGAAGTTGCTGTTGAAGAAGAGGAAGAAGAAATAGAGGTGGAGATAATAGAATTGCCGGAATAAATATTCAATAGCCAATAACCAATATTCATTCAACACTCAATAAAGCAATAATCAATTTTCTCTGTCATTCCCGCGAAAGCAGGAATCCAGGGTTAAAATCCACGAATACGATTAATAGAGCATTCAGCTTTAGTGCGTTTAACCCTGGATCCCAGCTCGCGGACTGGGATGACAAAGTGGCTCGGTTATTAAATATTGAATGGATATTGAGTATTGAATATTGGATATTAAACAAATAATATTATGCCAACAAACTTCAACCAAACAGTAAATTTGCGAGAGAAAAACTCAGCGCGCGAAAAGCGCGGCGAGGATTTTTATGATAGCTACGAAGAGGAAAAGGAAGATTTGAAAAAAATAAGCAAGCCGAAAGTTAAGCAAGTTAA
>JAZDKT010000099.1:0-6157 GCA_043802685.1 Candidatus Falkowiibacteriota bacterium | reverse complement strand
TCCCTGACTCCTATGTCCTTGGCTATGCCCTTGAGAAAATAACTTACGGCGATAATCTTGTCCGCGTTAATCAATATGTTTTTTCTTTGATTTTTTAATTTTTCAACGCGGCTGCCATAAATTTTTTTCTGAAAATCCGCGATATAATCGCTGGTCCAGCCGTTCGCCGCGGCTATTTCCCAGGCGCTGTCTCCGGCAAAACGGACAATATATTTTTTGTTCAATATCTTTTTTATCCAGCAGGCAAAACGACCCGCGCTGTAAGTATCGGTAACATAAACAATATCCGCCCAGCCAGCCAGTTTCAGCATTCGCAAAAAATATTTTAAGCGGCTGAAAAGCCGGCCCCTGACAATTCTTGAAATGTTTTTATCTTCGCTCTCGTTGCGCGCGCCGTTGGAATAAGTGATTATTTTAACTTTAAAATTATTATCAGCCAGAGAGCTGGCCAAGTCTTTCAGCATGGTCGCAGGCCCGCCGATATCCGGCGGGAAAATGCCTGTTGCAATTAATATTTTTAAAGCCCTCTTGTCTTTATCTATTTTTAATTCTTTCTTTCTCTTTTTAAAAATTACAAACCTGTAAACCAAAAAACTGCCAACCGCGATAATGCCGCCCATTATAACTTGCGACAAAACATAAGTAATGTTAAATTTTCCCAAGTAGAGAAGCTCTGAAAAAATATGTTCAACT
The DNA here is from genome assembly GCA_043802685.1 of Candidatus Falkowiibacteriota bacterium. Lineage (GTDB taxonomy): Bacteria > Patescibacteriota > Patescibacteriia > Patescibacteriales > VMTK01 > VMTK01. Next base: position 5,464 of record JAZDKT010000099.1, on the reverse strand, counting down.
AAAATATACATGCCTGCCGTGTTGATTCCCAAATTGACTATGCCGACAAAAAGATACAAAAACATCTGCTGATAAATTTGCTTATTGCTATTATCCCTGAATGTCCAAAATTTCTGCAGATAAAAACTGATAAAAAACGCAACGAAAAAAGCCATGCCTGCCGACAGCAGATAATACACTCCGAATATATCGGTTAAGGCATAAAGCAAAGCCAAATCCACGAAAGCCGCCGTGCCTCCGGAAATTATATATTTAATCGGAATCTTATATCTGTTCATCTTCCCGTAATAAGACGGACTTGATGAACGAAAATAATTTTTAAATTTTTTATAAATTTTCATTTTCTTGTCATTACCGGCACAGCTTAAAAATAATTAGAACTTGCGCATTTATGTAAATTATTTTGAAAAGTCAGGAATATGAAAAAAAGAAAAAAAGAAATTAATTTTTATATTTTCATATTCTCGTATTTTCATTATTCGGCCTAAATAAAGCAAGTTAAGCGGTAAACGCGCATTTAAGATAATAATAACGCGCCTATTGCATTGCAAGCGATTTTACAGCCTCTGCTCAATATATTCTTTAAAGCTTAAAACTCTTTCCTTGTCATCCGGCTTGATCAAAAACGGCAAAACATCCTTGGCTAATTCATTAAAATTCAAACCAGATGCTTTTTCTAACAACTTCTTTTTCAATTGAGCTTTATTTTTAATGCCAAGCTTAAAATCCAGATAATCAAAATTAAAATCAGCCATGCCCATTAAATAAACCATGTCATAAAAATCTCTTCCCTTTGCTCTTTTTCTTCCAAAAATCGCTCCTGCTTTTTGCGACAAAATTATATCGGCAGGCGTTGCTTTTATGCTTTTAAACACATCAAATTTTTGCAACAAAAAGTTGGCAGGCGCGTATTTAAATCCATGCGGAGCAGTATCCACTTGAATAACAATCTTTTCATCCGTATAATTGCTCAATTTATTATCATGCAGCAATTTTGGAATTTTTATATAACACCTAAAAGCTCCTTTAAACACATTTCTTACCTCTGATTCATAGCCCTCGTAATCCAATTCTTTTTTTATAACCAGCGACATTTTTTCAAATTCATCCGCGCTTAAATTAAAATTATCAAAATCTAAATCTTCTGAAAATCTAGAGCTGCCATAACATATTTTAATGGCCGTACCGCCTAAAAAAGACAGCTTATTCGCTATTTTGCTTCTAAAAATAATATCCAATATTTTATACTGCAAATATTCTCGTAAAATATTCTTTTCAAACCCGTTTAAATTTGGATAATACTTTTTTAGCTCGCTAATGTTTATCATTTTATTAAAAAATTATTTAAAATTTTCACTCTTTTGATTAATTTTTTTGAATTAAACGCCTTAAGATAATCTTTTAACTTTATTTGGCTGATTATCTCTTTGTATATTTCTTTATTGATTCGCAATTCATAAAAATCATCAACTGCCGCCAAATTTTTTCTTAAATACAAAAAATCAAGCAAAGCCTTTTCCGGCTCGGCAATTTTAAAAGACGCGGAATTAATATTTACTATTTTATATCCAAAAAATAAATCATTTTTTACCTTTTGATAAGAAAAATTGCCAATCGCGGTATTAAAGCTTTTTGTCTTGCGCGAAGTAACGCTTGTGCGCAAAAAAACAATTTCCGGAATCAAAGAGTAGTAATTAAGCGCGTATTCCATGCTTAAATAAGACGGCTCTATTAACTTGTTGGCAATAAAATTACTTTCAGCTTCAGATAAATCCTTGTTGGCAAAAACGTAAAAATTATTAATCACTTTCTTTAAATACCCTTTTTTTTGCCATTCATATAATCGCCTATGGTCAAAATCCGGCTCTACATTCTTTATGTCTGATAAATGTATAATAGGATGATTTTTGAATTGGTTTTGAAATTCTATATACTTCATTTCTTTTTTTAGTTATTTTTAACTAATTTATAAAATAACTATAGCACAAATAAAAATAATACGCAAAATTTTTTATAAATTTTCATTTTTACTCTTGTCATCCCCGAGACACATTATCATTTTATTATTAAATCATCGGGGATCCATAAATTGTTAAATATTTCTTTATACTTTACGGATATGCTATCCCAATTATATTTTTCTTCCACCATTTTCTTGGCGTTTTTCACTACTCGTTCAACTTCTTCTTTGTTTTTTTCGTCCAGAATATATTTTATCTTTTCGGCAATACTATCCGGATCTCTAACTTTACAGAACCAGCCGGTCTTGCCGTCTTCTAAAAAATCAGGAATTCCGCCGACAGGCGTGGCGACGACAGGCAGTCCGGCCGCCATAGCTTCCAAAAAAGAATTGCCCAGGCCTTCTGATAATGACGGCCTGCAAAAAATATCGCTTATCCATAAATACTTCGGCAATTCATCATGCGGAATATTCCCTAAAAATAAAACTTTATCTCGCAACTCGCAACTCGCAACTCGCAACTTTAATTTCTCTTCCAATTCACCACTGCCGAGAATTAGTAATTTGTAATTTGTAATTTGTAATTTGGGCATTGATTTAATAAGATAATCAATCCCATTCTTTTCCACTAACCTTGAAGTCGTGATAATAATCTTTTCATTATCTGAAATATTTAATTTCTTTTTTAAAATTGAAAATTGAAAATTTGGATTTGATTGAAAATTGAAAATTGAAAATTGAAAATTTTTTATATCTACTCCATTCGGCACAACCTCAACCCTGCCCTTGACTCCTCCTCGCAAAGCCCGCTGTTTTAAATCATTGCTGATCGCGGCCGCGTAATCCGCTTTTCTGAAAACCAGCAGATGCCATGGCTGTATAAAAAATTTATACAAAATTTCATTGCCGAAAGCATATCTTTTCAAATGCTCTTCTTCATCCCCTTCCTGCAATGTTAAAAGCAGTTTAATTTTTGGCTTAAAAATTTTTAAAAAAGCCGCCGCGATGCTTGCATGGCTGGCCATTATGGACCAGGCGATATTATAATTATTCTCATTATTTAACTTTTTCGCTTTAAAATACCCCAAAAACGGCAGAAGAAATTTATCTAAAGTTTTAAATCCAAAACCCACGCGATATATATTAATATTATTATATTTATCTTTAATGCTTAATTTTCTATCCATCCGCGCGGTAATAAGATCAAACTTAAAGTCATCGGTTCGTTTGGCGATCTCATCAACTGCCATTTCGGCGCCGCTCATGAAAGGATAATACGCTGTTGAAAAAATTAATATTTTTTTCATATTCTAAAAAATAAAATTAAATAAAAAATCTTAAATCGAAAATCGTCAATCGAAAATCCCTACAGTCCCATTTCCCTCTTATAATTTTCCAGCCACTCCGGCAATTCAACTGTCGGCTCCCACCCCAACAGCTCTTTCGCCAATGAATTGTCAGCCAATGTTTCTTTCGGTTCAATTCTTTTTCCGCCAAACTTTGTCGGGCCGCCGATCATTTTGGCCAGCTCATTAACGCTGTAATTTTTGCCTCGGCCGATATTTATTACTTCTCCCTTGCCTGTTCTTTCGCTTCCAGCGGCTAAAATATTCGCCCTTACAGCGTCAACAACAGAAGTAAAATCCCTTCTTTGCTCCCCGTCGTTGGTAATTGTCATTGGCTCGCCTGCCAATCTTTGGCGGACAAAAATGCCCATTACCAAGCAATACGCGCCTTCTAAAACCTGCCTGTTGCCGTAAATATTAAAATACCGCAAAGATACTGTCGGCAATCCATAAATTTCGCTGAACAAACCACAATATAATTCACCGACATATTTTTGCAAGCCATAAGGACTTAATGTGTGTACGGGCATATCTTCGCGCAATGGCATTGTTTTCTGGTCGCCATAAGCCGATGATGACGCGCTGTAAATCACTTTTTTTACGTTTGCATCCTTGGCTGCCGTTAAAACATTAAGCGTGCCGTTTAAATTAATGTCATTGGCGGTAATCGGATCTTCTATAGACGGCTGGACGCGGGCAAACGCCGCCAAATGAAAAACATAATCCACTCCTTTGAACAATGGTTTTATTTTCTCCAAATCCCGCATGTCAACTTCGTGAAATTCCGCCTTAGAATTTAAATTTTCTTTCCTGCCGGTAGACAAGTTGTCAATAACAACAACTTCATCTCCGCGTTTAATTAATTCGTCAACCAAATTTGAGCCAATAAAGCCGGCTCCTCCGGTAACTAAGCATTTTGGCATAAAAAAATTTTAATTTTAAGTTAATTATGGTATAATAGTAATAATAATTGTAGATAAACTTGACATTAATACTCTCATTTGCTAATATTTACATTAGAAATAGCTTTGGGTTTTTATGGGGCTGAAATGCAGAAAATCGGCTCTACTGCGGGACATGAGTAGGTTCTGCTTCTGCGGAACAACGAAAGTGTTACGATGGAGATTCGTCGTTCTCCCAGCTCCATAAAAGTTCAAAGCTTTCTAAATATTTTTCTTTTCTAACTCTAAAAACAGTTGCTATCCATAATGTTTCTTCTTCATATTCAAGCGAACTAATATATAGTTCGTTTTTTATTTTCTTTATAAAACACCAGCGGCCGCGCTTTTCATTTTTATTTCTATAAATACGATCAGGATATTTTACGATTTTATGCAAATTGCCGATTATAAAATCAAATTCTTCTGCCGGCTTCTTGTCGTAAAGATGTTTTAATACCTTAGTATTTACATAAACCTTGCTCAAGCCGCATCTATTTAATATCTCTTTGTTAACTTGATTTGTTAAGCGGCAAAGAACAGCCACTTTGTATGTAACAAAAATTTTTGGCTGAGTTCCTTTAATGTATTTTTGGTACAAATTATTTAATACTTCTTTCTTGTTTTCCATTTTTTGTATTTTGTTTTAATATAATGCTTGATTTTTCATAATCTATAAGTTATTATTAAATAAAATAAGATAAAAGTCAATCTCGCGTAACGCATAGCGCGTAACGCGTAATATTATTTATGAGCTGGTGATTTTCTTTATTTCCAAACTGTCCAAAAAGTACTCTTCTACCGAGCTTTAGCTCGGGTTCCAGTGGCTTTAGCCACTAACATTAGCGAAGCTAAAGCTTCAAAACCCGACTTAAAAGTCGGTAGAAGCAGTTTTGGGAAAGTCCGCAGAAGCTAAAATATTTATTATGCAAAATCAAAGCAATAAAAAAACTATCCTTTATCTTGTCACGCAAAGCGAATTAGGCGGCGTCCAGCGCTATATTTTTGATTTGGCTGAAAATCTAAAAACAGAATTTAATGTTTCTGTTGCTTTTGGCGAGCAAGGAGAAAAAGGCGAACTGGCAAAAAAACTTAAAATAGCCGAAATAACTTATTATACTATTCCTCATCTAAAACGCGCCATATCCCCCATCAACGACCTTAAAGCGCTATTTGAAATTATTAAACTGATAAAAAAAATAAAGCCAAACATCATCCAC
>JAZDKT010000098.1:0-10976 GCA_043802685.1 Candidatus Falkowiibacteriota bacterium | reverse complement strand
TTGGAAAAAAGGACGAGAAGTTATCCCGCGGTACCACCTTTTTTGTTTTAAATCTTTTCTAACGGATTAAAAAAATCCGCCAGTAAAACGGACTTAGAACCACTTTTACCGACTCTTATCCCGCAACACTGCGGGAGACATCAGTTATCCTATGGTTACGGAGGAAGCCGAGCCTCCACTATCGCGGAAGCCATCCTCCCCTAAAAAACAGGGGAAAGCCAGACCCAGCCCTCCGATGTCCATCGGAGGATCCAGCTTATGGATTTTGTAATTTTCAAAGTTATTATTAGTATAGCAGGTTTTGAAAAAATGTCAACACTTTTATTTTTAACTAATATTAAACAATTAATTTTATTATAATTATGAAAGCAGGGGTTGACAATATTATATTTTTTCCTTAGTGTTTAAGCAGGTATTTGATTTTTTATTATGCGCATTTAAAACTAATTAAATTTTTTTATGAAAGGAGGGGTGTTTATGCTTACAGGAAAACTTGATTTAAGCAAGCTTGGCGACAGGTTAAGAAAAGTTGATCATTTTTTAATAGATGTTCTGAGCACTAGATTGGCTGACGGCGGCTTATCGGATTATGTTGCTGAAAACAAAAGAAAATCCTCGTTTGATGGAGTTTTCAACAAAAGACGGCAGGAAGTAGAGGAAGAAAGAATCAACAATATGAAAAGATGGGCGATGGAAAGCGGCATAGATTTAAATTTCGCGGCCTCGTTAATGTATCAAATAATTTCAGAATCCTGCAGAATTCAGGATGAAATAATGATCAAAAAATACAGAGAAAAGCAGGGTGTTATTAATGAAGAGAATGAAGAAGATCTGTACGCTTATCAAAGGCAAAATCTTATAATGCTGGCGGCTAAAGTAGCCGCGGTGTATGACAAAGAGTATGTTAAAGGTTTTTGGGGAACCAAGGTCTATAATGAGTATGAGAAAGAGATATTGCGTAAAGCAATATCCGGCTTGCCAGATAAAAAATTGGCGATAGATCTTGGCTGCGCCACAGGCATAATGTCATTTGAGATGGCTCCTCTGTTTGACAGAGTTGTAGGATATGATATCAGTCCCGAAATGATTGCAGCGGCTAAGGGGAAAATATCTAATGAATTTTCTCATGTAGAATTTGTCAATATTGATATTGAAGATGGCATTAATATTCCCGACAACTCTGTTTCGCTTGCTGTTATGAATATGGGAGCAGCCAGTGATATTAGAAACCTTAAGGGGATTTTAAAAGAATTAAGAAATGCTCTGCGTCCGGATGGAAAATTCTTTTTTTCTTTTTACAATTCCGAAAGTTTATTGACTCAATTAGGATTCTTGCCTTGGCCGATGCCTCTTGCCGCGCACATAGATTTTGATAAGCGCTGCCTGGAAGTTCACTATAATAGCGAGGTGTTTTTTCTTTATGCCCGAGCAAGAAGCGTTGAAGAAGTAAAAAATCTTTTTTCTGATTTTGAAATTGATGGTATTTATACTTTTCCAACGCTTGCTTCTATTCTTCCCGATGTAATTTTGGAAGATGAAGACAAGGAAGGTAATTGTCAGGAAAATTCCAAAGCGAAAAAGCTTATAAAAAAGATAGATACGGTTTTAGCGGCCTCTAACCTATATTCGGGAATTTATATTATAGTAACAGGTGGAAGAATTGTTTAACAAAAAACATCAGGCCTTTTTACAATCAAGTAAAAAGGCCTTTTTAATTTTGGAATTATGAAAATAAACGAAGAAACATCAGCATGAACAAATCAGTGAAGCTAATATGAAAGATTTTTATTCAGCCGGCAAGCTTATTTTGTCGGCGATTAAAATGTTCAAGTCGGAAAAGCTGTAATTATTTATCATGGGTAGATTTTTCGTGGATATTTTATGAAAAAGGCGCTATGTCATTTCTGAGGAATCACATTAACCCGCTAAACAAATTATAGCGCAAAAATCAGCAGGTATGACATTATCATATGGCTGCGACATGGCAATTTAGAAATGTGTCAAGGCAATTTAGAAATGTTGACAAATATCCACAAAAAGATTAATGTAAGTTATTAAACAGAATAAAAAATTCTGTTTATGTCCATTAACAATTAATAACCAAGCTAAAGGAGGCGCCAAGTTATGATTAGATCAATAGCAGAGATTAGAACACGGTGTTTATCAATCCTTGAAGACAAGAACATTGTTTCTCTTGTCATGGCGAGCAGCAGTCCAACCGCAGCATACGAAATGGTATTTGCAGAAACAAAAAATGTGTCAAAAGCAAAGGCTGGCAGATGGCTAGCGGTATTGCGCAGAGACTATCTTGAAGAATACCAAAAATTAATTCCAACCATACTTAGCCACGCCAATAATGGCAAGGCGCAGAAAGACAAGGAGGCAGGCTATGAAAACAATTTATGTAAATGACCTATTATTAGAAAATCAAACGGAAAAAGATATTGTTTTAAGTGGCTGGCTTTCCAGCCGCAGGCATATCGGTAAAGTGATATTCCTTGATATTTCTGACTCTACCGGAACCATACAAGCAGTTATAGAAAAAAATAATATGCCAAGTAAAATGTTTAATATTGCGCTTCGCGCTCCATTAGAATCAGGCGTCTCGGTGAAAGGTAGAATAGCAAAACGCAATGGTTTATCGGAAATATTTGCGTTTCACTTTGCTGTTATTGGTAAAAACACTCTTAACTTGTCGCCGCGTCCGCGAAGCAACTTTGATATTTTTGATCCAGCGTTAACAAAACAGCTGCTTGATTACAGACATATCTATTTGCGAAATCCTAAAATAATGGCGATACTAAAATTTCGCAGCGAACTTATGAGGATTGTCAGAGATTGGTTTTATCAAAATCAATTCATTGAATTTGATGCCCCGATTCTTACGCCAGCGCCGCTTTATGATGATAAAACAGCGATGTCTATTAATGTCCGCAATGAAAATGTTTACCTTACTCAATGCGCAGGATTTTATTTAGAAGCGGCGACGCATGCCTTTGAGAGAGTCTTCAATATGGGGCCAAGTTTTAGGGGAGAAGAATCTCGCAGTAAACGCCACTTGATGGAGTATTGGCATATTAAGGCTGAAGTTGCTTTTGGCAACCGCGAGGACATTATCCTGCTTGTTGAAAATATAATTGGATATATAATTCAAGAATGCCAAGTAAAGTGTAAAAATATTTTAGATATTTTGGGTTTCGAGTTGTGTACAGACGGCCTAAAGTCGCCGTTCCCGCGCATTACATATGAAGATGCTATTAAGTATCTGCAAAGCAAAGCTTACGACACTCATTTTGGCCAAGGCATCAGCACGGCAGAAGAGGAAGAATTATCTAAACTTTACGATAGTCCGTTTTGGATTGTCGGTATACCTCGCAGTATAGAGCCTTTTCCTTATGCTATTGATGAATCCGATCAACGCGTTACAATGGTAGCGGATTTAATCGCAAGCAACGGTTGCGGTGAATTACTTGGAGTCGCTGAAAAAATTCACATTCCAAGCATGCTTGACGAAAGATTGCAAGAAAAAAACAAACTAAGCGACGCTCGTTATCAATTTGTAAAAGAAGTGCACAGCGCCGGATGTGTCCCGCATATTGCATTCGGTATGGGTTTAGAGCGGCTTATTCGCTGGTTGCTTAATCTGCCTCATGTCCGCGACGCAATTCCATTTCCTAGAATTGTAAGGCGGAACATTACGCCTTAATTCAACCTAGCCAAGCCTTCTATGGCACGGCGCAAACAGAAAAAAGGAGAAATTACATGAAAGACAGGATTTTAATTAAAAATTTAAAAGATTATATCGGGAAGATAGTAACGGTTAAAGGATTTGTTGATACTATTAGGGATCAAAAACGAATGCAATTTCTTGTTTTACGCGATTATACAGGAAAAGCGCAATTATTACACATGAAAAGTAAAGTGGGTAATGATTCAATCGGATCCATAGTCAGTTCGTTGACTGTAGAATCATCAGTAGTTGTTACTGGTAATGTGGTAGAAGCTCCGCAAGTAAAATTAGGAGGTTTGGAAATTGAAATTAATTCCATTGAAGTCTGCAACTTAGCTGAATCACCTCTGCCAATAACCTCTGATTCAAACCTTGATAAGCAGATTGACTGGAGACAAATCAGCTTGCGCCGTTCTGAAAATCAGCTTATATTCAGAGTGCAGACAACTATGGAACAGGCGATGCGCGAGTATTGGGCTAAGAATAATTTCATTGAAATTCATTCCCCAAAACTCATGGGCACGGCCAGCGAGTCGGGAGCCGAGTTGTTTAAAGTTCCGTATTTTAATAATTTGACAGCTTATCTAGCACAATCTCCGCAATTCTATAAGCAAATGGCTATGGCTGCTGGCATGGATAGAATATTTGAAATCGCTCCGGTATTTAGAGCTAATCCATCATTTACATCAAGGCATGATACTGAATTTACATCAATAGATATGGAAATTTCATGGATAAACAGCCATGAAGATGTTATGCGCATGGAAGAAGAATGGCTTGTTTATGCCATAACCGCTGTCGCTGAAAAGCACGGCGATGAAATCAAGGAAGCTTTTGGAGTTGATGTTTGTATCCCGGTTATTCCATTTCCTCGGATTACGCTTGCGGAAGCTCGCGCGATATTGGAAAAGCAAGGACACGAGATAAGCCATAAAGCCGATCTTGATCCGCAAGGAGAAAGAATGCTCAGCGAATACGTCGCGAAGCGTTACAGCCACGAATTTGTTTTTGTGACAGATTATCCTGCTTCGGTGCGAGCTTTTTATCACATGCGAGACGAGAATAATCATGGATTAACTAAAAGCTTTGACCTTTTATGGAAAGGGCTTGAAATCACAACCGGCGCACAGAGAGAACACAATGTGGACAAGCTAATAAGCCAAGCGAAAGAGCATGGTTTTAGCATTGAACCACTGCGTCATTATTTTAACTTTTTTCGCTATGGCTGTCCGTCACATGGAGGTTGCGGAGTCGGCTTGACGCGATTGTTAATGGTAATGCTTGACCGCCAAAATGTGAGAGAAGTAACTTTTCTTTACCGCGGTCCAAACAGATTAACGCCATAAAACACAAACTAATCAAAAGGGGTAACAGCAACACAGCTATTACCCCTTATTTTTTTGTCTGAAACTCAATGCGTGGATTAATTTTTGGCAACAAGCTCTTTAATGGGCAAAAATTTTTTTTGTTTTGGAATTTCTTTTTTAAAATATTTTCCGTTTTCCCAATAAACTTTATACGCTTTTGCTGTTTTTTTGGAAGAAATGACGCGGAAATTACCACCAATAATTTCCACGGCGCAGCAATTTTCCACCGCGATTGCTATGCCGGAATCTTTTTTCATCATTTTTTTTAATTCCGGCTCGCGCTTTTTTTCAATATCATAATGCGGACAAAAAAGCGCGTTAACAATACTAAGCCCGCGAACTTTTATCATTGGGGCGTTTTTGCTTGAAAATCGCAATGAATCTGACAATCCAAAAGAAAACCAGCACATTGCTCCCGCTGAAACGCCTGACAATACAATTCCTTTTTCGCAAGCTTTCAAAAGCATTTTATCAACGCCTAATTTTCTCCAAGCCCTCATCATTTTAAGAGTATTGCCACCGCCGACATAAATAATATCATGGCTTAAAATCTTTTTTTCAATTTTTTCTTTTAGCTGTTTATTTTTGAGAAGATACAAGACATCAACCGCGCATCCTAGTCGCTTACCAAAATGTTTTTTTACAACTTCAAAATACGGCTCTGAATCCGAGCTTGCGGTTGGCACAAAAAGCACTTTAGGCTTTTTTTTGCCGTTTAAAGAGATTATTTCTTTATCAATTGAAGTTGTTTCAATGGGAAATCCCGGTCTGCCGATTTCGCCTCCTCCAATCGCGATTATTGTTCTCATAAAGGTTATAACGGAAATCAATTATATTATATTGCTTGTAAGATGTAATAGCGTTGTGTATTTAACGCCGAATTTTTTTGTTAAATTTTTTTGTGATACACTTTGTTTTGTTCGATATCTTTTACATTTTCCCCGATGTTTATTTCTGCCGCCATATTTTCACAAGTTTAATAGTATTAGATTGATGTGTTGCACTTTCAATATAATGATACCAAATTTTAAAAATTTCGGCAATAAAAAGTTTTTACGGAGCTTCTTGGATTTTTTAAATTTAAAAAGTAAAATTAAATCAAATTTGATGAGTAAAAAATAAAATTTTTTGCGCAAAAGCCGTACAGCTTTCTCCATTAATAAATAGCGCATTTTAAATAAATTACCGTAAAATATCTTAAATTAGAAAAATTGACTATATGGTTATTTTATAATATTATATATTACAGATTAGATATAATTGTTTAGTTGATAATATGAGAGCGTTGAATAAATGTTTTAGGCAAATCTTATTATAATTAAATCGGCTTATTTTCGCTAATTTTTTTGCTTACGTCCCAAAACGCCAATTCATACCAATTATTCAATAGTCTAAATATATGAGGAACAAACCGAATAAAATAAAAAGGCTGGTAATTAAAATTATTGATACTTGTCAGCATAATTGTATTTATTGTGTGAATAATGACAGTATTAGCGTAACTGGGAAAATGAGCCTAAAAATGATTGAAGATATTATAAAAAAATTTTTGCCCGAAGAAGTTGAATTTACCGGAGGCGAAGTTGCTCTTAATTATGAGCACATATTGAGTGCTGTAAGAATCTCAAGCAAATACTCCAAATTTATTATGCTAAATACTAATATGGAATTATGGAATAGGCAAAAATTTATTAATCTTGAGCGTTCAGGGCTTACTCACATTCATTTAGCTTTAAATACTTTAGACAAAAAATTGCACAAGATTATAAGGGGAAATACAGAGTCAGATATTAATAGAGTGTTGCGGAATTTAAATTTATTATTACGACACACAAAAATAACAGTTCAATTTGAATTTGTGATGATGAAAATAAATCTTAATGAATTTAATGCTGTGTATTCATATATTAATTCAATACGAAAAAGATATGGCGCAAGAATAGAATGTTTAGAAGCTCAAAGATTAATATTAAACGGACGCGCAAAAATATCAATGAAACTTTCAAGTGAAGAAGAATTGATTATGTTAAAGAATAATATTGTTTTAGATTGTCCAATAATAATTTTTTGTTGCGGCGAGATATCAAAAGAGCTTAGCCGATTTAAATATAAAATTCATAAATGCGGCGTCGGATTGAATGTATTTTATATCAACACCAAAGGGAAAGTATTTGTCGACAATTACAGCGGGTACTCGGTAGCGGAAAATTATAATAAATTTGACATTAATCATTGGCTGTCAAATAATAAATTTTTTTGCCCTTTTGCGTATAAATAAGATTTTTATAAATTATATTTTTTTCACTGCGGCAGAATTTTCCCTGAAGAAATTCTGCCGTTTTCTTTTTTTTACACCCAGCCGATTTTATGGTATTATATAGATGCTATTCTTAGATTAACTTTTATGTTTTTTTCCTTTTTTCACCGCATTACTTGGGCGGCATCAAATATAATAGGCAAATTATTTTTGAACTCAAAGGCAAATATTTGCAAGTCCAGGATAAATGGAAAGAGGATTTTTTAGAAGAAATTAAAAAGAAAAATAAAAATTTAAAATTTTTGGAATATATTGGTGTTGCCTATGTATCTCATCATGGATATGTTATTGACAATTAGTATTTTTTAGTTATAATTTAGCTATAATAGAAATGTTCATTGAAAATTAAATATAAGGAAGGAATACAAGCAACCGCTTTTAAAGAGTAATTAAAGTGAAAAATGTATTTGCTGTGAATATAAAAAGGATTAATTGGCGCGTAGAATTAACGGAATCCTTGTTCCGTGTAAAGTAAATTATAAATGTTGTTTTGGGAAATATAAAAAAGAGGAGGAGATATTTTGAAAACAAATATATATTTAGCGGGACTACCTAGGGGAGGAACAACATTGGTTTCTTCTATTTTAGGACAACATCCCATGATAGAGCAGATGGGAGAGTCAATGTATTCAGGAGTTATAGAGCCGAATAACGTTATATGTTCTTGCGGAGAAAATCCTTGTGCGATTTGGATTAAGATTTATAATGAAATCTCTAAAAACCCTGAGATTTATGAGATTAATAGAGCATACGGCGCCATAGATAGATTAAGGGAGCCAGATAAAATTCCACATAAATTCACTATTCAATGTAGCAAGGATAATGTATGTCATGCGGAATTATCAAGATTAATAATAAGAGCTTGCAATGGGCTTGACTTGCTGGTTCGGATATTTAAAAAAGTTATGGGTGATTTTTTGTTTGTTGACAACACAAAGGAAATAATGTTTTCTGAAGAATTAATAAAAAGAGATAACTGGAAAGTTTTGCTTATCACTAGAGATCCTAGAGGAATGGCATGGTCTTCGCGCAAATCTGGAATTAGAAAAAATGTTTCTCGTTCAGTTTTTTCTAAAATTCCTGTTTATCTTGACTTTGTTAAGAGAGCTGTTGAGTTAAAAAAAAATTCAAATGTTTATCATTTGAAATATGAGCATTTATGCAATGATGCTATTGGATCGATGAAGGAAATTTGTAATTTTTTAAATATTACTTACAGAGAAGAAATGATAAAGTTTAAGAAAAATAAAGGACATACGCTAATGGGAAACAGAATGAGACATGATGATAATGAAGTTATAAAAAATGATTTAAGCTGGAAAAAATATTTAACAAAACAGGAATTAAATTTGATTAACAATAATTCCGAACTAGTTAAATTTTATAACATGCTCGGTTATTCATTGAGTTAAAAGGGGGCTAAAAATGGATGTGCTTAATTTTGATTCTCGAAAAATAAAAATTGATAGACGAAGAGGGGTTGTTAAAAAGCAAAGTTCATTTTTTGAATATCAACAACTTAAAATAGCGATAGATTATTTGGAATCTTGTCCGATTATTTTAGATTGCGGAATTCAAATTCGAGCTATATCTATAGTTGATTGGATTGTTAATGAGTTAAGTACTAAATTTTGTCGAGGGTTAAATCTTGAACATGCGTTAAGGTATGGCAGTAATAAAAATTTTTGGGCAAAGGTTTGCAAACAGTTGCTAAAAGCATTTCAAGAAAGAGGATTTCTTTGGGGAGATATTGCGCCTAGAAATATGATTTTTGATAAATTGTCGAGCTCAATTTATATATTTGATTTTGAAAGACCGTTAATTATTAAAGATTGCTCAGTTGGAAAAAGTTTGTTCGCAGGATTTTTTAGGCGGTATGCTTATGAAGAATTTTCATGCATACTTACTGTCGTCAATCAGCGATTGCTTTTCACGAATTTATTGTCAGAGAATAATTCATGTGAATTTTTTGTTGATAATTTAAAATCCAAGCGAAAAAAGCATTTACTCAAGCAATATTTTGGGCAAAAGAAAAGTTATACGGTTAAAGAGCTTCATATTATTGAAGATTTAATGTCTGCGATAGCTACCCCCTTTTCTGTCAGCGGGGGGACTATTATTTATCCGATGTTTTTAATTGAAAAAGCGGTTAAAGAAGGAGGAGTTTATGCGTATGCAAAAATCGTTAGACAACTTAAAAAATGCTCAACTGAGGCAGAAAAATTATTTGTTCTTCAAAACATTATGGAAGGATTTTGACTTAGTGATTGATGACAATAAAACAAATAGTTTATATATTATCTCCGAAAGATATAATATATTCATAAAAGTAAAGCATGGCGGTTATATTCCAAGCAGCGGATTTTTGCTTATAGATAGTTTAGGGAAATTTGAATTTAATGGTAAATCCGTGATTGATATTGGATGTGGAGAAACAGGGATTTTAGCACATTATCTTTTTGCGCGTGAGGCTAGTTCTGTTGTTGGTATTGATATAGATCCATCTGCTATAGCACATGCCAAACATTCTTCTAATGTGAGTGATTATATTACATGGATTGTCTATGATGCAGGAAATATATTAACCAATAACAAATTTGATGTAATAATAAGCAATCCACCGCAAATGCCGATGTCTTTCGAATTAAGAAAACAATTAAAAGATTGGCATGATTCTTGTGGTGATACAGGCATAGAATTAATTACTCAAATTATAAAAAGAGCTTCAACGGGCTTGAGAAGCGGGGGAGAGATTTTTATTCTTGTTTTTGATTTTCTTGGAGTAAGAGAGAGTTACAATAATACTTTGAGTATTGAGGAAATCGGATGCAGATATGGATTTTCATGTGAAATTATCAAGTCTTATCCCAAAACGGTTCGCAAGGGAGGGCAAACTGAAAAAAGTATTTCATGGATTAAACATGTTTATCCTAAATATCGGTTTGGTAGAGATACTGAAGGTAATCTTTGTTATAATGCGCTAACAGTAAGATTTCAACACTCTTAAAATTATTTTATTGAAAGTTAAAAGCCTTTTCTTTTGTAGAAAAGGCTTTTTAAATTTTTTTTGATAATTTTTTTACATTTCCACCTGTTTTATTATATTTAAAGGATAATGATTTTTTTTAATCCAGTTTTGAATAATAATGTAAACTCTGTTAGATATAAATTCTTTGTTTTTCATTTTTAATATTTCTTCCTTATTAAACCATTTCAATTCACTAATGTCCTCATCTCTTATTAATTGTTCATTTTCTTTTGCTATGCGGGGAGTGCCTTCTACAATCTTGGCTGTAAAAGTTATTATAGTGCTTATTTTTTCTTTTTTTTGAGCAGTATAGAAACCCAATGAGCCGGTAAGAACAACCTTAACACAAGCTTCTTCTTGACATTCTCTTATAGCTGTTTCGAAAATAGTTTCTTGACCCATGTCGCCATAGCTACCTTTTACAATGTTCCATAAAGGAGTTGGATTTTTTTTAATTTTTTCTTTAAGAAGTAAAATATTATCTTGATTATCGGTAATAATGATTCCTACTTTTATTTTATTGGACATAAATTT
>JAZDKT010000097.1:0-14720 GCA_043802685.1 Candidatus Falkowiibacteriota bacterium | reverse complement strand
AATATCCCAATCAGGACTGAATTGGGCAGGGAAATCCGCAAAGCGTTTATCGCGGACAAGGGATATAAATTGCTTTCTTTGGATTACTCGCAGATTGAACTGCGTTTGGCCGCTCACATGTCAGATGATAAAAAAATGATTAAGGCGTTTAAAGACGGAGCGGATATTCATCAAATAACAGCGGCTGAGATAAATCAAGTTTTGCTGGAAGAAGCGACTGCCGATATGAGGCGGCAGGCGAAAGCGATTAATTTCGGCATTCTCTACGGCCAAGGCCCGCACGGCTTGGCGCAGTCCGCGGACATTCCTTACGCGCGCGCCAAAGAATTTATTGACCAGTATTTTGCGGTTTATACCGGCGTTAAAAAATATATTGACAAAACAATTGACGATGCCAGAAAAAAGGGCTATACGGAAACTTTGTTTAATAGGCGCAGATACTTGCCGGACATGAATTCTTCAATGGTTCAAGTAAGGAAAACCGCGGAGCGCATGGCAATCAACACGCCAATCCAAGGCACTGCCGCTGATATGATTAAAATGGCGATGATAGAAATACATAAATACCTCACCCCTAACCCCTCTCCTTCTAAAGGAGATGGGGATAAAAATGTTAAAATGCTTTTGCAGGTTCATGACGAATTGTTGTTTGAAGTTAAAGATGATAAAGTTGAAGAAGCCGCCGCAAAAATAAAAAAGATTATGGAGAATATTATAAAATTAAAAGTGCCGGTGGCGGTTGATGTTAAGGTTGGCGGGAATTGGGGAGAGATGGAGGAAGTAAGAAGTGAGAAGTAAGAAGTTAGAAGTAAGAAGTTAGAAGTAAGAAGTTAGAAGTAAGAAGTAAGAAGTTAGAAGTAAGAAGTTAGAAGTAAGAAGTAAGAAGTAAGAAGTTGTATTGACAAGTTATTGATTTTGCATTACAATAAGATTATTATTTATTAAGATAAAATATATGATTAAAACAAATCAAAAAGCCAAAGCCAATGATCAAATACAGATAAGAATTGACTCTGAAACCAAGAGAGAGGCGCAGAAAATTTTAGAAAATTTAGGTCTGGATATCAGCTCTGCCGTAAAAATGCTGTTTAAGCAGATTATAAATACAGGAGGCCTGCCATATGAGATCAGGGATGAGAACGGATTTACTTTTAGAAAAAAACAGGAGTTAAAACAAGCGATTGTTGAAGCTAAAACCAGCTCCAAAAGTTTTAAATCAGCCAATGATTTAATTAAAGACGCTTTAGCTTAATTTTAACATGTACAGCTTAAAATATTCTAAAAGATTTAAAAAAGAGTTAAAGAAAATCGCGAAACAGGACAAGTCCGCGATTAATGAGCTGAAAAAAGTTTTGGGATTATTGATTTTGGACAGGCAATTAGATAAAAAATATAAAAATCATTGTTTGAAAGGAGAGTTTAAAAATTGTTTTGAATGCCATATCAAGCCGGATGTTTTATTGATTTATAAAATTGAAAAACAAGAATTAATTATTTTATTATTAAGAATCGGCTCGCATTCCGATTTATTTTAAAAAAGATCGTCTATTACCTTAAATTACCTACCAATTAAACAATTTAAGCGTTAAAATAACTTATCACAAAAATAATATCATGTCAATGATGTAATATTGACAATTTATGTAGTTGTATGCTAAAATAATGGTATAATTTATGTAGTATATTACTAATAATATGTTAATTAAACGAAAAATTTTAATAAAAATAAATAAATGGGTTGATTCTAAGAAGATATTGATTTTAAGCGGAGCCAGACAAACCGGTAAAACCACAATTTTAAAAAAAATTGAGCAAGATTTAAAACGAAAAAATAAAAATTCCATTTATTTAAATCTTGAATCATTTCAAGCCGCTGATCGTTTGAATATTAATCCTGATAATATTTTTGATTTTATTCCCAATAAAAATTTGTTTTATTATGTTTTGATTGATGAAATTCAAATTCTTAACAATCCTTCGCATTTTTTAAAATATATTTATGATACTCATGATAGCTTAAAACTGATTGTTACCGGCTCGGCAAATTTAGAAATTAAAGCAAAATTGCAGGATTCTTTAGCCGGAAGAAAAATTACTTTTTTTGTAAATCCCTTATCCATTGATGAAATTTTAGATTATGAAAAATTAAACAAACAAACAAACAATCCCTTGGAACAGCAAAAAATAGATAAAATGCTTAAAGAATATTTAGTATTTGGCGGATTGCCTGAAATTTATTTAGAGAAAAACAAAGAAAAGAAAAAAGAGCTGCTAAAAGAATATTTAGGAACTTATGTTAATAAAGACATTAGAAGTTTAATCAGCGATATTAATATTTCTAAATTTAACCAATTAAACATTGCCTTGTCGCATTTGATTGGAAATTTGATTAATAAAAATGAGCTGTCTAATGATATTGGCATTAATAACAGAACGATGAATAAATATTTGGATTTATTAAAATACAGTTTTATTTTTGATTTTATCCCGCCGTATTTTTCCAATCCGCTTACGCAAATTAAAAAAATGCAAAAAGTGTATTGCTTTGATTTTGGAATCAGAAACGCGATTTTAAATAATTTTATTGAAATTGATTTAAGGAATGACAGCGGCAAGCTGTTTGAAAATTTTATTTATTGTATGCTGAAAGAAAAATATCAAGAAATTTATTTTTGGCGCACCATCAAAGGAAGCGAGGTGGATTTTGTTTATCAGGAAAATGGATTAAACATTGTTGAAGCAAAATATAAAAAATTTGCTGTTCCAAAAGCAGAGCAGTCTATTAGGCAGGCGATCAAGTTTTTACAGCCGAATAAAATTAAAATAGCAAACCTTAATTTAACAAAAAAAATGTTCATAGATAAAAAGGAGATTGAATTTATTGATTGGAAAAAAATATAAAATAATTTGTTATGCCAATCCAACAACAAACTCTAACTAAACTGCGAAACAAAAAAATCTGCATGCTTGGTTTTGGCATTGAAAATCAGGCCTTGGTTAAATTTTTGTTGAAAAAAAAGGTTGCGTGTGAAATTACGATTTGCGACGCGAGAAAAAAACAAATTTTTGAAGGCGAACAAACGTTTGTCCGCCTTCAAAGATTTGCTTTTTTGCATTGGCGATTAGGTAAAAATTACGATAAAAATTTAGATCAATTTGATATTGTGTTTCGTGTTGCCGGCTATCCATTATTTTCTCCTGAAATTGAAAAAGCCAAAAAAGCGGGAGTTGAGATTTCAAGCCCGACAAAACTGTTTTTTGAATTATGCCCGACGAAAAATATTATCGGCGTTACAGGCACGAAAGGAAAAGGCACAACCGCTTCATTGATTTATTATATTTTAAAAAAAGGATTTCGCCGCAGTCCCCTGACGGGAGACTGCGGCGCGGCGGAGAAAAAAGTTTGGATAGGCGGAAACATCGGCGTCGCGCCGTTTGAATTTATTGAGAAAATAAAGAAAAACGACTGGGTGGTTTTGGAGTTGTCCAGTTTTCAGCTGGAAGACATGGATATTAGCCCGAAGATTGCCGTTATCACGAATTTCCATAAAGAGCATCTGGCTCCGGCAGATCCGAATAATCCGAATTATCATAAGACTTTAAAATCATATTGGGAAGCGAAAATGAATATTGTCAGATGGCAAGGGGAAGGAGATAAGGCGGTATTAAGTAAGAAGTTAGAAGTAAGAAGTAAGAAGTATAAATTAAAAAGTAAGATTATATATTTTGACAAATTTGAAATGCAGTCAAAGTTGATTGGAGAGCATAATAAGGAAAATATTGCGGCGGCGGTTGAGGTTGCGAAATTAGTTGGCATAAAACAAAGCATAATTAAAAAAGCCGTTGCCGGTTTTGAAGGGCTTGAGCATCGGCTGGAATTAGCCAGAGATGTTAACGGCATAAAATATTATAATGACAGTTTTGCCACTACTCCGGAGTCGGCAATCACCGCGTTAAAATCTTTCAGCCGGCCGATTATTTTGCTCGCAGGCGGGGCTGACAAGGGTGGCAGTTTTAAGCAACTTGCTAAAGAAATAAAAAAGCGCGTTAAATTTGTTGTTTTGCTAAACGGCAAAGCAACGCCTAAAATTAAAAAAGAATTATTAAAAATAAAATATCCTTCTAACAATATTAAATTGGTTTACAATATAAAAGACGCCGTAAGCATCGCTAAATCCAAGGCGGAAAAAGGCGATGTTGTTTTGCTTTCAACCGCCTGCGCCAGCTTTGGCATGTTTAAAAATTACAAGGAACGCGGAAAATTATTTAAACAAGAAGTAAGCCCCGTTAGATAAATTATCTATATGTTGTAAACCCAACCGGATGTGAGCTATCTAACGGGGTAAAAAAATAAAAAAGGAATAATCTCTTGCATTGATCATTCCTTTTGCTGAATGTTGAAATTTTAAAGAAAGAGCTCTAGTTGTTTTTTCCCATCTTCTGTCAGAGATATATGCAAGCCATCCTTTTTAATGTTAGCGCCTTTGGGGAGTCCCACATTTACAATATTACTTTTGAGATGTATTTTGAAAATAATTTTTAGCAAAGCTTGGTTGGGTGTACGGTTAATAATCAGATGCTCATTTTTTTCAAAAAATTCAAGCAGTTGTTTTGCTTCTTCCACAGACAGTAATTGAGATTCCGCTTTTGGCATATAGCCCTCCCCTTGTTTGAAAGAACATTATTGATTGTTTATAACATTAAACAAAACTATTTTAAATTATATATTAAATTCTATTAACAGTCAATATGATTATATTTATTTACGGCGAGGATTCTTTCCGCAGCCGCAGAAAATTGAAAGAGCTGAAAGATAAGTTTTTAGCGAAAGTTGATCCAACCGGCGCGAGCTTGGATATTATTGACGGCGAAAAAGCTTCTTTGGCGAATATCGGCGATGCGGCCGGCGCGGGCACTTTGCTCGCGAAAAAGAGGATGGTTGTTATTGAAAATTTATTCAGCAATAAAGCGCAATCTGTTTTTGACCAAGTTTTAAATTATTTTGAAAAGCGCGAATCGGATAACATTATAGTTTTTTGGGATTTTGTGGTGAAAATAAAAAAGATAAGAAGCAAAGAGCAAGCGGTAAAGATTGATTCTTCCGGAAGCGAAAAGCCGTTGCCGGCGTATTCCAAAAAATTATTTAATTTTCTGGCCAAGCAAAAGTATTCTCAGCAATTTAATGTTTTATCCAATACCGATGCGGCTGCTTGGGCGAAAAAAGAGGTTGAAGCGCGCGGCGGCAAGATTGATTATCAAGCGGTTCAAACTTTAACCAGCTTGGTTGGAAGCGATTTGTGGCAGATTAACAATGAAATAGATAAATTAATAAATTACAAGCTTGGGCAGCAGCCGGCGTTAACGGGCGCCGGCGGGCAGGCGGCGATTATCAATCAAGAAGATGTTGAGAAGATGACGCATGGCGGATTTGATGAAAACATTTTTGCATTGACGGACGCTATAAGCAATAAAAACAGCAGCTTGGCCCTAAAATTGCTGGAAGAGCAGATTGAAGCCGGTTTGGCCGACGCTTATTTGATGACTATGATAATTCGGCAGTTTAGGATTCTTTTGCAGATAAGGCAAGCGCTTGATCTGGGGCATAGTTCGCGCAAGATCATCAGCTCGTTGAGGATGCATCCTTTCATTGTCCAGAAAGGCATCAATCAAGTTCGTAGGTTTAATTTGCCGGCGCTGAAAAATATTTTTAGCCGGCTGGCGGAAATTGACAGCCAGATAAAAACCGGACAGGCAGACGCCAAGACCATGTTGAATCTATTGTTCGCGAGAGTATAGAAATTGGAAATCATTATCAGCACCGAGTGCTGCCGCGGCACTCGGTGCTGATAATGATTTCAAAAACACAAAAACCCCTATCAAAGGGGCTTGTGTTTATCCCGTTAGACAATACTTCATATCTAACGGGGTTTACTGCAGTTTTTCCAATATAAAATTGGATTTAAAAAGAACAATCACTAATCAAAACAAAAAACTGTAATATATCTGTTTTTATTACAGTTTTTTGTTTGCCTAAAAAATTATTTTTTCCGGGCTTTGTTTAATCTTAATTGTAATCTTGATTTTTTTCTGTCGCGGGTATTTTTTTTAATAATGCCTTTTTGCGCGGCCTTGTCTATGGCCTTTACGGTTTGAGCAACCAAATCATTCGCGCTTCCATCTTTTATTTCAATGGCTTTGCGGCTTTTTTTAATCAAGTTTTTTAAATTATCTTCTATTTTTTTATTGCGAATTTGCCTTTTTAAGCTTTTTCGCAATTCTTTTTTCGCTGATTTAGTATTTGGCATAATTTTTTCGCATAACGCATAACGCGTAACGCGTAACGCGTAACGCATAACTCATAACGCATAACGATTTATTTTATTGATGTTAAAACTTTTTAGTCGTCTTCACAGCTCTCATGTAATATTGCGGGGGAACTATTGCGCCATCGCGTGATTTATGAATTCGTAATCGCTTAAATGCGTAAGCCCTAAGTTTATTTAATTTATTAATTTATTGCGCGAGAGCACTTTTGTATATTAACACACTTTTTTTTATTATTCAAGTACCTTGTTTTTTGCTTTGTTTGGCTTTAATTTTGCGGCTAAAAAAATCATAGACGCAAGTATTGTCAATAAGCTGATTATTTGCGGGAAACGCAACCCCATAATTATAGGCGTTGGATCTATGCGGATAAATTCGGTGGCGAAGCGAAGCAGAGAATATAAAATCGCATAACTCATAACGCATAACGCATAACGCATAACTCGCGGCTCGCGGCTCGCGGCGCTTTTTTTGATAATCCAAATATGCGCGCTGATTAAAATTAAAAATATTATTAAATCGCCTATGCTTTCGTATAAAAAGGCGGGGTGGAAATATATATTATTTATGTATTCTATCGGCCTGTTGGCAAGATTAATCGGTATTCCCCAAGGCAGATTGGTCGGCCTGCCTATAATTTCTTGGTTGAAATAATTTCCCCAGCGGCCGATTGCCTGCGCCAGCGCCAGGCCGGGAGCGATCAAAGACGCGATTAGCCAGCCGTTAAGTTTATGTTTCCTGCAGTAAAGCCAAATAACAATTATGCCGGCTATAATTCCGCCGTGGATTGCCAAGCCGCCTTGCCAGATTTTAAAAATATCAATCGGATTAACGATATAATATTTCCATTCAAGCAGAACATGGTAAATCCGCGCTCCGATTATGCCGCTTGTTGCCAGCCAGAACGCCAAATCCATTACAGCATCTTTTTTAATATTATAAAATTTCGCCAATTTCAAAGTGACGGCAATGGCTGTTAAAATACCGGCGACAATCAACAGGCCGTACCAATAAATATCAACAGACCCGAAAGATATTAAAATCGCTTTTGGCCGGAATGTGTGGAGAAAAGTAATCATGTTAATTTTTATGTTTTAGCGAATTTATGACTTGCTATATAATTCCCCTCTCAAGAGGGGACTTGAGAAAAAATAATCGTCTATCTACTTATATTATATGCTTTATTGTCTATAAAAAGTCAAATTATTTTTAAAAAGAAGAAAGGCCATGGTCGCTAATGCAACTATGGCCTTTATGAGGTTTTAATTTTGGGGATTATTTTTTGATAAATCCCAACGAATAGCTATGGCGGTAATAATACTCACTAAAATCACATATATAGCTCCCGTTTCAAAAATCATGAATTACCCCCCCCTTGTATTGTTGGATAAATTCTGTTGCCCGATAATATTCTGTTATTATTGTAATAAGACAGTTGATTATCTGCTATTTTAAAAATAATAATACCAACAACAACAATGGCGGCTAATATGCTAAGGCCAGTGAATAATGATGGCGTAGTATTAAAATCAACTAGAGATAATGCAATACAACAAGGATAGCCAACTAAAATTACCCCAATTATTCTTAAAATTTTCCATTTTTCCATGTTTCCCCCCTTATTAAAGTTAAAGAAAAAAATATATTTATAGTTAAATTAAACTAATTTTCAAAAGAACTTGAATAAACAGTATCATATTGTGTTAATTTTGTCAAGCGTTGAGCTTGTTTTTGTTATTTTTATCTTTTTTATTATAAAATTAGGCGTTTTTTTAGTAAAGAAGCATAATATTAAACCTACTTTTTTTCCTATTAAACGGGGTTTACTTTTTAATTTTTTTTTGGTAATATAAAAGATAGATAACACTCAAAAAGCGAGTGGTTTTTATTGTTTTAATATGCCTGCAAAACAAGCTAAAAAGGATAAAAAAAAGCAGAAGAAAGTAAAGCTGAATATCAGGGTTAGCCGCAAAACTTCTCCTGATCTGCCAGCGGAAGAGCAGGCAGAGCCGTTGGTATTTGAACCGGAACAAGAAAAAAATTATTCAAAACCCAAAAAAGAAAAAGCTAGTTCCGAGGAAATTGAAAAAAGTAAAAATACCATTATGAGGTTCGGAGTCGCTTTTTTTATGATTTTGATAATCAGCGTATGGATGTTTAATTTTAAAAAATCTTTTACTAAAATAGAAAGCGAAAATAATGTTCAGCCGATAAATTGGTCGGAAATTACAGGCGAATTCAGCGAATCAATAAGCCGCGTGAAAGAAGAATTAGATGAAGCGAAATCCGCGATTAATGAATCTGTTGATACTGCTACTGGGACAGAAGAGAACTTATCCGCCGGCCAAGATGAAATTAATGAATTAGAAAAAAGATTAGAAGAATTGGAAAGTAAATTGGAAAATAATGAAAAACAATCAACAAGTACGGAGGATGATATGTCTGCAACTGTGATAGAATAATAAAGATACAAGGATACAAATAAATTTCAATATTCAATAATCAAACAGCTATAAATCACAAATCCAAAACTACAAACGAAAAATAAATTTTAAAATCCCAAATAGCTTAATTTTAGAAGTATTAACATCAATAAAATAAATCGTTATGCGTTATGCGTTATGCGTTATGCGTTATGCGCTATGCGCTATGCGCTATGCGTTATGCGATAAGATTATGCCTAAAAAAATAATTAAAAAGCCAGCCAAGAAATTATCCGCGAAAAAGCCGGCTAGAACTTCCATTGCAAAAAAGAAAGATGTTAAACCTAAACACGAAAACACGAAAATACTGAAACACGAAAATACTGAAGCGCTGAAGCGCGAAAGCGGGGGAGAGAATATTAAGGAAAATAATACGGAAAAAATAGCGGATAAGCAATTGGTAAACGGAGATCATCAAACAGAATACGGCATTGTCCGGCCTCAGCAGATTGTTGATGAGATGAAGAAGTCATATATTGATTATGCCATGAGCGTGATTGTTTCGCGCGCTCTGCCGGATGTGCGCGACGGGCTGAAGCCGGTGCACAGGAGAATTCTCTACGCTATGTGGAGCGTTGGATTGCGGGCAAATGGTAAATTCAGAAAGTCCGCTACCGTGGTCGGCGAAGTTTTGGGCAAATACCATCCGCATGGCGATCTGGCTGTTTATGAGTCAATGGTCCGCATGGCTCAGGATTTTTCCATGAGGTATCCGCTGGTCAAGGGGCAGGGAAACTTCGGCTCAATGGACGGTGACAGAGCTGCCGCGCACAGATACACGGAAGCAAAGCTGTCCGGCATTTCCGAAGAATTATTATTTGACATAGAAAAGAATACTGTTAATTTTACTCCGAATTTTGACGGCTCCCATAATGAGCCGACCGTCTTGCCCGCCAAACTGCCTAATCTGCTGCTTAACGGAACAATGGGCATAGCGGTCGGCATGGCGACGAATATTCCGCCGCATAATCTTGGCGAGCTAATTGACGGCATTACTTATTTAATAGACAATCCGGACGCGGCTGTTGAGGATTTGATGCGGTTTATCAAAGGTCCGGATTTTCCAACAGGCGGCGTTATTTACAATAACAAAGATATCTTGCAGGCGTACGCCACGGGCAAAGGCGGCATTGTGATTCGCGGCCGGGCTGAAATCGTGGAAGCCAAATCAGGCAGTTTTGAAATCGTAATAACAGAAATACCGTATCAGGTGAATAAAGCGACTTTGGTGGAAAAAATAGCTGATTTGGTGAAAACTAAAAAGCTGGAAGGCATTAAAGATCTGCGCGACGAGTCGGACAAGGACGGCGTGCGCATTGTTGTTTATTTAAAAAAAGACGCGTATCCAAAAAAGATTTTGAATAGCTTGTACAAGCATACCCAATTGCAGGAAACTTTCCATGTCAATGCTTTGGCGCTGATCAATGGCATACAGCCGAAAGTCCTTACTTTGAAAATGATATTGGAAGAATACATCAAGCACAGGGAAGAAGTGATCAGGCGCAGGACTCAGTTTGATTTGGACAAAGCAAAAGACCGGGCGCACATCTTGGAGGGCTTGATGATAGCTTTGAATAATATTGACGCTGTCATAAAAATAATCAAAGCTTCGCGCGATAAAGAAATCGCCAAGGTGAATTTGATGAAAAAATTCAAGCTTACCGAGCGCCAGGCAGTCGCCATTTTGGACATGAAGCTGTCCACTTTGGCCAATTTGGAAAGATTAAAAATAGAAGACGAGCTGAAAGAAAAGAAAAAATTAATCAAAGAATTGGAAGCCATACTTAAATCGCGCCTTAGAATAAAAGATATTATCAAGACAGAAATAAAAGAATTGGCGGAAAAGCGCGGCGATGAGCGCAGGACGAAAATCATACCGCACGGGGTTAAGGATTTTTCCATGGAAGATTTGGTGCCGAACGAAGAGATAGTGGTGATGATGACCCGCGACGGATACATCAAGCGAATGCCGCCGGAAACTTTCAAGGTTCAAGGGCGCGGCGGCAAGGGCGTAATCGGGCTGACGACCAAAGAAGAGGACATGGTTGATTTTCTTTTTACTACTATGGCTCATTCCGATATGCTGTTCTTTACTACCAAGGGCAGGGTGTTCCAGCTAAAGGCGTATGAGATACCGCAGGCGGCCAGAACAGCCAAGGGCCAGGCAATAGTTAATTTCCTCCAGCTTTTGGGCGAGGAAAGAGTAACATCCATTTTGCCTCTGGACAAGATTTCCAAAAGCCACTTTTTGTTTTTCGCCACTGAAAAGGGCTTGGTGAAAAAAGTAAAACTGGAAGCGTTCCAAAATGTCCGTAGATCCGGGCTGATAGCCATAAAAATAAAAGGCGAGGATAAATTAATCTGGGCCAAGCCGACCAGAGGCGCTGATCATATTCAATTAATCACCGCGGGCGGACAGGCCATAAGATTCAAAGAATCCGATGTCCGCGATATGGGCAGGAACGCGGCCGGGGTCAAGGGAATCCGTTTGAAGAAGGACGATGTTATTGTCGGCATGGGGGTTATAAAAACAGACAAAGACAGAATAAAAAAATACCAAGTTTTAAGCATCATGGAACAAGGGTTTGGCAAGAGAACCGCGCTGGGCTTGTACAAAGTTCAAGGCCGCGGCGGATCAGGCGTAAAGACAGCCAAAGTAACATCCAAGACAGGCCGGCTGGTTAACGCTTATATTGTCAACACTGAAACAATGGCGGACAAAGATTTGGTGGTGATTTCCGAAAAAGGCCAGGTCATCCGTTTGCCGTTCAAGTCAGTCAACCAGACAGGCCGGGATACTCAGGGAGTAAGGTTGATGCGCTTTAAGGAAAGCGATGATAAGGTGGCTTGCGTTACTTGGGTGTAGTTTAAATAATAAAATAAAAAAATAAGAAAAATAAGAAAATAAGAAAATAAAAAAACCGCTTTGGTTATCGGGGCGGTTTTTGGTTTTTGAATAACCTTCTTTTGCACTAAATGAAGGTTGTTTTTTTGATGGGTTTATATAAGCGTTTAATGCTTTGTTTGGATTGAAAAATTTTAGGGGAAATGGTAGAGTGGAGATATGAATAAACAACAAGCATTAGAAAAAATCAAAAAATTGGTTGAGAGGTATGATAAATTGTCTGACGCGGAAAAGAAAGGATATAATGAACAGCAAACCAAGGACCATTTTATCCGCCCTTTGTTTGAAGCTTTGGGCTGGGATTTTACCAAAGATGTTTGGTCTGAAACAGATGTGCACGGCAAAAGAGTGGACTATGCTTTTATGCCTGGAGGCATGACCAAGTTTTATGTTGAAGCAAAATCATTAAAAGTTGATTTGGATATTGAAATTCACGCCAGGCAGGCGATTAACTATTCATGGAACAAAGGCGTGGCATGGGCGGTGCTTACTGATTTTGAAGGTATAAAGATTTTTAACGCGCAAGCTCAGTCAAAACTGCTGATTGACAAGCTGGTTTTTGAAATTTCATACAGCGAATATATGTCTGATTTTGATCGGCTGTGGCTGTTGTCAAAAGAGAGTTTTGAGAAAAACGGTTTGGACCAATACGCGGTAAAGCACGGCAAGAAGATTAAAAAATTAACAGTCAATGAAAAGCTTTACAGCGATTTTAAAAAAGCACGCGAGATTTTGACCGAAAGCTTTAAAACATGGAATGAAGATGTGGATAAGGAAACGCTTGACGAGGGGGTGCAAAGAATTTTAGACCGATTGGTGTTTATCAGAGTGTTGGAAGACAGAAAGCTGGAAGAGCCGACACTTAAGCCGATGATTAGAGAATGGGAAGTAGGAGGAAAAAAAGACCAATTGTTTCAATTAATGATAAAAAAATTCAGGGAGCTGGATGATATTTACAATTCAAGCTTGTTCAAAGAGCATGCCTGCGAGAAATGGGAAGAGTATGATGATAAAATAATTACAGTAATTAATATGCTTTACGGCAGCAGTGTTTATGAATATGATTTTTCAAAAATTCCGGCTGATATTTTGGGCGGGGTTTATGAAAGCTATCTTGGCTATATCGCGCAAAATCCGATTAAGGTTGGTAAAACAGGCAAATCAGGCAAGCTGTTCCAAACAGAAGACAAAAAAGAAATTAAAACAAAGTCGCGGCAGAAAAGAAAAGAGCAAGGAATTTATTATACGCCGAAATTTATCGTTGATTATATTGTTGAAAACACTTTGGGCAAAAAATTGGAAGAAGTGAAAAGCATGCACGAGCTGAAGAAAATAAAAGTTTTAGATCCTGCCTGCGGCTCCGGCTCGTTTTTAACCAAAGCGCTGGAAACCATTAATGATAAATACAAGGACTTTGGCAATCCAGGCAAGCAAGACACGAAAAGCGAAATTATTTTATCCAACATCTACGGCGTTGACCTTGATCCGCAGGCGGTTGAGCTTGCCAAGCTTAATCTGCTTGTCAGCGCGCTTGATAAAAAAGCCAAACTGCCGGATTTAACCGGCAATGTCCGCGTTGGCAATTCTTTGATTTCCGGCAGTGAAAAGGAATTGAAAAAATATTTTGGCAAGGAGTGGCGGGAGAAAAGGCCGTTTAATTGGGAGGAGGAGTTTCCCTTTTGTAATTCAACTGAGAAAGAAAATCAGGGGTTTGATGTGGTGATTGGGAATCCGCCGTATGGGGCAGAGCTATCCTATGAAGACAAAAATTATTTTAAAACTTTTGATATCGGTTCAACTGATACCGTGATATTATTTATTAAAAAAGCTTTTGAATTATTAAAAGATAACGGTCGTTTAGGCCTTATCGTTCCTAAAGCATTTTGTTTTGCCTCTAATTATAAAAAGATTAGAAATTTTATTTGGGATTATCTTGAAGAGATTATTGATTGCGGCAAAGTTTGGCAAAAGGTAAAATTGGAGCAGGTAGTTTTTATTTTAAGAAAAGATAAAAAATTGCAAAGTTATATTTCCGGCAAAATAGAAAATTCTGCGCCGGTAATTTTAGGAAACATTAAAAAGTCAGATGCTCAAGAATTCGGTTTTTTCTTAAACAGCGTAGCCCCCAAAGAAGTTGAAATAGCCAAGAAAATAAAAAATAATTCAATAATGTTAAATGATATTGCCGTGAATCAGCGAGGAGCTATGTTGCAAAAATATGTAAAAGATGACGGCGAACTTGAAGTGATTGGCGGGGCGCAAGTGCAGCGTTTTGGAATTGAAGGCGTAAAAGGAAAAATAAATAAAAATAAAATTGATTCTGATCAGGCGTATATAAAAGAAAATTCTGTTTTAGTACAAAATATTGTAGCGCACATCGAGAACCCGATTGACCACATTAAAATAATATCCTGCGTGTCTGACAAAAGTGATTATATAATTCTTGATACAGTTAATCAAATTTCGTTAAATAACAAGTATTCGTCTTATTTTATCTGGAGCTTGTTGAATTCTCAACTAATAAATTGGTATGCCTATAGATTTATTTTTGGCAAAGCTATTCGTACTATGCATTTTGATAATTCAGTGACTGATAGATTGCCGATTCCAAAAGCGACTCCTGTACAACAAAAAGAATTAATTAAAAAAGCTAAAGAAATAATTAAATCGAACAAACAGCTTCAATCCATCCCTGAAAATTCTGATAAGTGGAATTTGGTTAAGAAAGAAATTGAGAAAGTTGATGGGGAGATTGATGAGAGGGTTTTTGGGTTGTATGGGTTGGGGGAGGAGGAGAGGGAGATTATTAAAAATAATTAAAATTTTATAAGAATTAAAATTATGACTGCCAAAATTAATGATAATTGTTATGCTTTATTATATGTTGTTACTCGCGATTTAATTTATAGAATAAAACAAAAAATAAAAGATTTTCAATATATTCATAAAAGCAAATCTTTAAAAGAAAAATTACGCGATATTGAGTTTGTGTATATGCATTCCATTAT
>JAZDKT010000096.1:0-7935 GCA_043802685.1 Candidatus Falkowiibacteriota bacterium | reverse complement strand
GCGGCGTAATATTTTTAATGAAATTATCGGCTATAATTTTTAAAAATTATAACCAATTAAAATGCCGACTAGCGTAAGCCGAGATTCGGTCTGGCTTCCGTCGGCGCCAAATGCTGTCTGGTTATAAAACAGCCCCAGATCAACATTTTTATGCAGTAAAATTCCCGCATTAACGGCAAGTCCTAATTTGCCGCCGGGGCTGTGGCCGCTGTCAGTATCCGACCAAAAAGGATGGTTTAAGCCAGCTTCCACATAATAGGCGTCTTTATATTTCGCGCCTACCATTAAATTAGCTTTGGCAAAAAGCAAATCTCCCCAAAACCTGTCCTGTTCTCCGTCTCCGTCAGGCGAATTTCTTCTCCACCTTTCAACTCCTATTCCGGCTAACGGATAAACAACCCATTTGCTGTTCAGCTTAAATTCATAGCCGCCGTCTATCGCCAAGCGAAGTCCGTCGCTTGGCATTTCCCGATCCTCGTCAGTCGGTTCGGCCATTACCCAAATTTCGGCTGACACTCTTTTAACAAAATATTGTTTGTCAGTTAAGGAAATCCCGGCACCCGCCATTACTTTATTGCCTGAAGCTAACGCATGGTTTTCTTCCTGCCAGCCGATGGAGCCATACTTGAAATACGGCTTCACAGTAATCATGTCATCAGCATTAGACTTTAAGGGACAAAAAATAGCCAAAACAAAAACAAAAATTATAATCTTGTTAATCCTTTTCATCGCAATACCTCCTTTTAATTAAAATTCTTTAACAATACCCAATACGCCACCGAAATAATTACGGCCGCCATCGCATTTTCTTAATGCGTCAGAAATATGGTCAACCCTGCCTTCTACTATCAATGAATAATTCTTTAACTTTGGAAGCGGGTATTTCAATCCCGCGCAGCAGGCAATAGTGCCCAATAGGCCTGAATTAGCAATTTCCGGCTGATCGCTTTTTGGCGATATATGAAGAAGTCCGCCGCCTATTCCAAGATAAAAATTGCCGGTTGGAACATAAGGAATCTTAAAATCACGCAAAAGCCATAATTTTAATTCTACAGAAATTCCTCTTTTAGTATACTCCCCCCACGCTTTGTGTACGCCGATTGCCGGCTCAACATTAACTCTGTATTTCTTGTTAGGCAAATATTTTCCAAATGTCATAATCGCGCTTCGCCAATTATAATCGTGGGAATCAGACGACATTCTTGTTGAAAAAGTAAATTCTTCGCCTATCCACGCGCTAACCCCCATATAATCAGGATTAAGATCAAGACATTGCGCCGATGCCGCGAAGAAAACAATAGTCGCGGCCAATACAAATACTTTTTTTAACATTTTGCCACCTCCTTATTTGTTGTTATTAACAAAATAATAAATATTATTAATTTTTCAAAGTCCAAAATACCCTCCAAATTATTGCCTAGGAGCAGGGGCACAAGGCCCCGCGCGAAGACTCCGGCCGCGCCAGGAGGGTGGTTTGGCTTTCATCACTCCTAGGCAAAAGTTTAAAGACTATTTGTGCTTAATAAAAGAAATATGCTATTATGAAAATGAATTATGAATAAGGAATTATGAATAATGAATTATGAATAATGGATTATGAATAATGGATTATGAATAATGGATTATGGCAAATTTAAAAAATTTGATATTCAATATTCCTTATTCATAATTCCTAATTCCTAATTCCTAACTCATAATCCCTAATTCCCGCAAAATACCATCCAATTTGCCATTTGCCTTCAAGGACT
Source organism: Candidatus Falkowiibacteriota bacterium (assembly GCA_043802685.1). Lineage (GTDB taxonomy): Bacteria > Patescibacteriota > Patescibacteriia > Patescibacteriales > VMTK01 > VMTK01. Next base: position 6,187 of record JAZDKT010000096.1, on the reverse strand, counting down.
GCCGCTTTATAAATAATCAAGGAGGAAGTTTATCTATAAAATCAGCGCCTCCAGGCAAACAGCAAGCTGAATGGTATATATTTTATATAAATCCAAATTTCTAATTTCTAATTTCTAATTTCAAAGTTTAATATACCACACTATCACATTTAACATTTTTAGTCAAGGGGTTGCTCGCTGTCATTGCGAGTGGAGCGATAGCGGAACGAAGCAATCCCGTGGATTACGGACTGCCTGCTATCCACGGGATTGCTTCGTCGCTTTTTAGTAAACATATTTTATCTACTATCTATATTTAGCGTAAAAACAAAATAAAACTTTTAAAAATATAACTCTTCTCGCAATGACAGCTGACTAATAGCCATAATTCATAATTCCTAATTCATAATTCCTAATTCCTAAACTATGAATAACATAAAATACTGGGCCGCCTTGAGCCATTTCCCTAAATTCGGGCCGGTAAGATTAAAAAAAATAAAAAAATATTTTGCGGAATACGAGCATGCTTTCAACGCTTCTTTAAGCGAGCTGGAACAGGCCGGGATTGAAAAAAATATTGCCGAAGAATTCGTATCTGCCAGAATAAGCATTAATCCCGATGAGCTGGCGGAAAGATTAAATAAAGAAAATATTAAAATTATAACTGTTGATGACGCAAATTATCCTAAATTGCTTTTGGAAATTTACAATCCGCCGCAGATTATTTATTATAAAGGAGAGTTGGAAAGCGGCAATGAATTATCGTTGGCCGTAGTCGGATCCAGAAAATACACCAGCTACGGCAAAAGAGCCGCGGAAGAAATAGTCAGGGATTTGGCAAAAAACAATTTAACCATTGTAAGCGGGCTGGCGCTGGGAATTGACGCGATCGCGCATTCCGCGGCCGTAGAAGCGCATGGCAAAACTATCGCCGTGCTTGGCTCCGGAATAGACAAAGAAAGCATCTATCCTTCAGCCAACCGCTATCTGGCGGAAAAAATCGCGGAGTTTGGCGGAGCGGTGATTTCCGAATTCCCTCTGGGCACTCAGCCTCTCAGGCATAACTTTCCCCAGCGCAACAGAATTATTTCCGGAATTTCCCTTGGCGTATTGGTTGTTGAGGCAGGCGAGAAATCAGGCGCGCTTATCACGGCCAACTGCGCTTTGGAACAAAATCGGGATGTTTTCGCCGTACCGGGCAGCATATATTCAGAAGCGTCAAAAGGGCCTAACAAGCTGATAGAGCTGGGCGCCAAGCCGATAAAAAACGCGGCCGACATCATGGAAGCGCTTGACTTAAATCAAGTTAACGCCTATATTGACAATAAAAAAATAATCCCGGAATCGAAAGAAGAGGAAAAAATATTGTCATGCCTGACGCGCGAGCCGGAGCATATAAATGAATTAGTGCGCAAAACTCAGCTCAATACATCAATCATCAACAGCGCGCTGGCCATGATGGAGATGAAAGGAATGGTTAAAAATTTGGGAGGGATGCAGTATATTATTGTTTAATTTTTTAGTTAACGAGTTAACGAGTTAACGGGTTAACGGGTTAACTAAATAATAATAAATTTAAAAAAAATATATGAACCTAGTTATCGTGGAAAGTCCGACCAAAGCAAAAACTATCACCAAGTTTTTGGGCAAAGAATACAAAGTTGAATCATCATTCGGCCATATCAGGGATTTGCCTAAAAACAAAATGGGCATTGATATAGAAAATAATTTTGAGCCGGAATACATCATACCTGACAAATGCCGCAAAACAGTCGCCAAGCTGAAAAGCGACGCGGCGAAAGCCGACAAAGTAATACTTGCGCCCGATGAAGACCGGGAGGGAGAAGCTATCGCCTGGCATTTGGCGGAAGCTCTTGACCTGCCTAAAAGCAAAATTGAGCGGATTGCTTTCCACGAAATAACCAAAGACGCTATCCAAAACGCGCTGGCTAATCCGCGAAAAATTGATATGAAAATGGTGGACGCCCAGCAAGCGCGCCGCATTTTAGATCGGCTGGTCGGCTATGAAATGTCGCCTTTCTTGTGGAAAAAAGTCGCCAGAGGACTGTCTGCCGGACGAGTGCAGAGCGTTGCCGTACGCTTGGTCGTGGAGCGCGAGCGCGAAATAAAAGCTTTTGATTCCAAAGAATACTGGAGCATTGAGGCATTGCTGGAAAAATTTGAAGGCGAACAATCTAAAGGCGACCCCGCCCCTCGCGATGAGCGGGGCCGCCTTCAGATTGCGGCAAATCTTAATAAAATCAATAATAAGACCATAAGCAAATTGGAAATAAAAAATAAAAAAGACGCTGATAAAATTTTGTCTGATTTAAAAAATGCCGAATATGTCATTTCTGACATTGTAAAAAAACAAACAAAGAAAAACCCGCCAAAGCCGTTTACCACTTCAACTCTTCAGCAAACCGCCAACCGCTGGCTGGGCTTTTCCGCCAAACAAACAATGATGCTTGCCCAGCGGCTTTATGAAAACGGATTAATCACATACATGAGAACTGATTCGCTTAATCTTTCCGGCAAGTTTTTGCAAGAAGCGAAAGAATTTTTAATTAAAAATTTAGGGCAAAATTACAGCTTAAAAGATCCGCGCGAATTTAAAACCAAAAGCAAAGGCGCGCAAGAAGCGCATGAAGCAATCCGTCCGACTGAAGCCGCGAATGATCCTGAAGCGCTTAAATCAAAACTTGATAATAACCAATACAGATTATACAAATTAATCTGGCAAAGAAGTTTAGCCGGCCAAATGCCTGAAGCTATTGTTGACGCTACTGTCATTGATATTGACGCTAACAATACAAAATATCAATTCCGCGCTACCGGCCAAATTTTAAAATTTGACGGCTACTTAAAAATTTATCCTGAAAAATCAAAACCCCGCACCTTTTTGAGAGAGGATATTAAATCTAATAGCATAACATTATCTAATGAAAATAAAAACTCTCAAAAAGGTGCGGGGAAAGAAGTGGAATTGCCTGACGTAAAAAAAGACGAGCAGCTTGATTTGATTAAATTAAATCCGGAACAACATTTTACCAAGCCGCCGGCAAGATATAGCGACGCCGGGCTGGTTAAAGAGCTGGAAAAATACGGAATCGGCCGGCCTTCAACTTACGCTCCCACCATTTCCACGATTGAAGCAAGGAATTACGTAAACCGGGATGAAAATAAAAAATTAGCTCCGACTGACATCGCTTTTGTTGTTATTGATTTGTTAGTCGCGCATTTTCCGCATATTGTTGATTATGAGTTTACAGCCAAGCTGGAAAATAATTTAGATGACATTGCCCGCGGCAAAACCAAATGGCAGCCGGTTATAAATGATTTTTACCAACCATTCCACGAAAATTTAACTAATAAATATAATAAACTTAATAAAAAAGACATTATGCCTGAAGAAAAATCAAAAGAAGTTTGCGACAAATGCGGCGCGAACATGATAATTAAAACCGGACGCTACGGCAAATTCCTTGCTTGCGGCGCTTTCCCTGACTGTAAAAATATTAAAGGATTAAATGGTGATAAAAACAGCGGCGGCCAAGAAAAAAGCGAGGACATCAAGAAGCTGGAAGAAAAATATAACGGAGAAAAATGCGAAAAATGCGGAGCTGATATGGCGATCAAAAGCGGCAAATTCGGCCCCTTCCTCGCCTGCGCGGCTTATCCAAACTGCAAAAACATCAAAAACATCAAGGAGAACAACAATTCAACCGGAGTAAAATGCCCTGTCTGCGGCCAAGGCGAAATCGTGCAAAAAAGAAGCAAGCGCGGAATTTTCTACGCCTGCGACCAATACCCGGACTGCAAAACCGCCTTTTGGGGCAAGCCGACCGGCGAAAAATGCCCTGACTGCGAAGCGCTTTTGGTAGAGGGCAAAGAAGGAGAAATAAAATGCTCGGCAAAAGGATGCGGGTATGCGAAATAAAAAAACACGAAAACACTCGGCTTCGCCTCAAAACACGAAAACACTAAAAAAATAAATAGTGTTTTTTGTGTTTAGGCCGTTAGACCGTGTGTTTTCGTGTTTTCGTGTTTTCGTGTTTTCGTGTTTTCGTGTTTTCGTGTTTTCGTGTTTTCGTGTTTTCGTGTTTTCGTGTTTTCGTGTTTTCGTGTTTTCGTGTTTTCGTGTTTTCGTGTTTGTATTATTCTATTAGTTCAAATTAATACAGCTCCTTATACAAATTAAAATTTTCCCGCAAAAATTCCGGCATAATAAAAAAAATAATTTTACGCATTTAACTATTTTTTCTCACTTCTAACTTCTCACTTCTTACTTCTTACTTCTTACTTCTAACTTCTCACTTCTTCCTTCTTACTTTTTACTTTCTTTTTGCTCTTGCCTGAATACTCCTTGGCCATGTCAACCAGCTTCTTGACTCCCTCTCCGATTAATAATAAATAAGAAGCGCTGTGCTCTATTTTTTCTTTCAGCGCCTTGATTACTTCGTCAACTTTATGCAGGCGCTCTCTGGTGTCTTTTATGATCTTGAACCCTTGCCGCAAAATCATTGCCAGATAAAAAATCGCCCAACAGGCGAAAAAAGCCAAGCCGAAGATAGAAACGGCTTTGACTGTGTTTAATAAATCTTGAGTTGTTTCAAACATAAAAAATAATTAAATAGTAAAATAATAAAATAATAAAATTAATTTAATTAGCTTCAACGAACATTTTAATACTGCTTTAATAAAGAGTGTTGCGTTAAATTTTAGACTCAAATTTAGTTAATTATTTTATTATTTTACTATTTTATTATTTAATTCAAAAGTCCCTAATCTTCGCGTCAAATTTCTCTTCCAACCTCTGAATTAACTGTTTTTGCAAAACATCAATTTCTTCCGCGGTTAATGTTCTGCCGGCTTGATAAATAATATGAAACGCCAAGCTTTTTTTGCCAAATCCCAGCTTGCTTCCCTGATAAACATCAAACAATTCAGCGCTCCTTATTAATTCACTGAAATTAATTATCTCATTCCTGATGTTATTATACAATATTTTCTCGCTAACCACAAAAGCCAAATCCCTGATCAGCGGCGGATATTTTTCATACTCCTGATATTTCTTAACGGCTTGCTTGCCGGCTAATTTATATATTTCGCTCAAAGTTATCTCAACTATTACGGCTTCTTTTTTCACTCCAAATGCCTTGGCTGATTTCTCATTCAACTTTGCTATTATTCCTATTTTACTTTTTTGGCAATTAACATCCGCGGCGATATTTTCATCGGCCCAGCCGGGACCGGATTCAATCGTTGTAAAATCAACCGGCAAGTTTAATGAGGACAATAAATATTCAACCACTCCTTTGGCCTGGCTGAACACATCTTGCTTTTTGTCAGACGCGATAATAATGCCTATCCGTTTTTCCTGATAAGGAAGGTTGCCTTTGCCGCTATTGTCTTTGTTAATATTCCCCGGAGTGCTTAAATAAACACTGCCTATTTCAAAAAATCCAAACTGCTCAAATTTAGCTTGATTGGTTTTGATATTATTAATCAAATTCGGAGCCAAATTCTGACGGAGCAATGTTTGATGAACAGCTATCGGATTGGCCAATTTAATGTGCGAAGAAAAATCAACGCCCAGCTTTGTGAGCTGATCTTCTCCGACAAAAGAATAATTATAAACTTCCGACAAGCCCGCTCCGTTGGACAAAATATTTTTTATCTCGCGTTCAAACAACCGCTCTTGATTAAATTCAGGGACGATCATGCCGACCATGGGCATAGCGGGCTTTAAATTGTTATAACCGAAAATCCTCGCGACTTCCTCAAGCAAATCCTCGGGAATGGAAATGTCCCGGCCGGCGCGCCACGAGGGAATTGTAACTTCTAACACCTTGCCTTTTTCTCCCTCTCCTTGTGAAGAGCCTGTCCCGGTCTTAAACCGGGAAGAGGGCTGCTTGTCCGCCGAAACATTCGTGAAGGAGGAGGGTGAGGTTTCAAAACCCAAATTTTCTAAAATATTTATTACTTTTTTTTCTTCAATTATTTCGCCTACGCGCTGATTCAGCCAGTCTAAATTTAATTTAATCAGACCTTGATCTATGGAAAATTTCTTTTCATCAATCAATTTGCCGTCAATTTTTGCTTCCGGGCATATTTTTTTAATCAGCCCGACGGCGCGCGCCAAAGCCAATTCGCAAAGATTGGGATCCAGCCCTTTTTCAAATCGCATTGAAGATTCCGTGCGCAA
>JAZDKT010000095.1:0-3321 GCA_043802685.1 Candidatus Falkowiibacteriota bacterium | reverse complement strand
TGAAAGTTTTTCATTTCTAAAAGTATCGCCTTGCTCTTTACTCCCAACCCAAACTTTAAAACCTGCTTTTTTGCCATAATTTTATTTTAAATTAGTTAATCCATCTCGTTTGAATGTTTTATCGCTTTTATGCAAATTATAAAAATCTTTTAGTGCGTCGTAATGGGTTGCTTGCCATTTATATTTAGTATAACCCTCTTGAAACATTGGCTCGCTCATCTTTCTTTCAAGCATTTTTTGTCTTTCTTCCGGAATAACAATAAATCTTTTTACTTCGTATTCTTCTGGAATATGCGAAGCTCTTTCAATGGCAGATGTAATGCTAGTGCTATTTTCAATTTCAAAAACATACTTAACCGAAGAATTTTCATACCAAAGCACATCTATCATAGCAATACGCCGAAGTTCTTTATCGGAAAATCCGGAAAGTTTAAGATTTGGCACGGTGCAATATTTTGAAAGTTTTTCATTTCTAAAAGTATCGCCTTGCTCTTTACTCCCAACCCAAACTTTAAAACCTGCTTTTTTGCCAAGTTTTGAAAGATAATAAATCATCTCGCTATGTTCCGAATCCCTATGATCTACTTCCGGCTTATATCGCCACCTGCCATCGCCAGTTGTTGTCGCATATTCTTTCAATACTTCTATAACTCCTTTAGCGTCAGGTGTTAGACCGTTTGGAAAGGTAATAAATAATTTTTGTAATATTTCATCAAAGGTAATCTTGATATTTCCTCTCAACATATCTAATACTACTTTTTCAACGCGGTCTGATAACGGAACTTGTTTGAAAAGCATATCCTCAGGATTTTTTAACCACCACTTTGGTCCAAGTTTGCTCTCTTTGTTTTCAATAAGAACAAATACCTTGCTGATATTATCTTTGAGAATATTTACAATATCCTCATGACTGCCTTCAAAAAATTTTCCAGTTGAAAATAGTTCAGTATAAATACCATTCAAAATAAATGTCATTTCTGTCGGTTCACCTCTTAACGCAATTATATCTTTTGTGGCCTTGACAACAATCCTTTCGTATTCTTCCTTGTTCATTTTTTGATGTTCGGACACGCCAGCTTTTTCCGGTTTTTTAAACCGCAAGTAATAATCGCTGATTGCGCTTCCATATGGCATGGCTACGCCCGCCTCAGAAGCTCGTTTGTTTGGCTGATAAAGAATTTTTTCAAAAACAAATCCAGAATACGCGCCGGCTTTAATAACCGAATTCCAAACATTAATTTCTCGGTTATGAAAAGTTAGGGTTAAATAATGTCCGGGTTTTAGTACTTTATAAATTTCGCGCAATGCTTTAGTAAGAAGATTATGATACCTTTCAAAATCTTTTTTGTGTTCAATTGTTATTTCATCTTCGTAAGGAATTTCAAATTTTTTATTATTATGCTTCAACCAAATTGCCCAAAGACTGCTCAAACTAAAATATTGAATAAGCCCGCCGTATGGGGGATCGGTTATTACATAATCTACGCTATTTTCAGGAATGCTATTTGATAAATCCAAAGCGTCAATTGTTAAAATAAGCAAATTTTTATCTTTTTTATCATCGGTTAATTCTTGAAAGTTTTTTGCAATTTTTACCTTATTCGCAAGCAATTTTTCCGATGATTTTTTTGCTTTTATAACACCTTGCCTGTCTTCAACCGCTCTTTGAAATAAAATAACTGGATTTTGCTCCATATGCCTTTTTGGCAGAATAAATGCTGGCCTTCCCCAACTCCCAGAATCAGGTCTTTTGCTTTTTGGTCTTCTTGCCGAAACCATAATTGAAACAAGGTGTATCATTGAAATAAAAGCAAACTTCAAAGAGTCTTTTATTTCTTCATCCTCAACAGCCTCAATTTCCTTATATAAAAACGATATTAAGTAAAGCGTTCTATTGGTCCAAAGTTTATAATATTGATTACCGATTCCTTTGCGGACAGATTTGAAAAAAATTGTTTTTGGGAATTCATCTTCAGGATACCAATAAGGAATTTTCAAGTTTTCAGATTTTTTGATAATTTGTTTGTCAAAATCGTCTGGGCTTTTGCCATGGTTGCCTTTTGCGCAAGAACACTCATATCTTACAAGTATTGGCATGTTGCCGTCCCAATGAACGCCGATAACTCTGGCAATATTTCCGCATTTTTCGCATTTTGTAATAAAAACGCCAATATCTTTTTCTTTCTTAACAAGTTTTTCCAAAATTTCGCTATAATATTTCCCGAACTTTGAATAGTTAAGCGGTTTGGCTAACATCCCAATCATAAAAGTAGAAACGGGATTAAGATCTATTGCGACAGCTTTTCTATTTGCTTGTATTGCTTCTAACGGAGTAATGCCACTGCCAGCAAAAGCGTCTAATACGATTTCATTTTCTTTCGTGTAATTCTCTATATATTTCCGAAAAATATTATGCGGTTTTTTACCCCAATATTTTAAGGATTTATACATCATCGGACGCGTTGACTCAACTAAAGCATAATTGATATGCTTCTTATTTTTAAACGGATCAGTGATTGCGATTTTGTTTTCTTTTTTAGGCATACTTTTATGTAAAATAAATTCGCTTTGCCACTTCAAACGCTGTGGCAATTTTAATAATTTTTGCTTCTTTTATCCCTTTGATTTTCATAAATTCATCCAAGCGTCGCCCAGCTAATCCTTTTAAATCTTTATGCTCATTTAATAAATCTTCAGCCATTTCTATGGCCGATTTTCCTTTCATTCCGTGTCCAATTAAAATTGCCAGAAGTTCTTTATCAGACAATGATTCTGGTCCAAATTTTAATAACTTTTCTCTAGGTCTTTGTTCTTCAGGTAAATCTTTTATTTTTGGCATAATTTTTTTTATTAAATCCCCAATTGAAATTTCCAATACTTTATATTCTTCCCGCGTATTCATTATAACACAAAAAACTCGCTCCTTTAAATCATTGGTTTTTTTGTTTCTTGATTAAGCATAATTTTCTAAACTTTTTTGGACTTTTTTATTTTAGTTTCTCTTTGTACCTTCGCATCAACAAATTCAAAACTATTCATAAAAAACCACTCATTCGGATCGAGATGCTTGCCGCATAGTGGACATTGATAATCAATATTTCCAATTTGAATCGCATTTTTATAATCATGTTTACATGGCTTTATTAATTCTTGCGTATTTTTTTCCATAGTTTTATTTTTTTTATAAACTCCCTGCCTATGGTCGATATCAATGACAAAAACAATAAGTTCCATCTTTTTTATGATGTAAATAATTCTATACGGTCAAACACGAATAGAATATTGATCTTTTCTCTTTCCCGATAATTTCTTGCCGGAGAA
>JAZDKT010000094.1:0-22993 GCA_043802685.1 Candidatus Falkowiibacteriota bacterium | reverse complement strand
TATTTGGAAAAATAATGCAAATCTACAAATTGTATGCAAATACCGCGAATGGCTACAAATCGAATTATTCATTCGCATAATTCGCAATTTGCAGTATTCGCATATCATTCGTAGATTCGCATTATATTAATTCGCATTATGATTTATGGAACCGCTTCGTAAAAACCACAAAAAAATAATTTCTTTAAAGCAAGCCAAAAAATTGGTTATTTTGCTTGTTTTTGTGTTTTTATTTGATGTTCTGCTCTTCCCAATGCCGGTTTTAGCTAGTGACTTAGCCGAAGACAGCAGTTTTAACATAGAAACGGAAGCAATCAGCTTATTTCAAGAAAATAGCTTTAATGAAGTAAATAATGCTCTTTTAGACGCTAATCGCTTGCCGGAAAACAGTTCTTGGCAAATAGAATGGTCTGGCAGTTATACTATTACCGCTTATAATTCAGAAGTTGGACAGTGCGATGACAGTCCTTGTATAACAGCAAACGGCTTTGATGTGTGCGATCATGGCATTGAAGACACTATTGCGGCTAATTTCTTGCCTTTTGGCGCTAAAGTAAGAATTCCGGAGTTATACGGCGACAAAGTATTCATAGTTCGCGACAAAATGAACAAGCGCTACCCCAATAGAGTGGATATTTGGATGATTGAAAAGCAAGACGCAAAGCAATTTGGCGTAAAATTCGCTAAAATTGAAGTTTTGAAGTAAATAGACAGCAGATAATAGACGGTAGCTCTCTTTTTATAGAGAGCCTTTTTATTTTAACTTGTTTTTATTTAAAAAGTTTGCTATATTTTGATTATTACAATTTGGTCCAGTAGCCAAGCGGTAAGGCCCCGCCCCTTTTGAGGTCCAGTAGCCAAGCGGTAAGGCAACGGTCTGCAAAACCGTTATCACCGGTTCGATTCCGGTCTGGACCTCCAAAAGGGGCGGGGCGATTCCCATCCAGACCTCATATAGATAGAAATTAGAAATTTGTAATTGGAAATTTGGGAACTGGCAGAAAATTTTGATTTATGTAACTATTCTTAGTCTACATTTTCGTGGACTAAAAATCTTTCTAAACTGTGGATAAACTATTGGCTATGTGGATAAATAAGTACTTTTAGTCTACATTAACGTAGACTTTAAATTGATTGGCAGAGAGATTGTTTTGGTTATTTAAATAAATTTTGCTAATATTGGTTTATTTTTTTGTTTAAAGCATTCTAATCGGCGACCATTGCTTTTTTATTTTTTTTGTGGTATATTAAATGTATAATACTTTTTCACTGATCTTTAAAACTTGATTAACGCCGATGTAATCAGACCATAAAACAAAAACAAAATACAGGCAGGCCCTTTATTTCTAAAAAACAAAAAGAGGTTTGCCAAAGAGTGGTGAGAAAGTGCTTTATAAATCGGCAAAAAGCTTCAGCTCTGAAGGTAGGGATTTTCTTGCTCATCAATTGATGGGTGCAAGGAAGAGTCCTTTAGAGATGGGGCTCAGTTGATAGACCCATAAATTCATTTTATATAAAAAGAAGGGGCCTTCCTGGGCCCCTTTTTTTATTGCCAAAATTGATTTTTTGCTATATAATCTAATTAGGAATTAAGCATAGGAATTAAGCATTTGAATCATAAGATAATATTTTTGCCTTAAACTGAATAATGAAAATATGAAAATACAAGAATATGAAAAAACTTTTAGTATTAGAAAAATATTTTATTTTCATAATTTCATATTCTAGTATTCTCGGCATAAAACAAAACTATGAAAAAAGAAACATTTGATAAAATAAAAAAAGGTTTATTGGCTAGAAAAAAGCAAATTGAGGAAGATTTAGCCAGTTTTACAAAAGACGATAAACACGAGAAAGATGAGCATCGCGCTAAATTTCCTGATTTTGGCAATAAAAGCGATGAAAATGTGCAGGAGATAGGAGCTTATTCAACCAATTTGGCTACAGAAAAAATATTGGAAAAAACATTAAGAGATATAGAGGAATCATTAGACAGGATTGAAAAAGGATCTTATGGCGTTTGCAAATATTGCGGCGAAGAAATAGGAGAAAAGCGCTTGTTGGCTCGTCCTGTTTCCAGCGCTTGCATTGAGTGCAAAAATAAATTGCAAAAAACGATTTAATTCATGCAAGCAGCGCGCCGTAAAGCGCGCTATCGCCGATTAAATATGTGTTTTAAGTATTTTAAAAGTTCAAGAAAGACAGCAGCAAGAATGTTGGCCGCTGTTTTTTTTATTGCGCTTGATCGTTTTTTTAAATTTTTGGCTGTTGGAGGTTTTTTTGGCGAACCGAAAGCAATAATCGGTGATTTTTTAAAATTAAACTTTGTCCGCAATTATAACATAGCGTTTTCCCTGCCCCTTGCCGGCTGGTGGCTGAACATAGCAATTATTTTAATTGTCTTGGCTTTGATTTATAATTTATTGTATTACGCTGAGAGAAATGATCAAGCCAAGTCTTATTTGTTATTTTTAATTGTTTTGGGCGCGGCCAGCAATTTGTTTGATCGCTTAAAATACGGGTTTGTAATTGATTATTTTGATTTAAAATATTTTACGGTTTTTAATTTAGCCGACATAATAATTGTGAGTAGTGTGATTTTTCTGGCGTGGCTGATGTTTAGAAATAAAAAAAGCGGTTATAGTATATAATAACCGCTTTTGTTTCTTATGTTCGTTGGTTTATTGCTGTTCTCCCTTAACTTCCCCCTCCTTTTCCTTAAGTCTAATGCAAATAGCAGCTACTACTGCCGGGTCATAAGGATCGCATAGTTGCTCCATTTCCTCTTCTGTCATGGCTCTGATTTCAGAAGCAGTTTTGCCTCCAAGTTCATTATTTAACAACTTTTTTGCTAAGTCGCCGCATGAAATGTATTCCAAGATTTCATCTACTTTCTTCATAATTTTATCAATCCTTTCTTCGTAATTCAAATTCTCTTTATTTATTATTGAGTTTTCTATATTTTCTTTTCTTCTTAAGATGCTATTTATTTGACCAGCTTCCATTGACATAAATTTATTGCGTTAAATATTAATTATTCTTTTATCCCCTTCTTTATTTTTTATATTAACAAATCTTGTCTTTTTAGGCAAGATTTTTTTTATTTTGTCAGCCCATTCAATAATAACTACGGTATCGGGTCTGGCGAAGTATTCTTGCGCGCCGATAGCGATTATGTCTTGTTCGGATTTTATTCTATAAGCGTCGATGTGGATCAAATTTTTAATATCAGAATTTAGATTTCGGATTGGGTATACTTTCATTAAAATAAATGTCGGGCTATTAACGGTTTGCTCAATGCCGAGTCCTGCCGCCAATCCTTTGGTAAAAATAGTTTTACCGGCCCCAAGATTACCGATTAAGCCGATAATTTCTCCGCCTTTAAGCTTTTTGGCGATTTTTTTTGCCAAATTGAATGTTTGTTTTTCATTTGTTGTGAGATGTTGCATTGTGGGCGCACTAGGATTCGAACCCAGGACATCTTCGGTGTAAACGAAGCGCTCTAGCCAGCTGAGCTATGCGCCCTTTCGGATTTCGGATGTCGGATTTCAGACGGCAGAAAATCTGAAATCCGAAATCCGACATTAGAGATCCGAAATGTGCGGACGAGAGGACTTGAACCTCCACGGCTTTGCAGCCACAAGCCCCTCAAGCTTGCGTGTCTACCAAATTCCACCACATCCGCGTTAATGGATATTTAAACTTTGAGCTGGGTGAATATGCAAATTCCGCTAAGAGGGCGTTAAGCGATTTTTTTTTCTTTGAGTTTTTTCTTATAGTCGCGTTTTAAAAAATATAGTTTGGCGCGTTTGACTCTGACCTGTTTTTTTATTTCAATTTTTGTGATGGCAGGCAGATTCATTGGAAATATTTTTTCTACAGCAATGCCATCGGATATTTTTCTTACAGTTATTGTTCCACCGGCTTCTTTGCCATGTTTTTTGGCCATAACCAGACCTTCAAAATATTGAATTCTTTCTTTTTCCTCTCCTTTTGGGTTTAATTCTTTAATTTTTTGGTAAACCCTTATAGTCATTCCCGGCTTAATTTCGGGAATAATGCGTTTTTCTTCTTGCTTTGATGTTGTTTTATCCTTAGAATCAACTAAAGCTTCTTTTTTTAGATCCTTTTTTTCTTCTGCCATATTTTTATCGCATAACTCGCAGCGCATAACGCATAACGCATAACTCGCAACGACTTATTTTGTTAAGATGTTTAGTAGATATTTATAGATATGTTGTTATGCGTTATAGCGCTATATTTTTTTATAGATATAATCATATAACAATATAACAGTATAACAAAGTCTATGGTTTGTCAACAGTTTGAGTTTCTTTATTATTTTAAGCAATAACCTTCTGTTTTAATGATTTTTATCACTTTCTTCATGGCGCTATTAAGCTCATCTTGCTTATTTATTACAGTATAGCTATAAAAAGGCGCCTCGTTATTGATCTCTTGCTTTGCGTAATTCATTCTTTTGCGTAATTCATCTTTTGAAATGTTTTTATTCCTGAATAGTTGCCGTTTCTTTAAATTAGCTAATGAATCCGGTTTTATAAATATTGTTGCGGCATTATAATTTTTTTTATAATATTTAGCTCCCACTATATCAGTGTTAACAATAATGTTATGTCCCTTTTTAAGTTTATTTTCTAAATCATATTTATAGCTTCCGTAATAAACATTCCTGTTTTTTATAAAAGTGTGTTCTATTATATTGCCTTTTTTAATTTCATCTTTGAACCTATCGGCGGAAAAAAAATAATAATCTTTTCTGTTTTTTTCATTAAGGCGCGGTTCTCTTGTGGTGGCCGTAATCAGCCGTTTAAATATCGGATATTGCTTGATTATTTTTTTGGTTATAGTGCTTTCTCCAACGCCGGTAGGTCCGGCAATCACCAGCACTCTTTTTTGCTGAATCATATTATTACGCGACAGGCCTATTTAATTTGTTTTAAAAAAGTTTTTAATTCATCCGGCAAATCTATTTCAAAGGATTGTTTTTTTCCGTCCAGATCAAGAAACGACAGTTTATTCGCGGCTAGGAATATCCTGCCTAAATTTATTTTTTTATTTTTCTCGCGGGTTTTTTTTGTCCCATACAAATCATCGCCGACAAGCGGATGGCCGTAGGCGGCCAGATGCACCCTGATTTGGTGCATGCGCCCGGTTTTAATTTTTATTTCCAGTAAAGTGCAGTTAATAAATTTTTTTGTGATTTTAAAGTTTGTAATCGCCAACTTGCCCCGTTGGTTTAGGCCGCCTCTTTCGGTTAATGGCAAGGCGGCCATTTTGTATCCCTTGGCGCTCCGCAGGATTGGAAAATTTATTTCGTCTTCCTCTTTTTCTATTTTTCCATAAACCAGTCCGGTGTAGATTTTTTTAACAGCCCTGCTTTGGAATTGTTTTTTTAGATGGTCAAAAGCGTCTTGAGTTTTTGCTATTGCCAAAAGCCCGGACACATTTCTGTCCAAGCGGTGCATTATGCCGGGTCTGCTGGGGTCCTCGCCTATTTTGGCTATACTCGGGATGTCTTTTAACAATTGATCAACAAGAGTTAGTTCTTTAATGTGATCATTGCCATGGGTAAGCAGTCCTGCCGGCTTATTAATGATTATAAAGTTGTTGTTTTCAAAAATTTTTTTGTATTTTAACATAATAATATAATGCTAATCCGCGAATAAATGCCAATCAACTAATCGCGAATGTTTAAATTAAAAATACAAGAATGTGAAAATATAAAAATAAATTTAAATAATTGCTTCAAATATTCTTGTATTCCAGTATTTTTATATTTTCATTATTATTGGCAATTCGCAGATTAGCATTTATTAGCAGATTAGCATTATAGCAGTAGTTTTTCAAATTTTTCAGCCATTAAACTGATTGAAAAGTTTTTTTCAGCCAACTCACGCGAGTTTTTGCCAAAGCTTAAGCGCTGGCGCTTATTTTGCTGCAGATTAATAATTTGCATGGCCAAATCCTCGCTGTTGTCCGCCTCTGCTAACAATCCGTTTTCGCCTTCACGAATTATATCTTCAAAATCTTTGTTTTTCGGGCCGATCACAGGAAGTCCGGATGACATTGCGTAAAGGCATGTATCCAGATCGGCCATACTTGTGTCTTTGCATGTTACGACAAAAATATCAAAATTACTAAGCCATTTTTGCGCGTGGTTTTTTCCGCCCACAAACCAAACCAAGCTGTCGATTTCCATTTTTTTAGCCAGCCAAGACAGGGTTTTTTTCTCATTGCCGTCCCCGACTACAATCAACTGTATGTTAGGTATAACCGTTAAGCAGTGCTTAATTGCTTGAAGCAATGGCTCAACTTTTTGCTGATGGCTTAAATCAACTATAGTGCCGACGGTAAAAAATTTTTTTTGAAAGCCGCTTTTATTGGTATGGGCAAGGCTGTGGAAAATCGTGTCTTGATGCTCAAAGTGATTTACCTTAATTCCCGGGTGGATTGTTTTAATTTTTTCTTCTCTTGCCGTTATTTTTTTAAGCCGCATTTTTGTAGAATCGGTAAAAGCCACAATGCTTGAAATATTTGAATTAATTTTATAAAGCCAAATGATCGGCGGCAGCAGATTTTTATAATTTGCGTCAGGAAGTTCCAGCCAAATCATTCTTATTTTCATAATTTTGGCCAATAAAGTAAAAATAATCTTTTCATTGCAGCCCAGACAAATTATGGATGTGATATTTTTGCCGTATTTATAGCCGATAAGATAAACCAAGCAAATAAAAAGGATCAGCGGCGATAAAATTAGAAATAACAAAAAATTAATTTTGGAGTTTAAAATATTCGGCCCCAAATATATTTTTTTCGCCGGCCATTGGCTTGTCTTGAATTGGTCAAAAAGACTGGAATTATTTGACAATAAATAAAACAAATAATCTTTTCGCGATAATTCATTAAAAAGACTGATTAAGCATTTATTGTTGTTCGGCACTGAATCTATGATTAAAACATTTTTAGGCATAATAACGCATAACACGTAACGCATAACACGTAACGCATAGTAATAAAATTTTAATTATTGGGAATTAGTTTTACGATATCTTCTTTAGTTATTCCTTTCAATAGATAAAGAAAAGTAAAGTATATTATTATTGCGGCGAATAAAGAAAAAAACAGATTCCATTCGCGAAGAAAATAAAGAGCGATCGCCATGGCCGCGGAAGAAGCCATGGCTCTTGCTGTAATTTTTAAATTTGGCAGGAATTTAGCGTATTTCCAAACCATAAACAAAGAAGCGAGAGTAATCACCAGCTCGCTGTATATTGTAACCCATGCCGCGCCAAAATACGAGTAGCGCGGGATAAAGATCAAATAGCCGATCACCGCGGTAATGGCTGTGAAAATATAAACTCCGATTATTTTTTTCTGCTTGTCCATGGCTATAACCGCGTGCGCGAACATGCAGCCGGCGAATATTAATCCGGCAGCTATAATTAAAATTTTCAAAATTTGTCCGGACAATTCAAATTCCTGTCCCGCAACCAATACCATAATTTGTTTAGCTAAGAATTGGCTGCCGATTACCAGCGGTACGGCTATAATCATCATAGCGTCAAACGATCTTTGCAGAGAATCTTTGAATTTTTGAATATTGTTTTTCGCCCAATTCATCGTCAGTATAGGCAGGATAATTCCGGCAAACATAAAAGGCAAGGTGATTAACACATCTATTACTTTGTAGGCCGCGCCGTATACGCCAACCTCGGCTTGGCTTTTCATTAAAGACAAAATCAAAGTGTCTGCTTTAAGATAAATTAAATTAAAGCCGATAGTAAGGGCAATGGGCCAGGAAAATTTAATTATTTTTTTCCATACATCCAAATCAATGGCAAGCTTGATTCGGGCGAATTTGCGGGAAAAAATAAAATGTAAGACGAAATTTACGGCGCCGGAAAGCACGGTAGCGGCTAAAACGCCGGTTAAGCCGAGTTTAAAGCGGTAAACAGTAATAATTCCTAAAACCAGAGCGATTCGGCTGACAACTTCCGCGATGGCCGCTTTGTCCATGCGGAGATTTTTTTGGAATAACCCCACTAAAATTTGGTTTAAGGCAATAAACAAGAATGAGAAAGCGGCAATAATTATTCCTGTTTTGACAATTGGCTCATAAGGCAAAAAAATCGCGACTATTGGGGCGGCTCCGAGAAAGACAAGCACTGACACAAGGCGCAAGCTGAAAAGGTTGCTTAAAATTTTATTTTGGTCCGCGCCGGGCCGCGAAATCATTTGCACAGTCACCAGAGTAAGCCCTAAATCCGCGATAATTCCGAAAAACGACAAAAAAGTAATAATAGTAGTATATTGGCCAAAGCCGGTTTTGCCCAAGTAGCGGGTAATTATAGCAATCGCCAGTAAGCCAAGAATAGTGGAAATAACTTTGCCGATTACTTGTATTATTGTATTGTAAGCTACTTTTGTGTATAAGCTCATAGCGCGTAACTCGTAACGCGTAACTCGTAACGCATGATTGAAGTTTTTAAGGATTTTAGATATAATAAATATAATGCTAATCTGCGAATAAATGCTAATCAGCTAATCGCTAATATGCGAATGCATATCATTTTATTCGCAATTCGTAGATTGGCATTTATTAGCAGATTAGCATTATAGCATAATTAATTATAACACAAATCATATGAAAAAAGACATTATTAACAAGAGCTTGTTTGCTTTAAGCAATCCAAGAAATTTTTTGATTCCAGTTATTTTATTTATTTTTATTTTCTCGTCAATGCAATTTATTTTGCCTCAAAATATTAATTCTGTCCATGCGGCAGGAAGTTTGTGGGAAGCAGCGAAAGAAGGCGGCGTAGGTAAAATAGGAACAGATGCTTATGGCTCCAGCGCAACATCCAAAGATCCGCGCGATATTGTTATTGATGTCATAAAAGTATTTTTAACTTTGCTGGGAATTATTTTTCTGGTTTTAATTATGCTGGCTGGCTACAAATGGATGACTTCCCAGGGCAATCAAGAAAAGGTTGATGAAGCAAAAAAAGAAATAACCAGAGCGATTATAGGGCTAATTATAATTATGGCCGCTTATGCCATAACCAGCTTTATTTTTACGGATATAAGACGGGCGATTACGGATGAAGTGTGGTAAAACGCGCATAACACATAACACATAACGCATAACGCGCTACGGTTATTTATTAATATAAGACTAAAGCGGTTAATTATTTAAAAATGTTTAGAAATGTTAGGAGAATAAAAAAAGTTTTTTTTGTTTTGGTTGCAGTATGTTTTCTCGCGTTTATATTAAGCCGCGGCCATGTTTATGAAAAGAATGAATTGGAATATGGAATAACTTTTTCCAAAAAGCAGGCGGAAGCATTGGGCTTTGAGTGGAAAGAAGTTTATTCATCAACTTTAAATGAATTGGGCGTTAAAAAGGTCCGCTTGCCCGCGTATTGGAACGAAATTGAGCCGCGGGATGATGAATATTTTTGGGATGATTTGGATTGGCTTATTAGTGCATCTGAGAAAGCTGAAATAGAAGTTATTTTGGCGATTGGCGGCCGTTTGCCCAGATGGCCCGAGTGCCATTTTCCGGAATGGATAGATAATTTTTCCAAAGAAGAAAAAGAAGAAAAAATATTAAGTTATATACAAGAAGTTATAAATAGATACAAAGAAAGCAATGTCATTGTTGCTTGGCAAATTGAAAACGAGCCGTTCTTGGCCAACTTTGGAGAATGCCCTAAATTGGATAAAGAATTATTGGATAAAGAAATAAAACTGGCCAAAAGCATGGACGGCAGGCCGATTGTAATTACGGATTCAGGCGAGCTTTCCATTTGGATCCCGGCCGCGCGCAGGGCTGATATTTTCGGCACCACAATGTACCGCGACACCTATTCCAAGCAATTAAAAAGATATATTCATTATCCAATAGCCCCGGGCTTCTTTCGCTTCAAAAAAAATATTACCGCCCTTTTTGCCGAACCGGATAAGTGGATAGTGATTGAGCTTCAGGCAGAGCCGTGGGGGCCGATCCCTTATCAGAATTTAACACAAGAAGAGCGAGGCCGCACAATGAATTTGGCTAAATTCAGGGAAATAATTGAGTTTTCCCGCATGGCCGGATTTAGGGAATTTTATTTGTGGGGAGTTGAATATTGGTATTGGGAAAAAGAAGTGAATAATAATAATGAAATGTGGGAGGAAGCAAAGATGCTTTTTACGAAAATTATTTAGTTTTTTAGTTAACGAGTTAACGGGTTAACGAGTTATTGTTTAAGATTTTAATCAACTCGTTCACCCCGTATAGATAATTTATCTAACGGGGTTAACTCTTTAATTCGTTAACTAAATAATATTTTAATAATAATACTATATCGCAGCTTATTATTATGCCCAAAGTTAATAAACAATATACAATTGGCATAGACATCGGCGGGACTAAGATGAGCGCTGTTCTCTTTGACGGAGAAAAAGTTATCGCTGACTACAAGCTGGCTACGCCAAAGGATAATCTGGATCATTTTGTGATTATGCTCAATGCTTTAACTGAGCCGCTTTTGGAAAGAGCGCGGAAAGATAAAATTAGGATTAAGGGAGTGGGTCTGGGTGTTCCCGGACCGGTAAACCATAAAGAAAGAAAAATTTCAGTTTGTAATAATGTTCCCGTAATTGCCGGAATAAAGATAGCTGATCAGCTACAAGCTAAAATTGGGCTGCCGGTAGAAATAGACAATGACACAAGGTGTTTTGTCAGAGCTGAAGCATTGGCAGGCGCCGGGCAAAAATATAGCAATATATACGGCGCGACCATTGGCACCGGCCTTGGAGGAGCGTGGTGGCATAAAGACAAAGTTTATCAAGGCGCTCATGGCGGAGCAGGCGAGTTTAATAAAATGGTTGTTAACTTTGAAACAGGTATCGGGCTTGAGGAGGCGTATCATAAATTAACCCAGAATAATCCGGCTGTTTTAGCCGAGGAGGCGTATAGGGGCGATGTTTTGGCTGAAAAAATGTTTGAAGAAGTGGGGCGTGATCTGGGCATTGCTTTTGCCAATATTGTCAATTTGATTGACCCGGAAGTGATTATTGTCGGCGGAGGAGTGGTTGAGTCAAGCGAATTGTTTTTGCCAAAAATAAAAAAAACTATGCGCGAGTATATTTTTTCGCCTGAAGCTAAAAAAATAAAAATTTTAAAAAGCAAGCTGGGAGAGCATGCGGGAGCGATAGGAGCGGCATTACTGGTCGCATAAACTTCGCGTAACGCATAACTCATAACTCATAACCCGTAACTCATAACGGATTTTATGGCAACAAAAAAAGAGCGAGAAGCTCTTTTTTTTGTTGCAGAGATTAAATGGATTATTTCTTTTTTTTTATTCTTATTTCTTACCGATATGATTCTATGGTGTTGCCACTCCAAGAATTGCGTCTTGAATTACGAATCGGACCAAAGCGTAAGAAGCGAATATTACCACCAGCCCGATGGCGGCCCAGACAATAATATTTTTTCCTTTTGCCACTTGCTCGGAATTGCCGGCGGCTGTCATCCATGTAAAGCCGCCATAGATGAACATTACCAAAGCGATTGAGCCGACGATTCCTAGTAAGGCGCTGATTACTTGGCCGATAAGTACAGGAATGTCTTTGCTTGTTTGATTTCCGGTGAGAGGGTTGGTAAGGGAGACGGGATCGGAACCTGCTTCAGTTGCAGCGATAACAACAACAGGGCTAATTATTGCTATTAAAAGTATTATTAATAATATACTTTTTAGTTTTGTCATATTGTTGATTTAATTATTGAATTATTATGTTATTATTTTAACAAAAAAAGGAGTAAAAGACAATGTTTTGTCTTTTACTCCTTATAATTTATATTCTCCTTAAAGTAATAATTATTTCGGCTCCTCCTTTTAAAGCCGTAAATCTGAATTCCCTGCGTGACCCCTGGGTTATTCCTCTATTATCAAGATCGTTTGGGTGAACAATCTTTTTGTCTCGTCCTTTCTCCTCAACAATTACTGTTTGCTGATAATCTGCTCGGAAGCGATATTTTTCAGGCGGTAAAACGAACCATGGCGTGGAATATCCCTCTGATATTCGGAAAACTCTTTGTTCTTCTTCTCCCGGCTGAAGTTTGGCCACTAATCGGCCTTCACTATCAACTTTCCAACCCTTTGAAACTTGAGGAATAATTTGGAATTGAGATTGAGCGACAGGAACTGCGGTAGAGCCCTTTTTGGTTTCAAACTTCCAATTAGTTGCTGTTATCGTAATCATCATAATTATTATAACAATTCCTATAGGAATAAAAAATTTTCCAATAGAAATTGTTGTTGGACCAGTGCCCGGCATGATGTAGTATGCAAGAAATAAAACTGCTAAAGCCCCAAGCTGTAATTTGCCGTTTTTACAGCCCATTAGATTACTCCACCATCCAGGATAATATTTTTCCAATATTATAATTATTACCGTGAGTAGAGATAATCCAATAGCCAACATTGTAGGCGTTATCCATTGTATTTCCGTGCTGCCACTAGTTAACGCGAAGTAAAGCTCTTTGCCTGCTAATAAAATTAAAATTCCGCCAATAACAGTTAGCCAGAGCTTCATTGGAAATTCCCGAGAAGCATCAGATGGCTCTTGGGCGTTAATTGCAAATAACTGTACTGCTGGTTTAACTTCTTTGTCCATTTTTGTTTGTTGAGATGTGATAAATATTATCAATCCGACAAGAATAAATATTAGCGGCATCCATATTAAAGGAGATTTTTCTTTCTGTTTTATCGCTTCAGTCATTTTTTACCACCTCCTTTTTTTTGTTTTTCCCGATGAAAGCATCAAAAAAAATTTTTGTAATTTGAGGCACAATTTCTGTAAGTCCCTCAATTTCAATTACTTTTTTACCCTTTTCTATACGGCCCCTGTTTACTAAAACAGCTTCCAATAATTCATGGTCAGTCAAGCTGGGGTATTTATCCTTAAGCATTGTCATTATCATGTCAGTAGTGCCCCATTCAGTTAAAATAGCGTCCCTTTCAAATTTAACAGTAGTTCTTTTGCTCCTGCCTTTTTTAGCATCATCATCAGCAATGTCAAAACCATAAGTACGGGAGCCAATAATGCGAATAGCAAATTGTTCTTCCAGCTCAGACAATGCTTTCTCTTCTATTTCTTCAATTCTTGCTTTAAGTAAATTCTTTTTTATTTCTATGTCAACTGTTTCATCTTTTATTTTTGTTAATATTTCTTCTGCTTTTTTCTTTTTCTGTTCATTTTTTGTCTGTTGAATAGATTTTTCTATTTTTTGCAGCTCTAATTCTAGCTCAGTTTTATATTTTCTTAACTCTTTTTCATAAAGACTGTCAAGCTCTTCTTGGAAAGCGGCAATACTAATTTCAATTTTATTGATTCTTAATTTTAGTTCATCTATTTTATGTAATAAATCTTGAATTTTTGCCTTGTCTCCTTTTTCAATGTCAACAGTGTATCTGGAGTGCTTTTCTTTAGTTAATTCAAGTTCGCCCTCAAATTCTTTTTTCTTTTTTTCCAAAAAATGAATTTGTTTTTCTTTACTGCTGATAGGATGGAGACGTATTTCTTCCAATACGCCTTTGGCTATTTCCCCTTGGCGGGCCACAACTTCATCTGTATCCAAGGTGCCTATCATCGTGTAAAGAAATTCTTTTACTTTTCCGTCAATAGCATCTCCTTCTAATCCCTCCACTTCTTTGTATAGGTAGATATTATCCCGGTCTATTCGATAAAAAATATCAACAGTTAAATTTACCGGCGCGCCGCCTGCGGTAAAATAGCCCCGATCTTCTTTTACTGGATGAACTTTAACTTTTAATTCATCCTCTTCAATTTTATCCCAGGGCAAAGTAACGCACTTACCTTCTTGCTTGTATTCTTTTAATCTGCCCCAAAATGGGCTTACGACTAAGCCGATGTGCACTGGTGCGATATCCCTAAAACATGATTTATAAAGAGCGTAAAGTATGCCCAAATCAAATAAAACGCCAAGCCAGCGCATGTGGCCACTCCAAAAAATTAATGGAAGAATCATTATCCCGAATAAAATAATCAACATAAATTTTGTTACCATCTTTTCAATCTTTCTCAGCTCTTCTGAACTTTTTTTCTCGGTCATTTTTTTTAGCCAATTTTTTATTGGTTTAATGGATATCTTCATTTTTGGTAATTTTATTGCAAACATCTCTTACCTCCTCTTGCCATCCGGCAAATTTAAGTTTTTATTAAATTGTCAAGGTCCGAATAGACCTTTTTTTATTGTTTTTCGCGCTTATTTTCGCGCTTAATTGCCTAAAACATTAGACAACCAAGCAAAAACGCGATTTAAGGTCTTTAATGAAAAATAATAGCATAAAATAAATTTTATGTCAAGGTTGACATAAGCAGTAATTTGTGATACAATTATATTAGAAATTAGAAATTTTTTTGTTGATTTAGCAGATTTTTATTATTGGTTTAAATCAAGTTCAAAAACATTTTCATTATATAAAAAAACAAAAATAAAAACAAAAATATGAAAGCAAAAACAAAGAGATTTTTTAATCTTGTTATTAATTTATTTATAACCGCTAATTTGGTGTTTGGCCAGGCGGTTTTTTTATTGGCTCCAATCAGCATCGCGCAGGCGCAAGATGTTTATAACCCTTACATAAACACGACCACGGATCCGATTTTATCAACAGATCCAATTGAAAAAGATTATACTACGGACGAACCAATGATTGTTTTTCCGGATGCAACCATGGCAGACACAGATCCAACCGTAGACACAACTTCAACAGATACGAATTATATTCTTACTATGGAATTTGTTTCAGCGCCAGCGTCAGTGTCCGGTAGCGCTTACTTTTCAGTCCGAACCAGTGAAGAAGCGGAAGTGGTTTTTTATGTTTTAAAAGATGGAATTCAATTAAATAAATATCCGGCAATTTACCAAGGCGATAAAGTTTATTCTTTTAATTGGAACACTGTTGCTTTTAAAAACGGCCAATACAATATTAAGGCATACGCTGTTAAAACCGGATATATAGATATGTCCAGGCAAGTATATGTTGCCGTGGATAATGTCTTGAGCTCTGACGAGCCGGTTTCAATAATTAATAATGATATTGTTTCTTCTGATATTTACGCGTCTAATGAATACAATACAGATCCGCTTGTTGTTGCTATTGTTGAGCGGCTTGAATCTCCTGTCGCCGGAGATTTGCGCGTTACAGCTAATGTTAATCTGCCGGTTGATAAAGTTGACTTTATGATTTCCGGGCCTCAAAGCAAAGTTTTCGCCGGAGTTAAGGAAAATGAAAATCATTATTATTTTATTTGGCCGACCGCGAGCTTTCCGGACGGTTTTTACGAATTGGCTATTTTCGCCTACCAAGGCGCGAACAAAGCCGAGATGCGCGACAACATTGAAATAAAAAATAATTTTTATGACAATAGCTTGCCTGCGCAGCCGGCTGATGAGTACTATTCTAAAGAAATAATCAAACCGACTGAAGAATATATTATTAAACAGCCGATTATTGTAATTATGCCTGAATGCCAGAAATACGGCATTAACACAGCAGAAAAGTGCAAAGAATTCATGCGCCTGTCTCCTGAATGCCGCGCTAAAGGGCTGTTAACTTGGCCTGAATGCGAGCAATACATGATGAATCCCCCGGAATGCCGAAATAAAGGCATTAGCGGAGAAGAGTGCCGCAAGTACATGATGGTTCCGTCTGAATGCCGCCAGCAGGGGATTTTAGACGCAGAGGCCTGCAAAAAGTACATGAACGCATACGCTACGCCATGGGAATGCGAACAAAAAGGGGCAATTACGCCGGAAGAATGCAGTAAGATTATTTTTAGCAATAGCTTGGCTCCTGAATGCAAAGAAACAGGCGCTACCACTCAACAAGAGTGCGATAAAATATTAAGCAATCAGGATTCTGTAACACCTGAATGCGCCGGCGCCGGTATTGCCGGTATGGAAGACTGTAAAATTTACATGGAGAAAAATTTTATGCCCGCGGAATGCCGCGAGCAAGGCGCGGCTACGATGGAAGAATGCGATTATATTTTAAGAGATAAATACGGCAATCTGGGTAATTTTATCAAGAATGAATTTAAGTTGGAAAGCGGATCTGAATTTTTTGGCGCAGAATATGGATTGCCCGCGGAATGTCTTGAGCAAGGCGCGGCTAGCAAACAAGAGTGCGAAAAGATAATGTTTTTAAAGCACGCGCCAAAAGAATGCGTAAAAGCCGGGATTAGCGGCGCGATTGAATGCGAAAAATTAATGTTTAAAAAGCACGCGCCGTCCGACTGCCTTGAAGCGGGGATTACAACCGAGGAAGCATGCAAGAAATATATGTTTGAAAAATACAACGGCGAAGAAAATATTCCTGTTGATAAATTCCCCTCTGAATGCCAAAAACAGGGCGCCGCGACTCCTGATGAGTGCGATAAGGTGATGAGAAATATTTATATGCCGCAAGAATGCCAAGATCAAGGGCTAACCGGCGAACAGGAGTGCGGAAATTATATGGAATTAAAGTATATGCCGCAAGAATGCCGCGATGCCGGTGTGAAAACAAGAAGCGGCTGCGACAAGGTTATGTTTAATAAATACGGTCCGCAAGAATGCTTAAAAGCCGGTATAGAAGACGAAGAGCAATGCGATAATTTTATGTTCAATAAATACGCGCCGCAAGTAGTCTGTAAAGATGTGGATGATTGGCAGTGTAAAAATTCAATCAAGGATAGGCATTTAGGCAATATAGTTACAAAGCAAGTTCAGTTCCAAGAATTAAGAGAAAGAGCGGGAGGATTAACAACAAAGTCGGTTAATTTAGGCGATTTGGAAGATATGCTGGATGCGGCCAAGGAAATTATCCCTTTTAAAGCAAGGGAAATTAACTTTAAAATTTTAGCAACAGAAGAAAAGCTTGTTTTGGATGACAGCGACAATATAGTTCAAACATCTCCGGTTGCAGTGATGATTGACTCTGACGGCGACGGATTGTCTGATGATATGGAAAAAAGATTTAACACAGATCCGTTCAATGCTGATTCTGACAACGACGGCTATAATGACGGCGATGAAATTAAAAATCAATATAATCCATCGGGAGAAGGTGCACTAGAAGAAGGCATTTCTCCGATTGACGAGGCGATTACCCAAAATAAGACAATAGGCCAGCCAAAGACAGATGGCGAAGAAGCGGAATATCTTGTCGTGAACGCCGTAGTTAATAAAAGCAACGGGCAGGAAGAAGGCAAGGGATATGATTTTTCCGGCCAAGCTGAGCCGGGAAGCGTGGTAGCATTGTATGTTTATTCGGACTTGCCTTTGGTGGCGACCGCCAAAGTTGACGAATACGGCAATTGGCAGTATGAGCTTAGCCATTCGTTAAACGATGGGGAGCATGAAATTTACGCGGTCGTGAATGACAATACCGGCAAGGTTGTGTCAAAAAGCAAGCCGTTAAATTTTTTCATTAAAGAAGCCAAAGCTATTTCAGTTCAGGATTTTGTTTCTATCGCGGCTCCGGCAGCGGCTCAGCAGTCAGAAAGCATGATTAAATATTATATGGCAATAGCCGCCTCCATGATGATTATCGGCATCGCGCTTTTTATAGCTTTCAATATTCAGAGAAAAAAACATTTCATAGCTTAATTATAAGATTTACGCATTTAAATATTATTATTTTTATTTATTAAAATGTTCCTGTAAAAAATAAAAAGAAAAATAAGAAAAATAAGAATAAAAAGAGCGAGAAGAAAAGTAAAAAATTTCTTATTTTCTTATTTTCTTATTTTCTTATTTTAATATGTCTTTTAAGGAATTTTTTGAAAAACATAGAATAACATTCCAGCTTGTTTATGGTGTTGTTTTAATTATATTAATACCTTTACTGATCGCTTTTAACACTGTTTTTATTATAAATAAATATAACAAAAGCTTGGATGTTGCTCTGCAAAAGCAGGCTTTAACCGTGGGCAGGTCAATTTACTCTTTAATCAAAGACGACTTGGCCGATGATAATAAAATTCAGGAAAGCATTGAGTTGTTATCGCAAAAAAATTTGGAATTTCAAGATTTGACAGTGCTTAAGCCGGAGGGCGATGATTTTAAAATAATAGCTTCATCAAAAAAAGACAGCGTAGGAAAAATTTTAGAGTTTTATTATTACCACCAAGCGTGGATACAGCCGGACAATGACGGCTTGGCGACTGATTCACTGGCGCTGGCCACTACCGCTGAAGGCGAGAAATTAATTAATGATTTGGCGCAAGAAGGCAGATTTTGGCTTGTGGCAATGCCGATGAGAGGCGCCAGCGGCGAAAAGCAAGCGTTGTTGACGATGAAGCTTTCCTCAAAAATTATTGATGATTTAACCGGCGAGACCCGCAATACTTCAATTTATTTTTTAGTTTTAACTGTTTTGATTGTTGTTTTGTTTTTAGCGGCCGCTGTCAGATTGTGGGATTACGCGGTTTTGTACAAGAAAATAAAAGAAGTGGATCAGATGAAAGATGAATTTATTTCCATAGCTTCCCATGAATTAAGAACGCCTATCACGGGAATAAGAGGATATGTTTCCATGGTGATTGACGGCACCTTCGGCCAGATTAGCGATAAGTTGAAAGAAACAATGAGCATAATTCAAAGCTCCTCGGACAGATTGGCGCATTTGGTTGATGATTTGCTGAATGTGAGCCGCATTGAACAAAATCGGCTTAAAGTGGATTTAAAGCCGCTGGAGGCGGGGCAGATTATCAAAGAAATTACTTCTGAATTAAAAATTCAGGCGGATCAAAAGAATTTAAAGCTGGAGTATACGCCTCATGTTGAAAAATTGCCGCTGATTAACATAGACACAGAGCGGTTTAAGCAGGTATTAATAAATTTGATCGGCAACGCGATTAAATATACTGAAAAAGGATCAGTGGAAATAATTACTGAGGAAAAAAATAATGGTAAAATGCTGGAGATTAAAATAAAAGATACCGGGATCGGCATGTCAGCCAAGGAGCGCGAGAGATTGTTCCAGAAATTTTACCGCGTGCAGAACGACAAGACCAGAGGCGTTGTCGGCACCGGTCTGGGGCTTTGGATTACCAAGCAGATCGTTGAGCTGATGAAAGGCAAAATAATGGTTGATTCCATGGAGAATGTGGGCACGCAGATCACTTTGCAGTTTGCGGTTGTGAAGAAATAAATTGAGTAATTAAATAATACAAAAACAGCATTGAAGAATGCTGTTTTTTTGCGGGAGCGACGAGGCTCGAACTCGCGACCTTCTGCGTGACAGGCAGACGCTCTAACCAACTGAGCTACGCCCCCATGTGATATTTACGATTTACGATTTACGATACCGCATCGTGGCGCGGCACAAGTTTACGATTTTTTAGAAATTCAAAATAAAAATAGCTCCTAATCAGCAGACACTGTTCAAATAGACCAAGCATTAAAGGCGAAACTGCAAGAAATCTTAGGACACTTGCAATAACTATTATCAGCAACCTCTTTAATGCTGGGTAAATATTAACATAAAGATAAGCTGAAGTCAATTATGCGGCATTGGCTTTATTCACGGAAATATTTTGCCGCTTCTTCCGGCGGGATTGAATTAATAACCAGCCCGGAGCCCAGTTCAACTCCGGCCCAGACGCTGTCGCGCGGCTGAATTTTTAAATATAAATGCTGGTCTTTGTTGGAAACGGCATTATGAAGAAAATAATTAAATGATAAATCAAGATTTTTTAGCTTTGTTAATATTTTTTTCAGCGCTTTGGCGAATGACTTTGCCTCTTCTTCGTTTAATAGCGTAATGTTGTCAATATGCCTTTTTGGAAAGATCCATGCTTCATAGTGGTATTCACTGGCATAGGGCGTGAAAGCCGCAATATTCTTATCTTCAAAAACTTTTCTTTTTGATTTCATTTCTTTATTAATGATATCGCAGTATGGGCATAAGCCGTGTTTGATTTTGTAATTTTGCGCCAGGCCCATTTCCTCATGAATTTCCGGCGGCAGAATCTTTGTGGCAAAAACTTGGGAGTGTGAATGTATTATTGAAGCGCCTGCCTTGGAACCCTGATTCTTAAAGCATAAAATATAGTCAATTTTTTTATTTTTGGCAATGTCTTGCGTGCGGCGCGAATACATTTCTAAAACCTGCCTTATTTCCTGTTCGCTTAAATCAGCCAGCTCTTTGTTGTGGTCGGGGCTTTCAATAATAACTTCTTGCGAGCCGTAAGCTTTTTCATTATCAAGAGTGACGGCCGGGAAAATGTTTTTTATGCTTAAAACCCGCCAGTTATTTCCCGAGTTTATTTTGTCCACGATATTTTTTTTGTCTATATTCTCAACGCAAAACGGGCAGGGTCTTGTTCGTTCTATTATGGTTTGCTCTTTAATGTCGCGCGGGCGCTTTAGCCGCCCCGGAGTGATTATGACATATTTGTTCAATAAATACGCTTTGCGTATTTCGGATTTATTTTGTGTTGGAGACATATAGTTGAATTATTAGTTTAATAACAAAAGAGTAGTAATATTATTATAGCAAAAATTGCGGCATAACAGAAAAAAGTTAGCTGGATGCCGCATTTTATCAAAACGGCACTTCGTCCATATCAATTTCCTCGTCTGCATGCTGATAGCAGCTCTCTTCCATGTTTAATGGCTCAAGCTCATCACACTCGCAAAGCGGATCATGATAGCAGGCGGCATTTTCTTCAGATGTCGGTTCGGCTTTGCCATAATACACTTCAAGGCCTTCAACATCATTTTTATATTCTTTTGTCTGGACTTCCCGCTTGATGGCATCGTACATTTCTTTTAAAGTTTTTAAGCGCTCTTTTTCATCCGGCTTTGGCTGGTCAGACATTAGCACCGTCTGCAAGCCGATTATATCATAATTCCATCTTTCTAAATCATCTTGCAGTTTTTTAATTTTTTCCTGATTTTTTTCTTGTTTAATTTTTTCTGCTATGCCCGCCTTTAATTTTTTGGCAATTTCTATTTCATATTCTAGATCAACTGAAGGCCGCTTAGTTGATTCTATATTTTTTTCAATTTCCACTATTTCTTTGATTAATTTTTTCAAAATCCTGTATCTTTTTTTGTCTTCCTCCTCTTTCCGCTCTTGAGCAGTTTCACATTTGGCTTCCTTTAAACATCCCTCGCACCAGCCGGAGCAGCCGTCAGTTTCCCAGCCGGATTTCTGCGGCAAGCTAAAATATTCTCCATAAAGCTTGTCTCCGGAAAAATCCAGCAAAATCCCCTGCGGCTTTTTTGACATTCGCAGTAGATTATAAAATTGCTGTTCGTAAAATTCATCAAAGCCCTGTTGCAATGTCCTTGACTCTTCAAGTTTTTTGCCGTCTTCATCGTATATTGTGTTTTGCTCAATATTTTCCAAATCTCCTTTGCGCAAGTCTTTGCCTTCCAACCCTTGCTTAAAACGAATCATCCAGTCTGCAAAACTTGGCTTTATGCCGACCAGCAAGATGTTATCAATAATAAATTCCGCCTTGTCTTCGCTAATAGCTCTGTCCTTTTCTGCCTCGTCGCAGTCTCTCGGAGAGGACTGCGACGGCTTGCCTGCTTGTCCGCCGCAGTCCCTTTCAGGAGACTGCGGCGAGGCGGAAGGCGCGAGATGAAGTTTCACGGTTTCGCCATAAGCAAACTTTATTTTATTTTGCGTTAAGATCGCTTTTAAAGCGCCGGTAATAATATCTTTATCCCAAATTAATTTCTCGGCCATCACTTCTTCCGCCGCTTTTGTTAAATCTTCCTCGGCTTTATCCAATTGTCTGCCTACTGTGTCGTCCCAGTGAATCATCTCGCATTCTTCAATCCCGCAATCAATCCACATTGGCGCGCGCGGATCTTTTTTAAATTTTTTCAGGGCTTCAATCGCTTCCTTTGTGCCATGATGCGCTAAGGTCATGGCCGTGCGGGCGAGCCATTCAGCGGATTTGCCTGAATTTGGCTTTAAGTCCGGCGCGTATTTTTTAAATTCCAGGTCAATTCTTTTTGTTTCTTTTGCCAGCCATTCTTCAGTAGTATAATCCCAGCAAGTTTTCTCTGTTTTTTTGCTTGGAGTTTTTGTTAAAGCAAGCGGTTTTTTTGCCGCAGATTTTTTGCTTTGCTTTGCTTGCGCGGAAGCCGGCTTTTTTGCTTGAGTTTTGTTGTCTTTTTTAAAAGATTTTTTTGTTGGCATAGAATTTTATATGAGTTAATTACTTATGCTTTTATTATAAACTACATGGAGCATGACGGCAAATAGTTGGGTTGATAAGCGGAATGGTTTTTTATTTTTTTGGCAAATTATCCCATACCAATTCAAAAAAAGATTTCATTGCTTTGTATATTTCAGCGCCTTCAATGATGACTGCTGTTTGCTCATTCGCAGATACAAAGAACACTCTCTTGCCGCCGTAAATATTGATTTCAATAGGAAAAGGAAATTTTTTTGGATCAATTATTTTAGTAATTCTTAATTGCTCTTTATTTTTTGCGATAATTTCTTTCTTTAGCAAATCAGTTTTAGCAACAATTCCCCTTACACTAATTCTTTTTTTTACGCGTTTTCTGATATAAGCTAATATCCAATCAAGACTTACTTCATTGACAATATCTTCTCCTCCGATAGCTAAAATTTCTCCAGGATAATTTAAAGTGTCCGCGTAAACCTCTTTTAATCCTTCAATCCCGTTATAAAACCAGATTTTAGGCCTTGATTTGATTGTGTTGCTAATTGAATTTAGTTGAGGCAGAATTTGCGCTAAAAGAGCTTCTTTTTTCTTAATTATAATTTTTAGCTCATCCGGATCCGCGGCAATATATATTTTTTTCTTGCCTCTTATTGTTTGTTTAATAAAGCCCGAATTTACCATATCATCAATAAAGTCATAAATAGTAGTTCTTTTAACTTTAGATTTTTTACTGATTTCCTTAATTGATGTTTCC
>JAZDKT010000093.1:0-10051 GCA_043802685.1 Candidatus Falkowiibacteriota bacterium | reverse complement strand
GTGTTTTCGTGTTTTCGTGTTTTCGTGTTTTCGTGTTTTCGTGTTTTCGTGTTTTCGTGTTTTCGTGTTTTCGTGTTTTCGTGTTTTCGTGTTTTCGTGTTTTCGTGTTTTCGTGTTCAATTACATCCCCATCATTCCGCCGCCCATGCCCGCAGGCATTCCGCCGCCATGGCTATGATCTTTATCTTCCGGCTTGTCCGCTATTACCGCTTCTGTCGTCAAAAACATGATTGCGGCGCTGGCCGCGTTTTCAAGCGCGGATCGCACCACCTTGGTTGGATCAACAATGCCTGCCTCAAACATGTCTTCAAATTTGTTAATAGCCGCGTTATAGCCGACATTAACCCTCCCCTGTTTGTTTTCTTTTATAATATTATACAAAATCAATGATCCGTCTTTTCCCGCGTTCGCGGCAATCTGCTTGATTGGCTCCAAGATGGCGGTATCAACAATTCTTACTCCCGGATCGTCTTCCTTTTTGTCAGTAAGCTCTTCAAAAGCGTTCCCGGCATGAGCCAAAGCCAGCCCGCCGCCGGCAACAACGCCTTCTTCCACCGCGGCTCTGGTTGCGTTTAGCGCGTCTTCAATTCTGTCTTTTTTCTCTTTCATTTCTGTTTCAGTCGCGGCTCCAACCTTGATTACGGCAACGCCGCCAGCCAGTTTAGCCAACCGCTCCTGCAATTTTTCCTTGTCAAAATCGCTGTCGCTAATCTCCAGCCCTTTCCTGATTTGGCTTATTCTATTTTTAATTTTTAATTCATCGCCTTTGCCGTCAACAACGGTTGTATCATCTTTGGTGGAAACCACTTTTCTGGCCTGCCCCAAGTCGCTCATTTCCGCTTTTTCTAATTTTAATCCGACTTCTTCGGAAATAACTCTGGCGCCGGTTAAAACAGCTATGTCTTCCAGCATGTCTTTGCGCCTGTCGCCGAAGCCTGGAGCTTTAATCCCCAAAACATTAAATGTGCCGCGCAATTTATTTACCACAAAAGTGGCCAAGGCCTCGCCTTCTATTTCCTCGGCGATAATTACCAAGTCCTTTTTGCCTGACTGCGCCATCTTTTCCAATAGAGGCAAAACTTCCTGGATTGAAGCGATTTTTTTGTCAGTAATTAAAATATAAGGATTTTGAAATTCAGCTTTCATTGAATCCGCGTTAGTAATCATGTACGGAGAAACATACCCTTTATCAAACTGCATTCCCTCAACTATTTCAACATCAACGCCGAAAGACTGGCTTTCTTCCACCGTAACAACGCCGTCTTTCGCGCCAACCTTGTACATTGCTTCCGCGATTTTCTCGCCGATCTCCTTGTCATTGGCGCTTACCGAAGCAACCTGCGCTATTTCTTCTCTGGTGGAAATCTGCTTGCTCATTTTTTTCAGATTGGCAACCATGGCAGAAACTTTTTTCTCAATTCCTTTTCTGATCTCAATCGGGCTTACGCCGGATGAAACAAGCTTCAGTCCTTCCGTAATCATGGCTTGGGCTAAAATAGTGGCGGTAGTGGTTCCGTCTCCGGCCGCGTCATTGGTTTTTGAAGCCACTTCCTTGACAATTTCCGCGCCGATATTTTCAAACTTGTCTTCCAGCTCAATTTCTTTGGCAACGGTTACGCCGTCTTTGGTAATCTGCGGAGCGCCAAAGCTTTTGCCAATCACCACATTACGGCCTTTTGGACCGAGGGTAATTTTTACAGTATTTGCTAATTGGTCAACTCCTCTTTTTAAGGCGGCTCGCGCCTTTTCATCAAAAATAATTTGTTTGCTCATATATTCTTTATGCTTCTACCGAGCTTTTCCTCCAGAGGCGGATCAGCCTTGGGCTGAAGCTCAGGGTTTATGAGGATTTATCCTCAATCATTAAGGACGCTAAAGCATCCCGAACCCGACTTAAAAGTCGGTAGAAGAAAAATTATAAAATTATTTATTATTGTATTATCGCGATAATATCCCCCTCGCTGATGACTAAATAATCCTTGCCTTCTGACTTAATCTCATCGGGAGAATATTTTTTAAACATTACTTTGTCGCCGACTTTGACGCTCATTGGCGCGCGCTGGCCATTATCCATTAATTTGCCTGCGCCAACCGCGACAACTTCGCCTTTTTCCGGCTTTTCCTTGTCAACCGTGTCAGGCAAAACAATGCCGGACTTTGTGATTTCGTCTTCCGTTATCGCTTTCACGATAACATGATCGTGCAATGGTTTTAGGTTCATACTTCTTCGCATAACTCGTAACGCGTAACGCGTAACGAAATTAAAAAAAAATAAATAAAATATTTTTAGAATAAAAAAATTGGAAATTAGTAATCATTATCAGCACCGAGTGCTGCGGCAGCACTCGGTGCTGATAATGACATCTCCAAATTTCTAATTTCAAATTTCTAATTTCAACTCTATTGTATTTTAGACGCAGTTTAAAATCTTGTCAATATTGACAAAAAAATCAAGGCGTGGTATTGTGGCGCGTTCACACCGCCAAAGGTCAACATGACTCTGGCGGTGTTTTTCTTTTTAACTACTGCTTCTCACTTCTTACTTCTTACTTCTTACTTCTTACTTCTCACTTCTTACTTCTTACTTCTTACTTCCTAATCCTCATCCTTATACTTCTTTAAAAAAACAGACAAGATCGGCGGGGTTAAAAGCGTGGTTAAGATTACCATGGCGATGATCACTGAAAAGACCTCATCGGAAATCACTCCCAGCGCTTTGCCGATATTTCCAAAAATCAAGCCAACCTCGCCTCTTGGCACCATGGCAAACCCGACTATCAGCTTATTGTATTTTTTGGGCAAAAACATGCCGGAGATAACTTTTCCAACAACCGCGATAATCGTTACCAGCAAAGCAGCCAATAAAACTTTTGGATTAAAAAAAGTTTCCAGTTTCACCTGCAATCCCGTGAAGACGAAAAACAGCGGGACAAACACATAAGCGATATTTTCAATTAAATCTTCAACATGCTTGCATGAATGTTTTTCCATAATTTGATTTAACGCTTTATCAACTCCATTGCTCTCTCTGCTTGCCATCCATTTTTTTATATCACTGATTAATCTGTAATTTTTAAATCCTTTGAAATGGACATTATCCAAAAGCAGACCTGCGACAAACGCGCCGATGATAGGAGCCAATCCGACCAAGCTGGCGATGTACGAAAAAAACAATCCGATTGACAAAACCAAGGACACCTTCATGCCTATGCCCGTGTGGATCTTCAACAGTATCTTGCCCAAATTCTTGGCAATAAAATTTCCAATAATTATGCCGCCGAAAAGAAACAAAAACGCTTTCAAAGTAATTACGGCAATGGCCGCCGGGCTGATAAAGCCGGTTGTCGCGATCGCGGTGACAACAGCCAAAATCATCAAGCCTAAAACATCGTCAATCACGGCCGCGCCTAAAACTACTTTGGCTTCTTTGATATGCAATTTGTTAAAATCCTTAAACACCCTGCCTGTAATGCCGACTGAAGTCGCTGTCAAAGACGCGCCGATAAAAAGATACGTTATCTGGCTTAATCCGGGCAGAATATAAGGTCCGATTAAATAAGCCCCTAAAGCAAAAGGGGCCGCCACTCCTATTGCAGCTACTGTAAAAGATTTCATTCCCACGCTTTTTATCTCGCTAAGATTGCTTTCCAGGCCGATTTGAAAAAGCAAAAGCACGACACCGAATTCCGCCAAGAAAACCATAATCTGGTTATGTTCCAATTCCCTGAAAAATGAAAAGCCCAAAAGCGCCAAATTCCCCAAAGCAACGCCAACTAATATTTCACCCAAAACCGCCGGCTGGCCGAGTCTGGTTATAAGGTTGCCTACTTTGCTTAAAACAAGCAGCGCGGCCATAGCTCCAAAAATTAAAGCAATGTTTTCTTCGTTGCCGCTTTCGCTTCCCTGTCCACTGGCGAAAGCAAAAACAGGATAAAACACAGCTGCTAATAGCAAAGCTCCTAAAATGATTTTTTTCATATTGTAATTAATTTGGAAAAACAAAACTGCTGCTCCAAGGCAACAGTCTTGTTATCTATTTTTATATATTTAATTTTATGGTGATGCGCAATCCAATCAATATAATAGCATAGCAAGAAAAAAAATTCAAGACTGAATTAAAACAACAAAATTAACTATGTTATTATTATCAATAATTTAACTGATTTAACATATTTAACTAATTTTACAAAACCGTTTTTATCGCATTTAATTCTAAAATCCTCTGTCTAAAACTAAATATTTCACTTTGCTAATCAACATGTTTTATTTTTTTCCACCGCTTCACCGCCCTGCTTCTGGCAAGCTCCTTGGCAATTAAAGCGTTAATATTAGCAAACCTCTCGCGGTCAAAATGCCTTATCTCTTTAACGGTTTTTTCCGCTCTTTCTCTGGCTTCTTCAACTCTTGTCTCGTCAATTTCTTTAGCCATTTCGGCCGTATTGGCCAAAATAACCACTTTATTTTTTGATACTTCAATAAACCCGCCTGACACTGACATTATTTCGCTGTTTCCGTTTTCTTTAATAATTTCAATAACACCCGGCATTAAACTTGCTACCAGCGGAATATGGTTTGGCAAAACAGTAATCTCGCCTTGTCTTGTCGGCGCGGTTACTTGAACAACTTGCTCTTTCAGAACAACTCGCTCAGGCGTTACTATTTCAAATTTTATTAATTTATTTGACATAAAACTTAATTTTTAATTCTTACTTCTAACTTCTTACTTCATTAATCCCGCCCTTCATATAAAACTCCCCTTCCCCTTTATCATCATGCTTGCCGTCTAAAATTTCTTTAAACCCGCGGATAGTGTCCGCTATTTTTACGTATTTTCCCGGATGGCCGGTAAATGTTTCCGCCACCGCGAACGGCTGAGACAAGAATCTCTGTATTTTTCTGGCGCGCGACACTATCAGTTTATCTTCATCAGACAATTCCTCCATGCCGAGTATGGCAATAATATCCTGCAACTCTTTATATCTTTGCAGTATTTTCTGCACTCCGCGCGCAACCACGTAATGTTCTTCTCCGACAATTTTCGGGTCAAGAATGATGGACGAAGAATCAAGCGGATCAACCGCCGGATAAATCCCAAGCTCGGACAAGCCGCGCGACAGCACAACCGTGGAATCCAAATGCCCGAAAGTCGTGGCAGGCGCCGGATCAGTCAAATCATCCGCCGGCACATATACTGCCTGAATGGAAGTAATTGACCCCTTGTTGGTGGAAGTAATTCGCTCCTGCAACTCGCCCATTTCCGTTGCCAAAGTCGGCTGGTATCCCACGGCAGAAGGCATGCGCCCCAAAAGAGCGGATACTTCCGAACCGGCTTGAGTGAACCTAAAAATATTATCTATAAAAAATAAAACATCCTGATTCTGCTCATCGCGAAAATATTCAGCCATGGAAAGGCCGGACAAGGCAACGCGGGCGCGGGCTCCCGGCGGTTCGTTCATCTGTCCAAACACCATCGCTACTTTATCCAGCACTCCGGCGCCTTTCATTTCATGATACAGGTCATTGCCTTCCCTGGTCCGCTCCCCGACTCCGGCGAAAACCGAATAGCCGCCGTGCTGTTTGGCAATATTATTTATAAATTCCTGAATAATGACAGTCTTGCCCACGCCGGCGCCGCCGAACATTCCCACTTTGCCGCCTTTGGCAATCGGGCAGATTAAATCAATAACCTTAATTCCTGTTTCCAAAATTTCCGTTTTGGTTGACTGGTCCGCGAAAGCCGGAGCCGGCCTGTGAATAGGGTATCTTTTTTCTGTCTTTGGCGCTTCTTTGCCGTCAACCGGATTGCCTAAAACATCAAAAATCCTGCCCAATGTTTCATCTCCTACCGGCACGCTGATGCCGGTGCCTGTGTTCACAACCTTGTCCCCGCGCTTCAGACCGTCGGTTGTTCCCATGGCAACAGTCCTTACCACATTGGAGCCAATGTGCTGCTGGGTTTCAAGAATTAAACTTTTACCGCCGCGCTCAACTTCAAGCGCGGTATAAATCTCGGGCAGTTCTGTTTCAAAATGAACATCAACCACCGCGCCGATGACTTGTTTTACTTTGCCCGCCGAAGCCTTGGCGTAGGAGGGCTTGCCTGTTTTATTTTCTGACATATTATGTTTAGTTTACAATCCGTAGCCTTCTTACCCGCCGAAGTTTTAGCGCAGGCTGGAGCGAAGGATTGACAAATTAATTGTTATCTTGTATTTTAAAATCAACAATGCTCTTTTTTATTCAATATTAAAATAATCCGTTAAAATTAAAATTTAAAATAAGGAGGGAAAAGTGAATATTGAAAAAATTTTAAAAAAAATTAAAATTTTAGGTGAAAAGGAAATAAGTGATGTTATAATTGGAATATTAAGCGGAATTATTTTTCTTATTATTACCCTTAAAAGCAATATCTGCGATGGAATTTTCGGAGGTATTGGAGCATTTATTTTCTTTTTAATTATCCTGGAAACAATTGAAAGAACATCCTGGCAGAAACTTTTCCAATATTTTCCGATTTATTTTCAAAAAAAGAAAATATGTTAAATCTATCTCGCGCAGGGACCGTAGCCTCATAAGTTGCGGCCTTTTTTCTTTTCTCAATATTAACTGCAAGAATCTAATATAAAGAAGAATTATTAAAACAAATATTAAGTTTGCGTATTCTTCTTTATAAATAATTCTTGTAGTTTTTATTACTCTGCCAGCGCATTAGCTCCTGCTGATATCTCAGCTATCTCGGCTGTTATACTCGCCTGTCTGGCTTTATTGTAAAAAAGCGTTAACTCGTCCGCCATGTCTTTGGCCGCGTCTGTTGCCTGATGCATGGCTGACATTCTGGCGCTGTGTTCGGACGCGTTTGACTCCAGCAATGCCTGAAAAAGCTGAACTTCTATTAGCCGGGGCAGCATTTCATCCAAAACTTCTTTTGGATTCGGCTCAAACGAATATTCATATTTATTCTTATCAGCTTGCAAGCGTTTTTCTTTTTTCTTGTCAATAAATTCTTTGTCAATGCCAACTCTTGTGTCTTCGCCGACAATTCCCAAATATTCATCTTGCGTGGATATGTCTATGGGCAAAAGCTGTTTTACGCGCGGAATCTGCTTGGAAGCGCTTACATAATCAGTATAGGCAACCATAATCTTGTCGTATTTTCCGCTTAAATAATCATCCAAGACTATTTTCGCTATTGGCAAAACTTCTTTTACTTCGCTGATTATATCCTCTTTGGAAAATTCCGCGGCAATATCATAATTATAATGTTTTTTTACAATAGCTCCTTTCTTGCCGATTATTATAAATTCAGAATTTTCTTTTCCTAACTCTTTATGCTTTTCAACGCTTTTATGCGCTTTATTAACAATGGCTGTGTTAAACCCGCCGCACAATCCTCTGTTTGATGTTATTAAAACAATGCCGACTTTTTTAATTTTCTCGCGCTTTGCTAAAAGCGGATGCAGGGCTTGGTCGCCATTGCTGTTTCCTGCTTGCGACAAATTTAAAACAATATTCCAGCTCAAATTAGCGTAAGTCCTTGTTTTAAGCACAGCCTCAATCGCGCGCCGCATCTTTGACGCCGCCACCATTTCCATCGCCTTGGTAATTTTTTTGGTGTTGCTGATTGATTTTATTCTATTTTGTATATCTCTTGTGTTAGCCATAATTTGAAATAACTAAATAATAAAAATAATAAAATAATATAAAAGTTAAAGTGATATTATTTTATTATTTTTATTATTTAGTTATTTTATTATTTCTATTGTGCTCTTACAATCCTCAACCAGCTTTTTCATCTTCTCCTCCAATTTTTCATCAAAATCACCCTTCTCCACAATCTCTTGCAAAATATCCTGCCCGTTATTTTCCGCATACTTATTTAATTCTTCTTCAAATTTATTAATTTTCTCAACCGGAACATTATCAAGCAAACCGGAAATCGCGGCAAAAAATATTAATACTTGATTGGCAGCCGGAACTGTCTTGTACTGGTCTTGCTTGAATATTTCCACAAGCCGCTTGCCTCTTTCCAATTTATTTTTTGTGTCTTCATCCAAGTCAGAGCCGAATTGGGCGAACGCGGCCAGTTCGCGGTATTGCGCGGCTTCCAATCTCATCTTGCCGGCAACTTTTTTCATGGCTTTAATCTGAGCCGCCGAACCGACGCGGGACACGGAAAGGCCGGCGTTCACGGCCGGGCGGTTTCCTTGATAGAATAAATCCGGCTCCAAATAAATCTGCCCGTCAGTAATTGATATAACATTGGTTGGAATATACGCGGAAACATCGCCTGCCTGGGTTTCAATAATAGGCAAGGCGGTGATTGACCCTCCGCCATAATCCTTGTTCAGCTTGCAAGATCTTTCCAGCAGTCTTGAATGAAGATAAAAAACATCGCCTGGATAAGCTTCGCGCCCCGGCGGCCGGCGCAACAGCAAAGAAATCTCGCGGTAAGCAACCGCGTGCTTGCTTAAATCGTCATAAATAATCAAAACATCTTCGCCTTTATCCAAGAAATATTCAGCCATGGCGCATCCGGCGTAAGGCGCTATATAAGATAGAGATGCCGGATCAGACGCGCCGGCCAAAACAATCGTTGTGTATTCCATCGCGCCATGCTCTTCTAATTTTGCCGCGATATTGGCTATTTTTGATTCTTTTTGCCCAATTGCCACATAAATACATTTCATATTTTGCCCTTTTTGGTTTATGATAGCATCAATGGCAATAGCTGTTTTTCCAATTTGACGGTCGCCGATAATCAATTCTCTCTGTCCCCTGCCGATCGGAATCATGGCGTCAATCGCTTTTATTCCCGTCTGCACCGGCTGACTTACCGATTCGCGGGTAATTACGCCCGGAGCTATTTTTTCTATCGGATAAAATTTATCAGCTGATATTTCTCCTTTCCCGTCCAAAGGATGACCCAAAGGATTGACTACCCTGCCGATTACATTTTCGCCAACCGGAACTTCCAAAATCTTTTTCAATGATTTTACTTCATCGCCTTCCTTAATTTTGTGGCAGTCGCCCAAAATAATAGCGCCCACGCTATCTTCTTCTAAATTAAGCGCGACACCATAAATTTTCTCTTTAGCGCTATTTGGCGTATTTTGGCGGCCACTGGCGAATTCCAACATTTCGCTCATCATGCAATCCGATAATCCGGAAATTCGCGCGATGCCGTCGCCGACTTCAATAACTTTGCCAACTGTCTGTTCCTTGATTTCCGATTTAAAATCAATAATTTGTTTTTTTAATTGTTCTACGATAAAATCTTTTGTATTTGACATATATAATTTTGAAATTAAAAATTAAAAATTAAAAATTTGCAGACCGGCTCCAAATTACTAATTTCAAATTTCAAATTTCTATTGAATCATCCTGCTTTTCAACTCTCCCAATCTCGCGCGCAAACTCCCATCCAAAATTTTATCTCCGTATTTAATGATCACCCCTCCCAAAATATATTTATTTACTGTTTGATTCAAAATAACTGTTTTTGCTCCTGACAATTCAGCAATATAATTATTTAATAATTTAACAATATTATCATCCAATGCTTTGGCGCTCTCCACGCCAGCTTCAATTATTCCGTTTTCCTTATTCCATATTTTAACAAATTCATTAATTATTTCATCGGCTTTGGCTAAATCATTATTTTGAACCAAAATCTG
The DNA here is from genome assembly GCA_043802685.1 of Candidatus Falkowiibacteriota bacterium. Lineage (GTDB taxonomy): Bacteria > Patescibacteriota > Patescibacteriia > Patescibacteriales > VMTK01 > VMTK01. The sequence goes on along the minus strand of JAZDKT010000093.1, from coordinate 377 downwards.
AAAAAAATTTTTTACCGCATTCTTAATTTGGCTATTACTTTTGTCAGCAACAGCCTCGTACAAACTCTGGGCATATTGTTTCACGGATATTTTCATATTAACAATTTAACAATGTAACAATGTAACAATTTATTTTATTATTTTCCTAATCAGCTCCCCATCCTTTTTACTGTCAACTTTCTCTTCTAAAATCTTTTCCAAAGAAAGAGCCACCAAATCAGCCACTTCTTTTTTTATTTCTTTTAATGTCTTGGCTTTTTCAGTCTGCATTTGCTCTTTTTCCTGATTAATAATCCGCCCTATCTCCTCTTTGGCTTTTACGATTTGCTGTTTGCCTTTTTCTTCAGCCGCGATACTCGCTTTTTCCATAATAATAT
>JAZDKT010000092.1:0-2094 GCA_043802685.1 Candidatus Falkowiibacteriota bacterium | reverse complement strand
AGAATTAAGTTTTCAAGTCCTTCAAGATTTATTCCCACGCTCAGAGTTTTGTTTTCAAGATTTTTAATTTTGAACTCCCGTGTTTTCAAATCACCTGTAACAATTTTCACATTAAAGGTAGTCGCATCAACACTAAACTCGTCGGTAAATCCCATTCCTCCGCTACCTCCTCCACCGCCAGTCTCAGCAGTTGCTGCAACTGCATCAGCAACGCAAGTTCCACTTGTGCAGGTATATCCTGAACTGCATCCGCAATCTGCAACACAGCTTGAGCAAGTTTCTCCGCTATTACAGGTGCCGTCTCCACAAAAAGTAACTGAATAAAAAAACCCAACGAAGTTTTTATATGAAGAAGAAGTAAGGGCTTCTGAAAAACTTTCAATCACCGCCCCCATGCCATAATTAGTAGAATCAAGATTTGTCTCTCCGCTCACAACCGACGACGAAGTGTTATAATTTGAACTGCTTGTCTGCGCAGAAACTGCCGAAGCAAAAAACAAAATTAAAATTAACAGGCACACTCTGCCTTGACAATACTCAGGTGAAGTAGTGGGGCAAAGAACACTCTTTTTTTTGCCATCTCTTTTCATAAACAAATTAAACAAAAGTAATTTATAAATTTATTGAGCCTGTTGCAAACATTCTACTGCAATCAGATTGGTTGTCTTATTTTCAGCATATAGAGGAACTTGTTGACATGCAGTGCTTTGTTGCACAATTTGCAGAATTGTCTGTTCATATCCATATTGTGCACCCTGTTGAAAAGCAGACAACTGTTTTTGATTCTGCATTTGAGAATATAAACTATAAACAATATATCCAATTGCACAAATAAAAAGCACACTAACTACAACTGAAAAAATTTTTAGTGTTTTTGTTGAACTCGCCATTTTTACCTCCTTTAATTTTAATATATTTGCTTATTTAAATACTTTATCCCCTCTGGATTATAACGCTTCTGCCGAGAGACTTCGTGGTAAAGTAAACTCTGCGAGTTTTCATTCGTCCGAAATTTCAGTTTCGAACGAGGCAGTAATTAAAATTATTATTAGCCGTGCGAAGTCGGGAGTAAACGAAGTGATTGTCACATTTTGCGTGTTTGTCGTGTTCATCACCAGCGACGCTACCTATTTTTCTTATATGCATCTTTTCTATGTCTTATAGAATGTATAATCAATTGATTCTTATTCTTGTCATAATTAACAAAAAGCCGATAGTCTCCAATTCTAATTTTATATTCTTCTCTATCAATTAATGATTTTAAATATCTCCCAACATTTTCTTTTATTTCAGAATCAACTTTTCTAAAAATTCTTTTGGATATATTTTTCGGCAGTTTTCTTAAAAAATCACGGACTTTTGGGTCCCAGATAATTGATGCCATTATCCAAATTCTTTAATCATTTCTTCATGAGAAACAAATTCATTTAAAGGCCTTTTTCTCGAAATTTCAATTTCCTCAATAGCATCGTCGGCCAATTCTAAATTTTCCTCTTTTAAAATTATTTTTATTTCAAACATTTCTTTTCTTAAATCCATTAAACTCTGATAAATTTCTTCTAAAGTTATATTTTCCATAAAAAAAGCAGATTTCTAAAATTTATAAAACTTCCTATCCCAGCTGAATTATAACGCTTCTGCCGAGCGACTTCGTGGTAAAGTAAACTCTGCGAGTTTTCATTCGTCCGAAATTTCAGTTTCGAACGAGGCAGTAATTAAAATTATTATTAGCCGTGCGAAGTCGGGAGTTTTGCCGAAGATATTTAATTTATAACTTCATTTGGTCCCTCGGCAATCTCTTTGTTTTTTTTCTTAATTTGTAAACAACATGCAGAGGAAAAAACTCATAATAGTTTTTATTGTCAAACCACGCACATTTAAAATGATAAAGCCGCAAACCAGTCAGTCTGCTTAATGCTAGTGCATACAAAGTCAATTGTGCGAGAGGTTTTGCTTTTGACGCCGATGGTTTAAAATCCATAATATAAATTGAGCCATTTCTTATTTGAATTAAATCAATATGACCTGTAATATATTCATCATCATTTAATGTAATTGGAATATCAAAATTTAACTCGTGCTTGTAATGTTTCA
>JAZDKT010000091.1:0-7887 GCA_043802685.1 Candidatus Falkowiibacteriota bacterium | reverse complement strand
CTCGCATAACGCATAACGCATAACGCATAACGCATAACGCATAACGCATAACGCATAACGCATAACGCATAACGCATAACGCATAACGCATAACGCATAACGCATAACGCATAACGCATAACGCATAACGCATAACGAAATAAACTATATGCAATTTACCGCAAAAGTTATAACAGGAAAGGGCAGAGGGAAAAGATTGGGATTTCCAACGGCTAATTTAGATAAAACAGATTTAAAAATCAAGCATGGTGTTTATTCGGTTGAAGCGGCCATAAGTAAAAAGCAGTACAAAGGATTGCTGCATTTCGGGCCGAAAAAGACATTCAGCGAAGATGTGTCTCTTGAGCTGTTTATCAAAGATTTTAATTTTGATATTTATGGCAAAAATGTTAAAATAGAGATAATTAGGAAAATTAGAGATGTAAAAAAATTCGCTGATGTGGAAGAATTAAAAAAACAGATCAAAAAAGATTTAGAAAAATTGAATCAGGAATTATGAATTATGAATTATGGTTTTTAATTTTCCATTATTCCTAATTCATAATTCACAATTCCATCAATGCTAAACTATCTTCAAAAATACAATAATCTTCCACAGGAGCTGAGGGACAAAATGTCAGCGCCGGATTCAATGTCCGCGCTTGAAGCGCTGGAAAAAAAATACGGGCTGAATTTAGCCGCCATGATAATGAAAATAATGATTAAGGATGCGGATGTTAATAATTTATCTATTAGTTTAGCGGATGAATTTAATATAAATAAAAATAAAGCCGATTTGCTGGCGGATGATTTAAAGGAAAAGATTTTATTCCGCGCGGCGGATTATCTTGGCATAAAAATTAAGCCAAATAAAGCAAAAGCAATGATGCCAAAATTATCCATAGAAGAAGAAAGCGCCGCAGAAGCCGGAAATGAACCGCTCGTGCAAGCGATTGACTCTCTTTTTTCACCGGAAGACGAGGAAGAGATTAAAAGTTTGGCTGAAAAAATTAATGGAGATGCTAAAAAGATTAAATTATCGGACGAAAAGATTGAATCAGAAATAAACAGCGCTGTTGCCGAGGCGCGGATAAATTTTGGCAGCGATTTGCTGGCGGCGCGCTTCAGACAGATTCTAAAAACTTATTTTCGCGGCATAAGAGACAGGATTAACGCCAAACAGGCTTTGATTAAGGCGATTGAATCAGGAGGATTGGGTTTTGATAATGATTCCGCGGAAGAAGTGCTGAAAATAGCTGATTCTAAAATAGAAAAATTAAATAAATTACAGCCGGATATTGTTCAGCCGGAAAAAATAAAGACAGCCGACATAGAGCAAGAAAAGCTAATCGGTTTGAAAGATAGCGGAGTTCGCGATGTTGGTTATGATTTATCCGCGCTAAAGAAGCCGGTGAGCAAGGAAATAGATAAAATTTATAAGCCAGTAGAAAATAAAAAAACTGCTAATAAACTAGATACTACACACGAGTTAGCGCCTCCGCCGCCGGCAATAATCCAAACTAAGCCGCAACGCAAGGAGCCTGTTTTGCAAGAGCCAGCAAAGAAATTATTTTTATCTAAGATTAAAAATGTTTTTTCTAAAAAGCCGCAGGACAAGATTATTATTGAAGAATCCGGCACTTTTGCCGCAAAGCAGAAAGAAATTAAGTCCAATCTGAAGATTGGCGGAGAAGAAGCAACGGTAAGGCAGGTAAAAGAGGAGCAGGTTCATAAAATAAAGCAGATTGACGCCAGGCAAATTGATGAAACAAGAGGAAAAATTAAAATGGATGATGTAAAATTCACCCCCAGATCCATGGGACCTGTTGACGAGCTTGGATATATGGATTTGGTTAGCTTGCGGCGCTTATGCAAAACTCCGGCAGAGATTATGGTGAAAATAAAAGAAAAAATCAATTTATTGGAAGAAGACAACTACGCCCAAAGGTTAGAAGGCATAAAGGCGTGGCGCCAAAGCCCTGTTAATAAAATTTATCTTGAAATGGGCCACGAGAGTATTGCGCAAAAAAGGCCGATTAATGCTATAATAGAAGATAGAAAAACCGCAGGCAGGGATTATTTAAACGATCAAGAGTTTGAGGCAATCGCGGATTTGAACAAAAGCTTGCGCTTTTAGTTGATTAGGGCTTGGTTACTTAGTGAATAGGTTTTATTTTTTTTATGAGTGAAGGAATAGAAAAATTTAAAGTATATAAATTGTCTGAAAGATTAGAAATATTTATTCATAAAGTTACAGCAACATTTCCAGCTGATGAAAAATATCGCAGCGTAGATCAACTAAGAAGGTCATCATCTTCAACTACTAACAATATATCCGAAGGTTATCACAGATATTCTTATGGAGATAAAATACATAAAATGCGTATTGCAAGAGGTGAAGCTGGAGAGACTAGAGATGGTATAGTAAAGGCACACAAAAAAGGGTTTACTAGCAAAAAGATTGCTGATTTTACGCATGAAAAGTATACAGAATTAATTAAAGGCATTAACGGTTATATAAGATATTTAAGCGATGAACAGATTAAAAAGATGGATCAAAGCAAGAATATAAAGAAAAACTAATTAACTAATCACTAAGCAACTAATTAACTAATAATTATGCAGCAATTCACAGTACCGCAATTTATAGACGTGGAGGATAAAATTATAGGCCCTGTTACTACCAGGCAGTTCATAATATTACTTTTTGGCGCCATGCTGATTTTTATTTGCTATAAAATTTTTGATTTTTCCGCTTTTCTTACTTTTGGATTATTGATTTTCGGCATATCGGGCACGATTGCTTTCGCAAAAATTAACGGCAGGCCTTTTCATTTTTTTGTTTTAAATTTTCTGCAGACTTTGAAAAGGCCCAACTTAAGGGTTTGGAACCACAATATCGGAAGCTTGGCTCTTGGGATGGAAGAAGACGCGGTTCCGGCCGCTAAAAACGAAAGAGCGCCTTTAATTAAGCATTACACGACATCCCGCTTGGCTGAATTGGCTTTAATAGCGGATACTCGCGGAATATACCGCGGAGAAGAAAATAATGGCGATACCGACATAAGGACTGCTGAAAATGTTGAATAATAAAGAAACTTGAAATTAGAAATTTGAAATTTGGAGATAAATATTATTCGCATTGCCAAATTTCTAATTTCAAGTTTCAAATTTCCAAGATGTATGCCTAAAAAAAATAAATTAGCGAAAAACAAAATAAATGCTTCAACCCAGCAATATTTGGATATAGCTGAAATAAGAGACAATACGGTGGTTATGCGCGACGGCACTCTAAGAGCCGTTATCATGGCTTCCAGCATTAATTTTGCTTTGAAAAGCGAGGATGAGCAAAACGCGATTATTTCCGCTTATGCCGGTTTTTTAAATGGATTATATTTCCCATTGCAGATTGTCATACAGTCGCGGGAATTAAATATAGAAGATTACATCAGCGATTTGAAGCAAAAAGAAAAAGAGCAGACAAATGAACTGCTGAAAGTGCAGACAGCGGAATATATCCAATATATCCAAGAGCTTATTTCTCTGGGCAAGATAATGAATAAGTATTTTTATATAGTAGTCCCTTACGATCCGCTTTCCGACAAGCAAAAGAATTTTTTTAAGCGTTTGCTGGATGCTTTCAAGCCGGCTATGCTGATAAAATTAAGCCAAGAAAAATTTTCCCGCCGCCGAGCGGAATTATCCCGCCGCATGGAAAGCGTTATCAGAGGGCTGGCTTCGGTAGGCGTTAACTCAGTGGAGCTGGATACGCAGGGATTGATAGAATTATATTATAATACTTATAATCCGCGCACATCTTCCAATCAAAAATTAGTTGATGTTAATCAATTGCGGATAGCTGAGTAATTTAATAATGCAAATCCGCAAATTATATGCAAATACTGCAAATTCTAATAACGCGAATAAATAATTTGCATGATTCGCAATTTGCGGTATTTGCATATAATTTGTAGATTCGCATTATATTATATGTTTAAACCAAGACAAGTGCAAAAACAAGAAGAGCGGCAGGAAAAAGAGCGGCAGGCGTCTGAAAGGGATGAAGAAAAAGAAATTGATCAAGCTCCTGAAATCGTCAAAGAATTGGTTGAAGAAGAAAAAGCTTACCGCCGAGGAGCCATTTCCATTAAAGATTTAATCGCTCCCGCCAGTTTGCAGGTTAATTCTGATTTTTTAAGGATGGGAGAAAAATACGTTAGAACTATTTTTATCGTTGGGTATCCGCGCTATATCAGCGTTGGCTGGTTCGCGCCGATCATAAACATGAACTACACTTTTGATGTATCCATGTTTTTTTATCCCGTCAAAAGCGCGGTTATTTTAAAACAGCTTAAGAAAAAAGTTGGAGCTTTGGAAGCGCAGATCGTTTCTGACGCGGAAAAAGGAGCGGCGCGCGATCCGTTGCGCGAAACAGCTTTGCGCGACATTGAGGCTTTGCGCGACGCTTTAACTCAGGGCATTGAAAAGTTTTTCCAGTTTGCTTTATATATCACAATATATACCGAGAGCGAAGAAGAGCTGGACAGGATGTCTGATGAAGTGGAAGATATTTTCGGCTCCCGGCTGGTTTATTCCAAGAAAGTATTTTTTCAAGCCGAGCAGGGATTTAATTCCACTTTGCCTTTGGCAAACGATGAGCTTTCCATAACTTTCAATATGAATTCTTCGCCGATTGCCTCGTCGTTTCCTTTCATTTCCAGCGAGCTGACAAGCGACAATGGGATTTTATACGGCATTAATCGGCATAACAACAGTTTGATTTTATTTGACCGCTTCAGCTTGCAAAACGCCAATAGCGTTGTTTTTGCCACTTCCGGAGCGGGAAAAAGTTATGCCATAAAATTGGAAATTTTACGGAGTTTAATGATGGGAACGGATGTGATTATTATTGATCCGGAGCATGAATACAAGCATTTGTCAGACGCGGCGGGCGGCACTTACATCAACATATCATTGGCCAGTGAAAATAAAATCAATCCTTTTGATTTGCCGCGCTCAATCATGGGCGGAGCAAAAACAGAGGATATTATACGAAGCGCCGTTATTACTTTAAAGGGCTTGATTAGATTAATGCTTGGCGACTTGAATAATGACGAGGATTCAATTGTTGACCGAGCGCTGTTGGAAACTTACGCGAAAAAAGACATAACGCCTGACAGCGATTTGTCTAAAATTGAGCCGCCTGTTATGCAGGATTTTCAGGATATTTTAGAAAGCATGGAAGGAGGAGCTGATTTAGCCATGCGTTTGCGCAAGTACACGCAAGGGACATTCGCGGGTCTTTTCAACAGCCCGACTAATGTTAAAATGGATAATCAGCTGGTTTCTTTTTCCGTCAGGGATTTGGAAGATGAACTAAGACCTATCGCCATATACACAATCGTCACTTATATTTGGAATGTTGTCAGAAGCGAGATGAAAAAAAGGATTTTGGTCATTGACGAGGCGTGGTGGCTGATGCAGCACGAGGACAGCGCGAAATTCATCTATGCTTTGGTAAAGCGTTGCCGCAAATACTACCTTGGCGTCACTACCATTACGCAGGATGTTAATGATTTTTTAACCTTTACTTACGGCCAGGCCATTGTAAACAATTCCGCCCTTCAGCTTTTAATGAAGCAGGCGCCGGCGGCGATTGATTTAATCAAAAAAACTTTTGCCTTGACTGAAGGAGAAAAATATTTATTATTGGAATGCGCAGTAGGCGAAGGCATATTTTTCGCCGGAGCAAAGCACGCCGCCATAAAGGTTGTGGCTTCATACACAGAGGATCAGCTGATCACATCTGATCCGCGGCAATTGTTAGAAATTGAAGAAGCCAAGCGGGAATTCGCCGAAAGCAGGGAAGGCGGCGGCGAAGATAGCGATTTAGGCGTAGATGAAGGCGGGCAGGATGGCGTGAATGATATGGATATATAATATAATAGTGATTAGGGCTTAGTTTCTTGGTGATTAGGAAATTTTAAAAACATTTTACTTAATTAACTAATCACTAAGCAAATAATTAACTAAATACATATGGACAAGAAAAAATTAATAGGAATTTTAATAATTGCGGCGGCGGCTGTTGTTTTAGCGGTTATGGTTTATTTTTTATTTTTTTATAATTCTTCCGCAGAACCGGCAACAGGAGAGCAGGCGGGAGAAAACAACGCGATAAATCAGCAGGTTATTAATCAGGAGCAGCAAGATTTTTTGAACAAATCCGCGGCGATTATTGAAAACAAGCAAGTTAATAAAGACGAAATCACAAAAACAGAATTGAAGATGATAGCCGCGTCTTTCGCTGAAAGATTCGGCAGTTTTTCCAATCAGTCTGATTACGGCAATATTAGGGATTTAAAAATATTCATGACTGCCGGCATGCAGAAATGGGCGGATGATTTTATAATTGAATCCAGGGCGGAAAACAGCGATTCAAGCATTTACCACGGCTTTACCACCAAGGCGATAACCAAGGAAATCAGGCAGTTTGACGAAGCGGCCGGCAGAGCTGAAATTTTGATTAAAACACAAAGAAAAGAAGCCGCGGGAACAACCGGCAACACAACCACTTTTTATCAAGATATAATAATTAAATTTATTAAAGAGAAAGGCGCTTGGAAGGTTAGCGAAGCGAATTGGCAGTAATAGAAGCCCCCTCTTGCCTGTCCCGCTTTTTGCGGGGATAGGGGATTTAGGGGTGTGTTATGCGATAGAGCTACCCACCCCTGCGCCCCTCCCGAGAGGGGAATATAATGATTATTATGCCGCAAAATATTACTACATTAATAAATCACGCAAGAAAATTGCGTGATTTTGTTTTAGATTTTATTTTTCCCATTGAGTGCTTGTCTTGCGGCAGGGAAGGATTATGGCTTTGCGAAAAATGTTTTCGCCGGCTTAATTTCAGCCAAGCTCAATATTGCCTGCGCTGCGGCAAAGAAAATAAATTCGGAGAATTTTGTTATGAATGCGGAGTTGGCTATAGCTTGGACGGAGTTTGGGTAGCGGGAAATTATGAAGAAGAAATTATCGCCGGCTTGATAAAAAAATTTAAATATAATTTGATTAAAGACATTGGAGATTGTCTGGGAAAATTTTTAATTTTGTTTACGCGAGATTTAATTAACAGGAATCGCATTAGCTCGGCGGACTTGGCCAAAGGATTGGATTATCGCAAGTTTGAGCAAACAGCTGAATATTCTAATATTTTATTTAATTTTAGCCAAAATATTATTATGCCGGTGCCGCTTCACAGGAAAAGGAAATTGTGGCGCGGGTTTAATCAAGCGGAAATAATGGCAAAAATTATCGCGGATTATTTTAATGCCGAATTATTTCTTGATAAGCTGATAAGAATAAAACACAACAAGCCGCAGGCAAAATTAAACAAATCAAAAAGGCAAAGAAATATTAAGGGCTGTTTTGCGTGGCGCGGAGAAAATTTGCGCGGCCGCAATATAATATTGATGGATGATGTGGCGACAACCGGCTCTACGTTGAATGAATGCGCCAAAGTTTTAAAAGAAAACGGAGCCGGCAAGATATGGGGCTTGGTCGTGGCTAACGGATGATAAATAATGTGCTCTCGGTAGGAATTGAACCCCGCACTTTTTATCTGTGCCCCTGCTAGGAATCGAACCTAGATTTTGGGATCCGCAATCCCATGTTCTATCCGTTGAACTACAGGGACTAAGATAAAAGGTGCGGGGTGAACCTGCATTGCAAGATCCGCAATCTTGCGTCCTATCCATTGAACGACGAGAGCGATAACACGAAAACACTCGGCTGCGGCCTCAAAACACGAAAACACTCGGCTGCGGCCTCAAAACACGAAAACACTCGGCTGCGGCCTCAAAACACGAAAACACTCGGCTGCGGCCTCAAAACACGAAAACACTCGGC
>JAZDKT010000090.1:0-6611 GCA_043802685.1 Candidatus Falkowiibacteriota bacterium | reverse complement strand
ACCCTGCAATCCGCAAAATTTCCTCTTCGCCTTTCTCCTCTCCCAGCTTCAATTCGCCCATCTTCAACTTCTCCGGCACATTAATCTCCAAACCATTATTCATAATTCCTAATTCATAATTCCTAATTCTCACAACAGTGAGCGGTCCTGTCACATCTTTCAGCTCTAATAAAATATCGCCTTTTCGCGCCAGCTCTTCCAAATTCTCATTATCATCTTTATGCCGCCCCACAACTATTAATACTTTTTTTTCATTCCCGGTATTAACCCAAAAAACTCTTCCGTGTTTAAGCAATTCCACGTCATTTGCGCCGCAATCCGGCCAATAATCAAGCATTTTCATCAGTCTATTGCTGAACTCCGGATCAGTTAAAATGCAGCCGCCGGCAGGCGAGGAATAATTTTTTAACTTATACTTTTCAGCCAATTCCATCTGCCGCTCGCGCGATCGGCCTTTTATGCTTAACAATCTGCCTCTGTCCACTAAGCCCTGTCTTTCGTATGTTGTTTCAGGCAACAGTTTGGCTGACAGCGGCCGCAGAATTTCCACGCCTGCCATTTTTTCTATTTTGGCCAATGCTTCTTTATTCTGTGAAAAAGGACGCTGGCCCAAAACTTCTCCGGTGGCTAATACCTCGCCCCCGGCCCCTCTCCTAATTAGGAGAGGGGTGTCTGAGTAAAGCGAAGACGGGGAGAGGTATTTTCCGGCTTTTTTTATCATCAGCGCGTGGCAGTCAACGCAAGGATTCAAATGCTTGCCGTATCCGCTTGGCGGATTTTTTACGATTTCCAACAGTTCCTCGCTTATGTCTATTATTTTTAAATCTATGCTAATTTCCTCCGCGGCTTTTTTCGCTTTTCCGCAATCAAAAAAATTACTTACACAACAAACTCCTACAACCTCAATTCCTTGGGCTTGCAAAACCTTGGCGGCAATCATAGAGTCCAAGCCGCCGGAAAAAAGAACTAATGCCCTTATATTATTTTTCATCTGTATAAATTAATAGTTAATAGCAAAATGAAACCAAAGAATCTTTTTTACATAAATCACAAACACCAAATCTCAAAAAACAAACAAATTCCAATTTCCAAAATCCCCAAATATAGATTTTTAATAGCTAAAATTAGTTTTATTGATGTTTGTGATTTAGGTTATTGGGATTTGAGATTTGTTTGTTTTTTGAGATTTGGGATTTGGGATTTAAAAAATTAATTTCTTACTAATAACAATCAATAATTAAAAAAGTTGGGCGGGGGAGATTAAAATCGTCTTCATAATTTTTTCTCCCCCGCGATATTTGCACATTCATGTTTACGCTCCCCGTCCTGAATAACATCCAAGGTCTTGATAATCAATAGATTCGCAGAAAATATTAACGCTGGCGGTTTTTAATGTTATTACTCCGGAGCAATTTTCCTCCAGCCATTTAGCTTCTTCTTCTGATTTTTTCTCTCTTAATTTTTGGCAAAGATGGCTTATGTGAATAAACACAATGCCTTGAAATTTAGAAGAAGGAGACACGTAAAATTCTATGCCCGCGCAAGCATTTACCACTTCTTTCGAAAACTTTTTATGCCCATTAAGAAAATTCGCTCTAGCGTCTAACAGGCTAGTGTTTCTAAGCCATATATTCATAACTCCCCCTCCTTTCGTTCAAATGTTCAATTTGATTTTGAAGACCTATATTTAATTTTTTAAAGAAATTATTTGATAATTATAAAAATTACGCGCTTGAACATAATTTACGCAAACTTTATGCATACAGCTATCGCTCAATTAATCGCTGAATTGTTAAATTGTTACATTGTTACATTGTTTTAATATTAGCAATTTAACAATTTAACAATGTAGCAATGTTTGCAGGAATGTTTTAGGCGGGCAGAATAATGGTATTAAAAAATTTAGTATCCAAACGCGTAATTCCTAAATTATATTTTCTTAATCCCTAAAATTACTTTTTCTTCATTAATATTTATTTCTTTTTTAGTATCAACATCATTTTTTAATCCTTCAATAACATCATCCGCCAATGTGTCTTGTAAAATATCTTGCTTGTATTTTTTGATTGCTGTTTTTATTTCATTGTTCTCGCATTCTAAGTAAATAACAGCCCTGTCCTGAATAGTCATGCCGGCATCTTTGCGCAAATTATTTATAAACCGCACCAGTTCCCGCTTGATTCCTTCCTGTTTTAATGCCGGGGTTAATTTAGTATCCAATTCAACCTCTAAATCACCTTCGCTTTCAACAAATTCTATCTCCTTAACATTTATTTCATCTTTAATCAAGTCCGCGTATTTATCTTCTAACTTCTTACTTCCCTGTCCCGCCTTAGCGGTGATAACTTCTAACTTCTGTAACGGCTGCCTTACTTTAATCCCGGCTTCATCTCTTTTTGCCAATCCTAATTCAACAATTTTTCTAACTATCACCATCTCTTCTAAAATCTTAATTTCAAATTTCAAATTTCTAATTTTCGGTTTGATTTTCGGCCAACTTTCAAGATGCACAGACCTGTCTTTGTTGCCAAAATTATTTCCTGTCACCTTTTGCCAAATCTGCTCGGCAATAAACGGCATAAACGGCGCCATTACCCTTACTAATTGTAATAGCACAAAATTAGTAGTTTGTAAAGCTCCTTGCTTATCTTTTGCGTCCTCATTATTTTCATTCGTATGAGCCGCATCATTCGCATGATCGCCATTTGTAGCGGCGAGTCTGCTCTGTTCATTCGTAGCGCGGCATTTCAAATCCCCTTTAAATCTATCGCGAGATCTGCGCAAATACCAAGTTGATAAATCATCAATAAAATCCGCAATCGGCCGCGCGGCTTTTGGCAGATTATAATTATCCATATTCTCTGTCACTTCCGCAATCAGCTGATTCAACCGCGCGATAATCCATTTGTCTAAAACATTTTTAACCTCCCCTAACCCCTCCTTAGTAAGGAGGGGGATTTTTTTATCTCCCTCTCCTTTACAAGGAGAGGGGCGGGGCGGGGTTATTGCAAAAAGTTCATAGAACTTATACACATTCCATAAAAGCATAGATGTTTTTCTTAAACACTCCCGCACTCCATCCTCGCTGAAATTCAAATTCTCGGCCAGCATTACCGGCGAAATCAAAAGATAATAGCGCAAGGCGTCCGCTCCGTATTGGTCAAACATAAACATGGGATCAGGATAATTGTTCAGCTTTTTAGCCATTTTCTTGCCGTCTTCGGCTAAAACTATCCCATTGACTATCACATTTTTATAAGCCGGCTTGCCAGTAATGCCGTTTGCGATCGCGTGCAGATAATAAAACCAGCATCTGGTTTGGTCAACTCCCTCGGCTATGAATTCCGCGGGAAAATTATTTTCAAATTTCTTCTTGTTTTCAAAAGGATAATGCATCTGCGCGTAAGGCATTGATCCGGAATCAAACCAAGTATCCAGCACATCCGGAATCCTGCGCATTTTACCGGCGCATTTTTCGCATTTAAAGGTAATTTTATCAACTATGTGTTTGTGCAGATCAGTAATTTTCTCGCCGCTCAGCTCTTCCAACTCCTTAACCGATCCAATTACTTTAATATTATCACATTTCATATCCGAAGTCCGACATCCGACATCCGACATCCGACATCCGACATCCGATCCGCATTTCCAAATAGGCATAACGGACGCCCAGAATCTCTGGCGGCTGATTGACCAGTCGCGAGCTCCCTCCAGCCAGTTGCCGAAACGGCCTTCTTTAAGATTCGCCGGCGACCAATTTATATCTTTGGCTGTTTCCAACATCCGCTTTTTTATTTTCTCAATGCTGACAAACCAAGAAGATGTGGCGTAATTAATCAATGGCGTTTCACAGCGCCAGCAATGCGGATAGCTGTGCTCGTATTTTGCTTTGGCGAATAATAAATTTTTACGGGCTAAATATTTTATAATTTCTATATCTGTCTTCATGTGATCGTCTGCGGGCTTGCCCGCCGAAGTTTTCTCGCCCGCCGAAGTTTTCTCGCAGGAGGGAACGCAGGAGGGCTTCACATTCATGCCAATAAAATCTTTTGCTTCTTTTTTAATAACCCCGTTCATTCCAACATGCTGGATAAACGGCAAATTATGCTTTTTGCCCAAATTCATATCGTCTTCGCCAAAAGCAGGCGCGATATGCACCACGCCGGTTCCCTCTTCAGTTGTCACAAAATCCGCTCCATATATTTTCCAGCCGTTTTTATGATTTTCCAGTTTTTTATCTTTCGCGTAATAATCAAACAGCGGCTCATATTCTAATCCGATTAAATCCTTGCCTTTAAATTCTTTAATAATTTCATATTCTTTATCTTTAAAAATATCCTCAACTCTGTCTTTAGCAATAATATAATTTTCCTTAATTCCTGCCTGTCCCGCTGATTGCGGGGATTCATTATTCATAATTCCAGCCATAACATAATCAATGTCCTTTTTTATCGCTAACGCAACATTGCCAATCAAAGTCCACGGCGTAGTCGTCCACGCCAAAACATAAGTCTTATCTCCCTCTCCTTGCGAAGGAGAGGGCTGGGGTGAGGTTATTAATTTAAATTTCGCAACACACGACAAATCCTTAATATCCCGATACCCCTCTGCCACTTCAGACTGGGACAATGTTGTTTCGCATCTGGGACAAATATGCATTGATCTGTAGCCCTCGTAAATTAATCCTTTGTCATACAGTTGTTTAAACACCCACCAAACCGATTCCATAAAATCCAAATCCATGGTTTTGTAGCTGTTTTCCATGTCAGCCCATCTGCCTAATTTTCTGATTACTTTTTTCCATTCATCAACATAGCCCAAAACTTTCGCGCGGCACAATTCATTGAATTTATCCACGCCCAAATCCTCAATATCTTTTTTGGCTTTTGATCCCATTTCCTTTTCAACGATATTCTCAATCGGCAGGCCATGGCAGTCCCAGCCCCAGCGCCGCTCAACCCGGTACCCGCGCATTGTCCAATATCGCGGCACAACATCTTTCATCACATTTCCCACAATATGCCCGTAATGCGGCGTGCCGGTGGCAAACGGCGGTCCGTCATAAAAGACATAGTCTTTAACATTCCCCTCTTGCCTGCCCCGCTTTTTGCGGGGGGAGAGGCGAGGGGTGGGTTTTTCCACGGCTTGCCCGCCGAAGCCAGGGCGGAGGAGGGACTTTTCAAAAATCTTCCCTTTTTCCCAAAAATTCAAAACCTCCTCTTCCATTGCCGGAAAAGGAGATATGTTTTTTTTGTTTTCTTTGTTTTTGTTTGGCATATTTTTAATTTTTATCATTTTCCAGCAGCCATTTCCATAAAGGAATAATTTTTATTTTTTTTCCATTAACTTTTTCTTCGCCTTCCTCATCATAAGCAATAATAAAAAGATTGTTGCATTTTAATTCTTTGCCTGCCTTGATTAAAGATTTTATTTCCCTTTTTTTTGTGTCATAATTTTCCAAAGTTTTGCAAACTTGAATCAGCTGCTTAATCTTTACGCCTTCTTTTATCGCAAAATCAACTTCATTATTCGCGTAATCATTAAAAAAATAAATTTCTTTTTCTCTTCTTTTCAACTCAAGAAAAACTAAGTTTTCCAAAATTTTGCCTGTATCAGGAGAATTTCTCGGCGCAATTGCATTTATCATGCCGGTATCAATAGCATAAATTTTTTTCGGCCCCCTCAGCCGGCTCTTAAGCTTATAAGAAAAAGGCGATATTAGAAATATTAAATAAGCTTCTTCCAAATATTCTAAATAATTCTTAATGGTATGCACGCTTTTAATTTCAAAAATATTTTTAAATTTATGGTATGTTATGCGGCTGCCAAAATTAGACATCGCATACAGGGTGATCTCTTTTAAAGTATTAACGTATTTAATGTGATGCCTCGCGGCTATGTCTTGAGACGCGATTCGCCCGTAAAGATCTCTTAAATACTGCTCCTTAAATTCAACGTTAAACAATTCAGGAAATCCTCCTTGCTTAAGGTATTCAGCTAATAATTTTTTAATACTTGCCCTTTTTCTAGTCAAATAAAAATCATTGGCTGAATATTTAAAGTTTTTATAAATTAAAAATTCTTGAAAAGAAAATGGGAACAGCTCTATCGCGATATGCCGCCCGGTCAAATGAGTTGCCATTTCCTTGCTTAATAATTTGGAATTGCTTCCGGTTACCACAATGTTATAACCCTGCCTTTTTAAACGATTAACAAATAATTCCCACCCTTCCACGTTTTGTATTTCATCAAATAATAAATATTCAACTTTTTCATTTAACAATAAAAAAACTTCTAAAAAATCATTTAAATCATTTGCTTTTACGCCGGCCAGCCGCTCATCATCAAAATTAATATAGCCATAATTTTTGTCTTTTAAAATTTGGTGCGCCAACACTGATTTTCCGCTTCTTCTAACTCCTAAAATAATCTTAATTAATTTATCCTTAACGGCTCTTCTGGCTTTTTTTTCTACTTTTCTTTCAATGATTTTACTTTGAGAAAATTCTTTAATTTCTTCTTTTTGCTCTAAAATTATTTGCTTGATAACAGCTTTATTCATAAATATTGAAATTGCATTGCACAAATTAACAAAATTTGTGCAATGCGCT
>JAZDKT010000089.1:0-2643 GCA_043802685.1 Candidatus Falkowiibacteriota bacterium | reverse complement strand
TGGATCCCAGCTCGCGGGCTGGGATGACAAAAAAGGAAATAAAACGCGCTAAATATGAAAACAGAAGATATTATATTTAATTTTTTTAACCATACAATCACATGCCAGATAAAATTTACATTTTAGGCCATAAATCGCCTGATCTGGACAGCGTGGCGGCGGCGATTGGCTATGCTAATTTTAAGAACCGTCCCAGTCCTCTGCTGAGACCCGCCTGCCTTGCTTCGCAATGCGAATCGGGCAGGGACTGCGACGAGGCGGGAATGGGGAAATCCAACGACGAAGAATATATGCCTGCTGTCGCGGGCGTGATAAACAAAGAAACTGAATTTGCTTTGGGAAAATTCGGCTTTAAAGCTCCGGAGGTTTTAAAAAACGCTGGCGGCAAGAAAGTTATTTTAGTTGACCATAATGAATTCGCGCAAGCCGCGGATGGAATTGAAAGCGCGGAAATAATTGAAGTTTTAGACCACCATAAGGTTGATTTTAAATACAGCGAGCCGATTGTTTTTAATGTTAAGCCAGTAGGGGCAACCTGTTCCATCATTGCTGAAAAATATTTTAAAAATAATTTAGAATTAAATAAAAATTTGGCCGGGCTGATGCTGGCGGCTATTTTGGTTGATACCGTAATAACCAAATCCCCTACCTGTACGGAGAATGATAAAATTATAATTGAGAAATTAGCCGGCATCGCCGATATCAAAAATTGGCAAGAATTCGGCATGGAGCTGTTTAAAATTCGTTCCAGCGTAAGCGAGCTGTCTGATGCCGAGATTATAAAAAGCGATTTTAAGGATTTTAATTTTAAGCAAGGAAAGTTCGGAATCGGGCAGGTTGAGACGGTTGATTTGAATGATTTCGCCGGGCGTGAGAATAAAATTATAGACGAATTAAATAAATTAAAAAACAGCGCAAATTATCACAGCGTAATTTTATTTATCACGGATATTATTAAAGAAGGATCCATGTTTTTAGTCGCGACCAATGATCAGAAAAAGATTGAGCAGGCGCTGGGAGTTAAGTTGGAAAACAATAAAGTTTATATAAAAAATATAATTTCGCGCAAAAAACAAGTGGCACCGAAATTTATGGAGGTTTTTGATAAGTAAAATATTAATGAGGGCTCCATAGTCCCGAAGGGCTGTGGAGCCAAATTGCAAACTGTTGTTATCATTTTTTTGCATCATGGCTCCACAGCCATTCACTTCACTTCGTTGCGTTCGGGATTATGGAATCGGCGCGGGGCATGACTTGGGTTATTAAACAAAGCAGACTGTCTAAAAAATAGTCTTCTACCGAGTTTTAACTCGGGTTCCGGATGCTTTAGCATCCAGTGTGATTGAGGCTAAAGCCTCAAAACCCGACTTAAAAGTCGGTAGAAGAAATTTTTAAACAAAAAGTTTTTGACAAATAAAACAACCAAACAAGGAGGGGTATTATGCCAAGTCCAAGCGTATTAGAGCAGGCAGCAAGAGAAGAGAAGCTTCAGAAAAACAGCTTTCAATTTACTAATGCAGCTAAGTTTTATGAATGGTTTCATGGTGATTGCGCGTTGCTTCCAAAAGAAGAAAGGAATCAACTGCTTAATAAAATGTTTAAGCTTAAGACGGAAGTAGAAGTTATTCCAGGCGAATATATTATACCGATTTAGCCAAAACATTAATTAGGAGGTAAGGAAGATGATAATGAGAGAATCTTTAATTGATCCCGTGTCGACAGACCCTGCTGTTAGCTTGCTTTCTGAAGAAAAATGCGAAGCATGCGGTGATCAGGCTATGCATTATATCATGGTCAAAGGAAAGAAAGTATTTCACTGTCCAAAGAAAATTTGCATTTTCGCTTTAACCAATAGGGAAATTTGATAACCCTCTTAAAAAGAAACAATGGCCTGAAGTATTTCAAAATCACTTCAGGCCAACTTATTAAAATTAATAGATTTATATATAAACATAGAAGCTCTCTACGGAAATCGTATGATAAAGCAAGATAATATAAATATTCGCATAATTCGTAATTCGCGGCATTCGCATAAATTCGCGGATTCGCATTATACATAAATATGAAAGTAGAAAAAAAGGATTTATCCAAATCGCAAATTGAATTAACGGTTGAGCTGGCGGTGGAAGAATTTAAGCCGCATATTAAGAGCGGGGCGGAAAAAGTTTCGCGCGAAGTGAAAATAGAAGGATTCCGTCCGGGCAAAGCTCCTTATGGAATTTTGAAGCAAAAAATCGGCGAAATGACGATACTGGAAGAAGCCGCCAGGATAGCGATTGACAAAACAATTGATGAAGCCATTAAAGATAATATAGACGGCCAGCCAATCGGCCAGCCGCAAGTAAATATAACCAAGCTGGCTCCGGATAATCCAATGGAATATAAGGTGGTTATCGTTTTGCTGCCCAAGGTTGAATTAAGCGATTATAAAAACGCGAAAGTGAAGCAAGAAAAGATTGAAATCAAAAATGAAGAAGCGGAAAAAACAATGGAGCAGCTGCGCGAGATGCGCGTCAAAGAAGTTATTGCTAACAGAGAAATAAAAAATAACGATAAAGCCGTTGTTGACATAGAAATGTTTTTGGATAATGTGCCCATAGAAGGCGGGCAAGGCAAGGGCACGGGAGTGATAATCGGCAAGGG
>JAZDKT010000088.1:0-3820 GCA_043802685.1 Candidatus Falkowiibacteriota bacterium | reverse complement strand
GGATTTGGATTGAAAAAAATTTAAATTACAGTGCCTGCATCCAAAAACATTTAGGCGAATCAAATTTTTATAAAGGATGGCGGGTTTACACTGGAAATGGCAATTTGTTGTTTGATCAACTCCACGATAAAATTGAGCTTCACGATCAAGCGGGTCTGTTGGTTGACAGCTATGAATATTAAGTATATAGTTATCTAGTTTAGAAGGTCGAAAATTATATAATTAAAGATTAATAAGTTTTTAAGTTATTATGTTTAGAGATGATAATCGTGGCTTTAGTGGACCGCGTGAGGAATATACTGGCGAATGGGAATGTTCAAAGTGCCACGCCAAAACCCCTCACAGTTTGCCTTTTCCGCCGTCCAGCGATAGGCCCGTATATTGCAAAAATTGCTATCGGGAAATGAAGCAGGAATCGGGAAGATAAAAGAAAATAAAACTCCGCCCTGAGCTTGTCGAAGGGCGGGGTTTTATTTTCTGGCGGTTATCCAGATATTCATGCCAAATTCAAAATAACCGAATTGTAAGTTTTTTTTGCAAAAAGGGGTTTTTTCAAATATAGCCGCAATTTCCAATGGCTTATAAGTGTATTTGTGTTCGGCTAGTTCCGTAGAACTAACCAGCCGTATTTTGGCCATTATTTTAAGCGGTAAAACTGCCCATATCGATGGAGTAGTTAAAATACATATTCCCCCGGGTTTCAGTATTCTATAAATTTCGCGCAGCATTGCGGGTATTTTTTGCGGCTTAATATGTTCAAAGACCGCAAGAACGGTGATCGCATCAAAATAATTATTTTTGTAAGGCAAGTTTTCCTGGCATTCAATATCATATTCAAAAAAGGAAATATTCTGATTTTGAAGTATATTTTTTTGATTGTTGTTCACTTTATCCAAGCCGTATTTCTCGGCAAAATCAACGTTAAGAAGAAAAAGCGGAAAACTGCCGCAGCCAATATCAAGAAGGCGTCCCTTTCTGCGGTTGGAAGGGATCAAACTATCGGCCATTTTGCTTCTTTTTTTTGCCAGAAATTTTTCAAGAAGACCGTATCCTCTCGTGACGTTTTGATTATGGGGGTTCATTTAAAAAATATTTGGATAAAATGGTCAATATTAATCAGGGGCAGGATATATTTATCCATCGTGAAATTTGCCAAAATGTAAATTATAAAAAGCGGGACAAAATAATAAATTTGCGATTCGTACTTTTTTAAAAAGACACATGATATTAAAATTATAAAAGGAATTGCGATAAAAAATATTCTTTGGGTTATCCCCGGCCACAAGAATATGGGCATTATAGAAAGAAATAAGGCAATAATAAAAATTATTTGTTGTAAATTGAACTTCTCCCCGCCCTTTTTTATTAGAGTATAAATTCCACCGACGAATAAAAACCAGCCAAAAGTGAAAAGAGAACCGAAAACTTTTATATATGCGAGGAAACCGGATGAAGAATCCTTTAATAGGTTTTTATTATAGTAAAACCAATTAAGATAGCTGTAATGGTAATTAACGTACACAAAAATATGAACCAAAATAGCGGGTAAAACAGCAAAAACGCTTAATATCGCGAAATATTTTATCAGTTGCTTAGTATTGTTTTTGTAATAAAATATTAAAGATATTAAAATTGGAATGAATCCTAAAAATCCATATTCTTTAAATAATCCGCCTAATCCTGTTATGAACGCCCCCCAGACCAGATATTTTATTTTCTGCGTTTTTAAAAAACGAAAAACAAGAAAAATAGTTATAAAATAAGATGTCCAGCCGCCCATATCCATCAAATAGGTTGGTCCAAAAGTTATCATGGCGTAGTTAACGGCAAGGAGGATCATGCCCCAGAAGGCAATTTTCCGGCTTTCAAAAAATTCTTCAAGAAGCTTGTAAAAAAACAAATTAGCGATTATATAAAAGACAATATTCATAAACAGCCAGGCCGTTAGTGCGCTGCCGAAAATATAAGAAAAAAAGATAACGGTTTGAAGACCGGCGTAAGTCGTGAGAATTCTGTTGAGGATAAAATCCGGCGGAACTTTTCCGGTTTTTAACACTTCAATGCTTGTCAGATAGGAAACGCTGTCGCCGAAAAGATGCGGCGGAAGAATTATAAAAGAAGTCAGAACTAACGCCAGGAGAAAAATTGCTATATATAGGTAGTAAAAACGACCATTCATTTTTATATAATAGTTATAACATAAGAAGAACCCTGCGCAGAAGCGCAGGGTTATTTGGATACTCTAAAAATCAAAGGGGATAGGCCATGCTGTCCCATGGAATATTCATAGCGAGTCGCCGAAGCGCTCGGATTAAATGGAATCCCGAGTTTCTCCCGGACTGTCCGTTCAATCCGGTCTCGCTCTCGGACCAGTGCTTCCGCTGACATAAAGTCGGTGTAGACATACGCGCTGTAACCGCCGCCAGGCCTGCCCTTATAATAATTGGCGGTGTTGGCGTAATTCAAATCCAATTGATACAACCGATCGCCGGTTTTGGCATATGTGTAGGCCCAAATCCCCGGTTTATCAAACGGAACCGCCTCGTCATAGTAGGGAGTTCCCGGATAGACCGTGATGATTGAAACATCAAAATCGTCCGGTTTCGTTTCCAACAGCCATTTTTCTGTTTCTTGAATCGTATTAATGCTCTCACCCGGATGTCCGATTGACATCAAGGCTTTCACCTTGAGTCCGTGCCGGTGCGCTATTTCAATGCATCGGCTGTTGTCTTCACGGGTCGCTTTTTTGTTGATATTTTTGAGAATCTGCGATGACCCGGATTCAAAACCGGTCAAAATCCAACGAAAACCGGCTTCACGCATAGCGCGCGCTTGCTCGTTAGTGAATATTTCTGATTTAATAAAACCGCGAAGTTTCCATTCAACGTTAAGATCGCGCTGCGTGTTTGCGATGAGCCGCGTCAGTTCAACGAGATTTTTGCTGACATTCAGTTCGTCATCGTAGAACATAAAACCCTTTACTTCGTAAATCCTGTAAAGATGGACCATCTCCCGGATGATATTCTCGGAAGAGCGCCTTCGGACTTGCCGGAATGTTGGGGAATTTCTCCCGCCGCAAAAACCGCATTCAAAAGGACAGCCGAGCTGGGCGATTATTGAAAGAGCTCTCTCTCCCTCAATTGTATAATGGTAGGATTCTACATCTACGAGATGCCTTGCCGGCCATGGCAGTTTTTCCAAACTTTTATTGTTTAAAAACAAACCGCTGGGACTCTTTGGATTGTCAGCATCAATGATTCTTGGCGCATCCGGCCGAAGAGCTTCAAAGATGGCGAATTCACCATCGCCGGCAACCAGTACGTCAAAAGAATCATTAATTTCTGAGAGGGCTTTTTTTGCCCTCCCGTCCGGGTTATTTTTGAAAGCGGCATTTACTAGAGTCACATGCGGCCCGCCTAAAATCATCCGCGCGTTTTTTTGAATATCGCGGATAACCTTTGCGGTAGCCATAGCTGCGGGCAGTTGCGGTGTCGTGGCGGTTAGACCAAAGATGCGGGTTTTGGTTGCGGTTGCGTGATCAGCAGCCGCTTCCAAATAATTGGAGATACCGGAGAGGTCCAGGACCTCAACGGCAATCCCCGATTTTTCAAGTATTGCCGCTACCCGGAGAATGCCGAGGGACATAAACACTCGCTCATCCAGAAGAAATCCGGAAGGCGGAATAATGAGACATACTGGGTCAGCCATTTTCTCCTCCTTCAAAAAATTATTAAAGAACAAGATAATTTAAAAGCGTTCTTTTATAATAGTCAAGAGTATTTTAAAACCGTCTTGCCATTTAATTTTTTTGCCGGCCCCG
>JAZDKT010000087.1:0-2042 GCA_043802685.1 Candidatus Falkowiibacteriota bacterium | reverse complement strand
TTAGATGAGGCGGATAAATCCCCCCAACCCCCCTTGCGAAAGGGGGCAACGACCCTTGCGAAGGGGGGCAGAGTTAAAGCGATTATGGCGCCGCATGCCGGCTATGATTTCAGCGCGCCGGTTGCGGCTTACAGCTTCGCTCGGCTTAAAGGGCGCAAAATTAATACCGCAGTAATAATTTGCAATTCGCATTCAAGCTATTTTGACGGCATTGCCCTTGACGATTCAGACACCTGGCAGACACCCTTGGGGCTGGTTGAGGTTGACAAGGATTTGGCAGGCAAGCTTGTTAAAGCTGATGACGCTATTAAATATAGCAGCGAGGCGCATAAAACAGATCATGTTTTAGAGGTGCAATTGCCGTTTTTGCAGACGGTTTTAAGCGGCGAATTTAAAATTGTTCCGATATTGTTCGGAAATACCCATAATGATGATTATAAAAAATTGGCCAAGGCATTGGCGGATAATTTAGGCGAGGACGATATTATCGTCGTTTCTTCAGATATGTCGCATTATCCGAGCTATGAAGACGCCAATGAAATTGACAGGGAAACTTTGGAGATAATCAAAACCGGCGATATCGCCGAATTGGAAAATCATATTAAAGAAACAGAAAATCAGGACATACCCAACGAGCAGACTTTGCTTTGCGGAATTGACGGAGTTAAAACCGCGATGGAATTATATAATATTTTGGGCTGGGATAAAATTGAAATTTTAAAATACGCGAATTCTGGAGATGCTTCCATCGGTGATAAAGCGAGTGTTGTCGGGTATGGCGCTGTTGCTTTTATCAAGACAGCAGAAAACGATCAGCAAATTTTAAACGAGCAACAACAGAAAATACTGCTTAATATTGCTAAAACCGCGGTTGAAACTTATGTTAATAAGGGAGAGATTGTGGAATTTAATATAACAGATGAAAAATTAAACAATAAAGAAGGGGCTTTCGTGACTTTGCATAATAGCGGAAAATTGCGCGGCTGCATCGGCCAGGTTGCGCCGAGCGATAAGCCGCTTTGGCAAGTTACGCGCGATATGGCGATTGCCGCGGCAACCAAAGATGATCGCTTCAGCCCGGTAAATAAAGACGAATTGGATAAAATTGATTATGAAATTAGCGTTTTGTCCGCGCCGGAAAAAATTGATAATTGGCAAGACATTGAATTGGGCAGGCATGGCGTAATCGCGCAAAAAGGCCGGAGAGGAGGAGTTTTTTTGCCTCAAGTCGCTCTGGAGACCGGCTGGAGCAAAGAAGAATTTTTATCACAGCTCTGCTTTCAGAAAGCCGGGCTGGCGCCGGATTGCTATAAAAATGATAAAGAGGTTGAATTAAAAGTTTTTACGGCGCAGGTGTTTGGCGAGAAGTAAGAAGTAAGAATTACGAATTACTGTAAATTACAAAATACGTTAATCTGTCATTCCCGCGAAAGCGGGAATCCAGGAGAGAGCCGTAAAAATATGATGATAAATAAAAAAGTTAAATAACACTCCAACGCTTTTAAATACTTTTATATTTATTATTTTGTTCATACCACTAACTCCTGGATTCCCAGTCAAGCTGGGAATGACAGGAGAAGGAATTATTCAACAGTCTAAAATTATATTTTTTATTTTACTAATATTAAATAAAAATTAAAAATTATCTGCCCTTGGGGCTTGACAAATTTTAAAAGTGTGTTAATATATAATTACTTTAAAAATAAAATTCAATTTGGCTAAAGGCGCCAAAAAGGGCAGAGAAGAAGAAAGAGAAGAAGAGAGGCGCCTTTAGCCATTGTGTTGGAATCTCGACAAGGGAAGATGATTCCGACATTGCTCATCAAACAAAAAAAGGGGGGATGCTTATGTGTAGTGTCGGTTTTAGATTTTTTAAAAAAATCACATGATACCCACGGCCCGGTCGCCCCATGAAAGACATTAATCTGTGGATGATTGAATCCTATTCTCGTAGAGGATAAAATCGTGTGAAGCGGATTAACGAGCTTTCTGCGGGCAGTACGTCCCTGCCAACTTTAATATGTGGTTGGCAGGGACTTTTT
>JAZDKT010000086.1:0-8409 GCA_043802685.1 Candidatus Falkowiibacteriota bacterium | reverse complement strand
CATTGCGCAAAATTATAACATCCCCTTTATTGTTCAAATTGCCTTTTGGCTTTTCAATGACAAAAAATTTGCTTTCATTGTTTGAGCCGATTATTCCCTCAAGAGTCGTTTTGGCTCCGCTACCCTCCTCAATTGTCCAATTAGCCAAATCAATTTCTTTGTTAGTATTGTTGTATAATTCAATCCATTCCACATCGTTGTCAGTTGGGTCGCTCACGAATTCGTTGATAACAATGTCGCCGAGATTGTAATTTTTAATAACTTCTTGATCTATTGCTTCTTCCTGTTCTTGATCTTGTGGTTCCGGCTGTTCATTCTCTTCCTCGTCTTCTTCTTTCACTTCTTCGTCTTCTTCTTCTGTATCCGACTCAGGTTCCTGTTCGGGTTGCCCATCGCTATTTGGCGCTTTTGGAGTTCCGCAATCATTAGCTCCCCTATCAAAATTAACTGCCTGCGAACAAGTATGCCAATTTTCCGTTTGTGTTCCATCGCCAGGAATATTATTTCTTTCCATTGATTTTTTAATATCTCCGTTATCACCGGCAATGGGATTGCCAATGCCGTCATCAGCTGTATCAATGAGACTGCCACTGCTATCTGCCGTTGCATAAAGCTTATATTGGACAGAAGAGTTGGAGAGAGAAATTGATGAATTAATAAAATCGGGAGTAATACTTAAAATAGATTCCCCTTTAGTAAAAATGTGATTTTCGCTGTTATTGGAAATAAGAAAGTAACCCCTTGCTTCAAGTGTCCCGCTATCAATTACAAGCATAAGGGAATTATTTTTATATATTGACCATGGAGTATCACTAAAGTTAATCTGAGAAGATGTTAAATTCCTTAACTCAATCCATTCATCAGCGCTTGAAACGCTTGTCCCCATCCAGCAAATTTCATTTATAACCACATCCCCGGCGTTAACCGCCAAACAACTTTTTTCAAAACAAAAAAATCCTGCGTTAATAAATAACAGGATTAAAATAGTTTTTCCAGCTCGCAAGAGCAGCCCTCCTTGTTTTATCATAAATATAAAAATAGAATTTATCTATAATAAATTTTATCATACTTTGATAATTACTCCAAAACAAAAGAACCCCTTTCGGGGTTCTTTTTTTGAAGTCTGTATTTTAATTCTTTTAAATAATATTGTTTGAATTATATTAAGAATTAATACATCGCCTTTTTATCGGCTGTTTCTTCGTTGCCTGTGGCAGTCGCGGCAAAAGATTGGTCTTTCTCCGTCTGGCTGAAAAGGCAATTCAGTGATTTCGGCTCCGCATTCAGAACAGGTCCATTTTCCCTGAACCATTGTTCGCTGGCCGAAAGAATTGTTGTTATCCATTTTCGTGGTTTTTTTGCTTTGTTTAATTTTAAATAAATTTAAACAAAGCGCTTAAATAAATTATGAAATCATTGTAGCATCCGGCTAATATTTTGTCAAGGTCAAGGGATATATTATTGCTAATATTGCGATATAACACTGAAACACGAAAACACTCGTCTTCGCCTCAAAACACGAAAACACAAAAACACGAAAACACAAAAACAAGAAAACACAAAAACAAGAAAACAATAAATTAATTTCCTGCTTTAATATTAATTGTTTTATTTAATAACGGTTCCTTTAAATTTTTTTCCGTTAAAATATTTTTCTAAATTTTTAATATTCTTTCCTTCAACGATTATCACTTCAAGGCCTTGCTCTTCGGCGTGCTTGGAGGCAACCGGGTCAAAAGGCGCGTTTAACCCCGGATCCCACTTATTGCCGACGATTTTACGAAAATCCGGCCAGGTAATTTCTTTTATTTTTTTGGCTGTTTTATATTTTTTTGGATCCTTGTCATAAACATATTGTATGTTTGATAAATTTATAACTGTTTTCGCGCCCAATCTCTCGGCCAATATCGTGGCGACATAATCTG
Source organism: Candidatus Falkowiibacteriota bacterium (assembly GCA_043802685.1). Taxonomy (GTDB): domain Bacteria; phylum Patescibacteriota; class Patescibacteriia; order Patescibacteriales; family VMTK01; genus VMTK01. The sequence goes on along the minus strand of JAZDKT010000086.1, from coordinate 6,484 downwards.
TTGACCAGCCGGGCCGCCAGCCGGCCGCGACCATGATTTTTTCGTTTTTTTGAAAATGTTTGCGAATATCCGCTTTGGTGCGCGGATTTTTATTAATGCGCGAATGCGCGTATTTCCTGAATATTGTTTTGATTAAATGCGCGTTAAGCCGCGTGGAATGAATTCCAATCCAGTCTTTATCGTCATTGGTTAATTTTGCAACCTTGCCAGCCGCTGTCTGATAATCCCGCGCGGTATTGCCGCCGCCGGCAACGATTATAAATTTTTTATTCTTTTTTATTTCTTTAATAATCAATTCCCGGAAATTTTTTAAAAATTTCCAATCAATCCCGTTTTTGGGAACGATTAATGAGCCGCCTAATGATATTACATAATATTCGCTTTTTGGCATAGGTTATTCTGTTATATTTTTAAATAAATTCAAAGTAGTTTTGTTAAAAATTATCTGCCTTCAGCAGTTTTAAAATATTTTTCTTTTCTTTGAGCATCTTCTTTGCTTGAATAAGCTTCATAAAAAAACTTATTTAAAGTTGTGCTGCCGGGCATAAGAAATTAGAGTAAAGCTTTTAAATGATTTTTGAAAAAATCCTCATGAGTTTTTTTAAATAATCCAGCAGTAAAATTACAATAATCATCAGCCTGTTTTTCAGTAATCATAATTCCGCCATCATATAATTCCGTGTTGCGCGTTTTTCGCATCTGGTTGCCGTAAATTAAAACATTTTCATTTTTTAGTATTTCTGAAATTTTTTCAATAACTTTTATATGGTGACCTTGTCTGCTGCTAACCCTGTAGCCATAACAGGCGATTAAGGCAATGCCTAATTTGATTAAAGCGTTGTAGGCAAATTGAAATTTAACTTCCTCTACATAAGATTGCTTTGCAATATTCAAATCTTTGCCGGCAGAATTCAAATATTTTTTTATTTGTTCATCGTTAAAATCAAATTTTTTGAAATGGTTATTTTCAAATTTGATCATATAAGTTTAATATGCTTATTTTTAAAAATATTTTTCAATAACGCGCTATTCTTTTTCTTTTTAAATTCCGCTTCCCCCATATCAATGGCGTTAATTTCCCTGTCAAATTGCTTTTGCAGTTTGACTATTTTTTTTTGCGCTTCCAGGGAATTGTGCGAACCGACTAAGAGCAAGTCTATATCGCTTTCAGCGCTTAATTTATTTTCAGCGTAAGAGCCGAATAGAACAGCCATCTTAAGGCCATTAATTTTTTTCAGCGCCTGCGCCAATTGCTTTTCAATGCCAAAACTTTTTTGGATAATTTTTTTTAATTCAAATAAAAACGGATATTTTTTATTAATTTTATATAAACTTAAATTTCCTTTTTTGCGTTTTTCTAAGATCCCTTCTTTTTTCCATTCTGATAATTTTCTGGTTAAATTGCCACGGTCAACCATAAACTTTTCCGCCATTTCATTAACATACATTTCAGTTCCCGTATTCAATAAAAAATAGCTTAAAACTTTTTTTGTAATTTGCGAACGAAAATTAATCATAAAAGTTGATAAAATCATAGTAGTGTATATTATTACACTGATTAGTGTAAATTATAACACTAATATTCAAATTAACGCAAGCTGTTTCTGCTGCCGCAGTTTCGCATAAAAAGTATTTTTAAAAAATTATTCACTTATACTGTATCACCTTTTTAAAAATTTAACAAAAAAATACCCGCAATCTTTAATGATTTTAAGTTTTTTTATGAGTTAATCATAATTGGCCGCAGTAATTTTTTTGAAATAAAAAGGGTGACTTTGAATTTAATCTAATCACCCTAGGACGAAAAAGCTTTGGCTCTACGATTACGATAATAATTCTTCTGCGTCTCTAATCATTGCTGTTGCCACCGGCGATGCTCCGGCGCCAGGACCAACACAAAGATAGATGCCTCCGGATCCATCCTTGCCCTCAACCGTCAAAATGGCATTATTAACCCGTGTAGCTGAATTACACAAACGAGCAATCAAAGGGCTATCAGTTCTTTTAAATCCGCCGCTGATTACCCAATCTTCTATGCGATGAGTAAAAGCCGGGATGTTGTTATTTTTTTCTCTGAAATTTCTTTCTTTCTCGAAAGAAACGACGAATCTTCTATCCATCGCTTCTGTGATTGCCTGTCTAACCATTTCTTCCGTAAGAACAATTTTAATATCTTTCGCGCGGAGAATAGTTTTGGGACGAAAGCAAAGGTTAAATAGGATTGAAATTTTTTTGGTTACATCAGGACCAGCTTCGCCTAGAATAATTTTAATTGGATCATTTTTGCCTGGTTCGGCATAACCAAGCATTCTCACCTCTTCAACGATATGCCCGAGAGGATTACCCATTCTCAAGTCGTCCCAGATATAATTCATGGTGCTGTTCACGATGGCATGAACTTCGCGCATTCCGGAAAAGAATCTGCGTTTAAGAAAATGGATCATTCCTGATCCACCGCCGACGGTGGCGCTATAGCCAACACTATTAAGAATCGGTTTAAGTTCGGCGAAATAATTAGAAAGCGCTCCCTTTTCGCAAGTAACAATCGGTATTTCTTTTTTTACCGCGGCAGAAATAAAATTTAATGCCGTTCTGCCATCATCGACTGTCGGTATAGCCAGAAAAATAATATCAATGTCGTGGCAATAATCAAGCCAATTTTCGCTTTTGTCTTTTGGAACATTGAGGTCGTTAACAAAAACATGCTCACTCGTAACAATAAGACTTACTATCCAATCGTTTTCTAAAAGCTTTTCGCGCAGTTTTTTTCCTATGTTTCCAAACCCTATTATTCCCGCTTTATTCATTTTTTATCCCTCCCTTTTTATAGTTATAAAATTTTCAAGGTGCGAAAACCGCTCCTTTTCTATTTGAATTGCAATTTCAAAATTTAATAAAACCCTATCACGCTACGCTATAAAAGTCAATAATTGTCCAAAAATCAAAAACAGAAACCCATTAGGATTTCTGTAAACCGCTAATTAAATATTTAGTGTAAAATACTATGATAATTTAGTGTAAATTATAAAAATATCTTATATTAATATTGTTTGCGGATTTTTCTTGTGGATTATTTCCTTAATTCTTTCCATAAATTCTTCAGCAGTCTTAATGGCATTTTCAGCTTCTGTCTCGGAAATCATTAAGCCGATTCCATAAATTAAATAATTTCTTTTCCGCCGCATTTTGTCAAATTTTTGAACAAAAATTTTATATTCCTTGCCAATAATTTTTTCAGTAAAATCTATTACTATTTTATGAGATCCGACAGCGCGCGGCCTTAAACTATAGGAAAAAACCAAAGCCCTGCCGGCCAAAAGCATTGCCTCGTAAGCAAATTGAAAACTGCCTTCTTCGTCATCATCTTTAAGCAAAGTCTTTGCGCTTTTAATATTTTTATAAGCCCTGTCTAATACTTTATTGACTTGATTAAAGCCAATTTGCTCTTGCTTTAGCAAGCCGTTGTCAATTAATTTTTGATAAATAGTTGTCATTGCCGATTAAAAATATTTTTGGTTTAGATAAAATATTTTTTAAAAAAGAATTTCGTTGTTTTATTTTTTTCTGCCAGTCAACTATTGAAAAAATATGGTAATTAATTTCTCTGCTAAGCCGGCTTTCTAATTTATTGATTTTTGACATTACAATATCTTCATCCGGTTTGCCGATAATCATTAAATCAATATCAGATAAAGAGTCCTCTTCGCTCTTGGCGAATGAACCAAAGATAAAAGCAATTTCCATGCCTTTAATATTTTTAAAAGCGTTTTTTATTAATGCCTCCGAGCCGATTGTTTTAGCTATAATTTTTTTAAATTCTTGAAAAATAGGGGATTGTTGGTTTACTGAATAGTAAACCTGCTTGCCCATTCTCTCGTGTTTAAAAACTCCTGATTGTTCTAACGATATAAGTTCGCGCCGTATATTGCCAACTGAAATATTAATAATTCTTTCCAATTCTCTGAGGTAATATTTTTTAGCCAAATCAGCAAAAAAGAGCTGAAGAATCTTTTTTCTTGTTTTTGACTTTGTTAATTTTAATATATCCATACGCAATTGTAGTCAATTCTTAATACAATTGTAGTCAATTCAAACCATTGTGTCAAATTCTAATTTTCTTCTACTCCCCGCCCATTGCGTTTTTTAACAGCTTGCTTTGCCAGTCAAACGCTTCATTGGCGCTAATGCGCGCTTTCTTTAATCAAAACATTTTGTGCAGGTGGCGGGACTCGAACCCGCACAGATTGCTCCACTTGGTCCTAAGCCAAGCGTGTATACCAATTTCACCACACCTGCGTTGTTTTTGTTGCTGTCGTTAAATATCACTTTATTTTTATATTATTTACAGTAAATTGTCAATAAAATATAAAGAATTTAATATTCGTAAGTTCGTAGCGGATTTGTAAATTTGTAGGGTTGATTTTATTATAACAAAAATTATGCTATTATGATAATAGATAAATAATTTTAATGCGTTACGCGTTATGAGTTATGCGTTGCGCGAAATAAACTTATGACTAACAAAACAACAACAAATTTAAAAGATCCGGACATTGAAGCCAACAAAACTTTAGCGGCTTTGTCTTATGCGTGGATATTGTGTCTGGTGCCTCTTCTGGGCAGGCGCGATTCCAAATTCGCCCAATTCCATGCCAAGCAAGGGCTGGTGCTGTTTATTATTGAAATTATAGCGGGATTAATTTTTTGGGTTCCGCTGTTCGGCCAGCTGTTAATGCTTGCGATCGCCGTAGTGGCTGTAATGGGAATAATAAAAGCGCTAAATGGAGAATGGTGGAAAATACCTTATATTTATGAGTGGAGCAAGAAGATAAACTTATAACAATAATCCGAATGCCACGAATTATTATCCGAATGCCGCGAATATAAATATCCGAATTATTTGGATTAAAATATTTGGAGCATTTGGATGAATTTGCAGATTCGGATTATATTTTCTATGTCTAAATACATTAAATTTTTCAACGAACTGGGAATCAAAGATGTCCCGTCAGTGGGAGGGAAAAACGCTTCTTTGGGCGAAATGTACCGCAAGCTGTCCAAGCAAGGCGTGCTGGTGCCAAATGGGTTTGCCACCACGGCTTACGCCTATGATTATTTTTTTAAAAAATCAGGGTTAAGACAAGAAATAAAGCAAATTTTAAAAGGGCTTGATACGCATAATGTGCGCGACTTAATGAAGCGCGGCGCGAAAGCAAGGCAGGCAATCCTTAAAGCTGATCTGCCAAAAGATTTAGAGCAGGCAATAGTAGGCGCTTATCATAAATTATCCGAAGAATATCAACAAAGTAAAATAAATCAAATAAATCGAAAATCGTCAATCGAAAATCGTCAATTAGTTGATGTTGCTGTCCGCTCATCAGCCACGGCAGAGGACTTGCCTGACGCTTCTTTTGCCGGCCAGCAGGAAACATTTTTAAACATAGCCGGCGAAACAGAATTATTAATCGCTGTTAAAAAATGCATTGCCTCGCTGTTTACCAATCGCGCCATATCCTACCGTGTTGACAAGGGCTTTGATCATTTTAAGATAGCTTTATCAGTCGGGGTGCAAAAAATGATTCGCTCTGATTTGGCTGCTTCCGGGGTGATGTTCACCATAGATACTGAATCCGGCTTTGATAAAATCGTGCTTATTAACTCCATTTACGGTTTGGGGGAAAACATAGTGCAGGGCAAGGTGAATCCTGATGAATTTATTGTTTTTAAGCCGACGCAAAAAATTATTTCCCGCTCAATAGGATGCAAGCTCTTGCGAATGGTATACAATAAAAATCCAAAAAAACCGGTCAAAGACATGCCTGTGAGCCCTGCTGATCAAAACAAGCAATCAATCACGGATGAGCAGGTTATAAAATTAGCCCAGTGGGCAATGATTATAGAAAAGCATTATAATCGGCCGATGGATATAGAATGGGCCTTGGACGGCAAGGAAAATCAGCTTTATATTCTCCAGGCCAGGCCGGAAACTATCCACAGTATTAGGGATTATAATGTGCTGGAAGACTATAGATTAAAAGAAAAAGGCAAAATTATTGTTTCAGGGCGAAGCGTGGGGAAAAAAATCGGCGCCGGAACAGCCAATAAAATAATGGGCGTGAACGAAATAACCAAATTCAAGCGCGGCCAAGTTTTGGTGACAGACATGACAGATCCTGACTGGGAGCCGATTATGAAAATCGCTTCGGCCATTATTACGGACAAGGGTGGGAGAACCTGCCATGTCGCGATAGTGTCCAGGGAGCTTGGGATTCCTTGCGTTGTGGGAACCAATAATGCCAGCCGGAAAATCAAAACAGGCCAAAAAGTAACGATCAGCTGCGCTGAAGGAGAAGAGGGCTTTGCTTATAGCGGTATTCTGCCTTTTGAGGTTAAAACAACCAATATCAAAAACTTAAAACGGCCTAAGACAAAAGTAATGATGAACTTGGCTGAGCCGGACATGGCTTTTACATCTTCTTTTATA
>JAZDKT010000085.1:0-8075 GCA_043802685.1 Candidatus Falkowiibacteriota bacterium | reverse complement strand
GAGGGTCAGACAAGCGTGGAAATTCATGTTTTGCAGGGCGAGCGGCCGATGGCGTCTGACAACAAAACTTTGGGCAGATTTATATTAGACGGCATACCAAACGCTCCGCGCGGCGTGCCGCAGATTGAAGTTTCTTTTGATCTTGATGCCAATGGAATTTTAAATGTAAGCGCCAAGGATAAGGCAACCAATAAAGAGCAGAAAATAACCATTACCGCGTCTTCCGGGCTTTCCAAGGAAGAAGTTGAGAAAATGACGAAAGAGGCGGAAATTCACGCGGATGAAGACAAAAAGAAAAAAGAGCAGATAGAAATTAAAAATCAAGCGGACGCGGTTGTTTTCCAAACTGAAAAATTAATTAAAGAATCAGGCGATAAAATGAAGCCGGAAGACAAAAAAGAACTTGAAGAAAAATTGGAAGCTTTGAAAAAAGCAAACGCTACTGATCAGCATGATGAGATAAAAAAGAAAATGGAGGAAATGAATGTTGTGGCGCAGAGGATTGGCGCGGCGATGTATCAATCCGCCGCCGCCGAAGCTTCGGCGGACAAGCAAGCGCAGGATCAGAAGGGCGAGAAGGCTCAAGAAGGCAAAGAAGGGAAGAAGAGTGATGAAGGTAAAGATGATAAAGAGCCGGTTGAAGGGGAGTTTGAGGAAGGAAATTCAAGTAAGAAGTAAGAAGTCAGAAGTAAGAAGTAAGAAGCGCATTCATAAGCTGCCTGAATAATTTCGGGCAGCTGGTTGAGTTCATTTCAATATTTTATTATCAGCACCGAGTGCTGCCGCAGCACTCGGTGCTGATAATAAAATAATAGTTTTGTTTTTTTACGCTCAAACGCGTAATTCCCGCAACAATTAAAAACAATAAGGAAAGGGGGAATAATGGGTGAATTCGTAGAAGTAGAAAGAGTAGATAATACAGCATTTCCAAAGTTAGCCAGTATGATAGTTGAGACTGATGAAAACACTAAATATGTTTTAGCGAAAAATTTAGCGTTTTCTCCCGGGAGTAGAATTCAAGCAGAAAATATAGATATAGACATTGAAAAATGCAGAATCGGCAAAAAACTGGAATTTAACATGTCTTCCGGTGGATATTTTTTCCATAAATATACATCTGAAAAAACCGTTAAAAAGATTCTTGTAAAAGAATAGTATCTGCGGATCAGGGGCGTTGTCAATAACCAGCGCCCCCATTAAATTAATTATTACTTTAAATATTAATCAAATAAGATAAATAAAAAAATAATAAAATAAAAAAAACAAAACCTAATATCTTATTTTATTATTTTATTACTTTATTATTTTAAATTATGACAAATCAAAAACCGCCAAGCGCGCCTGCGGGCAGGCAGGAAATTAAAATCGCGGACAATATTCCCGGCGCGGAATACGCCAACGCCATGCAGGCGAACCATAATAAAGACGAATTTCAGATTATGTTTTTGAATATTATGGGAGCAAGCGGAAAAGTGACAGGAAAAATTATCACCAATCCGGGTCATTTCAAAAGAATGATAGCGGCCATGGCTGATAATTTGAAAAAATACGAAGAAAAATTCGGCGAAGTAAAAGAGTCCGCGAGTTTGGATAAGGAGATTGGGTTTAAAGGTTAGCATAATGCGAATCCGCAAATTTATGCAAATACTGCGAATTCAAATAACGCGAATAAATAATTTGCATAATTCGTAATTTGCGGTATTTGCATATAATTTGTAGGTTCGCATTATATTTATGTCTAAAGACTATTACAATGTTCTCGGCATTGGCAAAGGCGCCGGCCAAGATGAAATAAAAAAAGCGTTTCGCAAGAAAGCCCATCAATTCCATCCTGACAAAGCCGGCGGAGACGAGGCAAAATTTAAGGAAATTAATGAAGCTTATCAGGTCTTGGGAGATGCTAAAAAACGAACCCAATACGATCAATTCGGTTCGGATTTTGAGCATGCCCAAGCAGGCGGCGGTTTTTCCGGGTTTGAGGGGTTTAGAGATTTTTCCGGATTTGCTAACGGATTCTCCGCCCAAGGCGGACCATCCTCTGGCTGGAATGTTAACGCGGATGATTTGGGAGATATTTTCGGCGGAATCGGCGATATTTTCGGTTTTTCCACTCGTGGAGGGAAAGGCCGCGGCAGGCAAAGAAAAGGCGATGATATTCAGGTTATGCTTAGTATTGATTTTAATGAAGCTGTTTTTGGAGTTGAAAAAGACATTAGCTTAAAAAAAACTGTTAAGTGCGACAGGTGCAATGGAAATATGGCGGAGCCGGGAAGTAAAATAGAAACCTGCAAAGTTTGCAACGGATCCGGCAGAGTTTTGCGGGTGCGGAGAACTATTCTCGGCAACATGCAGGTGCAAATGACTTGCGAGAATTGCGCCGGAGAAGGAAAAACATACAGCCAAAAATGCGCCAAATGCTCCGGCGCCGGCGTTGCTCAGGAATTGGCCGCGCTAAAAATAAAAATTCCGGCAGGCATTGATAATGGAGAAACAATCCGTCTGGCGGGCCAGGGCGAAGCGGGAGAGAGAGGAGCGCCAACAGGCGATTTGTATTTAAAGATTAGAGTAAACCCGAACAGAAAATTCAGGCGCGACGGCTATGATATTTTATCAAAAGCGGAAATCAGTTTTGCGCAAGCCGCTTTGGGGGATAAAATTAACATTGAAACAGTTGATGGATCGGTAAAATTAAAAATTCCGGAAGCAACGCAGTCAGGAAAAGTTTTCATATTGCGCGGCAAGGGCGTGCCGCATCTCCGCGGCGGCTATTTTAGCGGTACTGTTGGAAAAAGAGGAGATCATTTGGTTGAAGTAATTGTCAAAACGCCGACTGGCTTAAATAGAAAGCAAAGGGAGTTGTTGAAAGAACTGGGAAACGCATAACGCATAACGCATAACGCATAACGCATAACGCATAACGCATAACGCATAACGCATAACGCGTAACGCGTAACGCATAACGCGTAACGCATAACGCATAACGCATAACGCATAACGCATAACGCGTAACGCGTAACGCATAGCGCGTAACGCATAGCGCATAACGCATAACGCATAACGCATAACGCATAACGCATAACGCATAACGCATAACGCATAACGCATAACGCATAACGCATATGTTAAAGCAGATTCGGCGGTCTGTTTTTTTGTTAGGAATTTTTAATTTGTCAAGAGCGGTTAAAATGTGGTAAAATAAATACAATGTGCCGCTAATCGCTAATCCGCAAATACATAGTTATTAGCATATTAGCAATTCGTTGATTAGCATTTATTAGCGGATTAGCATTATACTTATGGATATTGTTATTGACATGAGCGTTATAACAGAATTAGTAAATTTGCCTCCGCATATTTTTGTTTGGCGTATTTTTTGGTATGGCGGATGGATTCCAATAGGCATAACATTTATTTGGGGAGCTTCTTTGCTTTGGCTGCAGTATATTAGAGCTCAATGGGGTTCAAAGCATAAATTTATCCTTTTAGCCATTGACATACCGCGCGACAACAGCCAGACGCCCAAAGCGGTGGAAAACATTTTTTCTTATTTAGCCGGATTGCATGGTTCTATCAATTTGATTGAAAAATGGTGGGAAGGCAAATTCCAATTGTCTATCAGCATGGAAATTGTCAGCATAGAAGGATATATTCAATTTTTGATTTATACGCCGGAGATAGCCCGTGATTTGGTTGAGTCGTCAATTTATTCCCAATATCCGGACGCTGAAATTACCGAGGTTAATGATTATACGACAGAGGCGCCTTCAAAATTTCCTGATGATGAATATGATATTTACGGCGCGGAATTCATACAGCAAAAGTGTTCCGCTTATCCGATAAAAACTTATAAAGAATTTGAGCATCAAATGGGAGCTCCGGAAACGCAGTATAAAGATACGATGGCGGCGCTGATGGATTTAATGAGCAGTTTAAGAAAAGGAGAACAGCTATGGTTTCAGATTTTGCTTACGCCGATTGGCTTTGATTGGCCGGTGATAGGGGATAAAGAAATAAGCAAGGTAATAGGAGAAAATTCCAAATCTAAAAAGAATTTGCTTGATTACGCGCTGGATGGCATAGTTGGTCTTATCGGTTATTTGGGCGATATGATTTTTAGCGGAGAAAGCGCCGCGGAAAAAAAGGAAGAAAAAGAGGAGATGTTTAAAATGATGAATTTAAAGCCGAAAGAGAAAAATCAAATTGAAGCGATAGACGAGAAAGTCAGCAAGCTTGGTTTTAAATTTAAAATGAGAGCGATTTATTTGGCCAGAAAAGAAGTAATGAATAAGCCAAAGGTTTTTGGCGGGTTTGTCGGATTTATGAAGCAGTTTGCTTCCATGGAATTGAACAACTTAAAGCCGGACATGGACAAGACAGCCACCAGAGCCGCTTATTTTTTTACTAACAGCATATTGAACGCCAAAAAGATGAGAATTATGATAGGTTATAAGCATAGAGATAATGACATAGGAAGAACTATGGGGATTTTAAATATTGAGGAGCTGGCCACTGTTTGGCATTTCCCGGTTGAAGCCTCGGTTAGGGCGCCGTTAATTCAAAAAGCGCCGGGCAGAAAAGCGGAAGCGCCGATGTATTTGCCGGTAAGCGAAGAATCAGCCGAAGATCAAATTCCTGATTTTCTTTCAGTATCGGCAGAGGAGAATAATTTTAACAATAAAGACAATAATGCGGCAATGCGGAAAGACAAAAAACAAGATGCGGAACAAGAATTTTTGGCTGATTTAGAGAATAATCAAGATCGTCCTTTGGCGGAACAGCATGGCGGCGCGATAAAAGCTGCTCCGCCGGGGAATTTGCCGTTTGAATAAATATTATAAGAAGGGTGAGAGGGCTAAGAGGGCGAATAAGGGTTAAAAGGGTATAGGGGAATTTTTTTATCTTTTTCCCTTCTAAATCTTTTAAAGCCTTCTTCGCCTTCTATCCCATCTAAATAGGATTAATTTATAGAAATATGAATCAAAATAACCAAAACAAAATAACAATTTTTGCTGAAACCACTTTTCGCAATAATCGCAGAAAATTCGGCATAAAAGTTGACGACAGGCGCCGGCATATGTATTTAATCGGAAAAACCGGCATGGGCAAATCAACTATGTTGGAGAATATGATAATAGAAGACATTAATGCGGGAAAAGGAGTGGCTTTGGTTGATCCGCACGGAGATTTGGCGGAAAAAATAATGCAATACATACCGTCAGATCGCGTTAATGATGTTATTTATTTCAATCCGGCGGACATAGAATATCCGATTGCTTTCAATGTGGTGGAGCAGGTAGAGCCGCATCTTAGGCACTTGGTGGCATCCGGGCTGATCGGAGTTTTCCAAAAACTTTGGGTGGACAGCTGGGGCCCCAGATTGGAATATATTTTGCGCAATACCATTCTGGCTGTTTTGGATTATCCCAGCTCCACTCTCTTGGCTGTCACGCGCATGCTTTCCGACAAGGCTTTTCGCAAAAAAGTGATAGAAAAAATTCAAGATCCGGTCGTGAAAGCTTTTTGGGTTAATGAATTTGCCGGTTATGCCGATAAATTCGCGTCCGAAGCCGTTTCTCCAATACAAAATAAAGTAGGCCAGTTTCTTTCCACTTCTTTAATCAGAAACATTGTCGGACAAGTCAAATCATCCATAAATATGCTGGAAATTATGGACAAGGGCAAGATATTGATTATGAATTTAAGCAAAGGCAGAATAGGCGAAGACAGTTCCGCGCTCCTTGGCGCTATGATGATTACTAAAATACAGCTGGCCGCCATGAGCCGCGTTAACGCGCCGGAAGAAAGCCGCAAAGATTTTTATCTTTATATTGATGAATTCCAGAACTTCACCACGGACAGCTTTGCCAATATTTTATCGGAAGCAAGAAAATACCGGCTTAATCTGATAATGGCCCATCAATACATTGAACAGCTTGGCGATACGGTTAAGGCGGCTGTGTTCGGCAACATAGGAACATTGATAGTTTTTAGAGTCGGCGCCGCGGACGCGGAAGAATTAGTCAAGGAGTTCACCCCCACTTTTATAGAGGAAGATTTGGTTAATTTGCCTAAATATGAAACATATTTGAAATTAATGATAGACGGCGTTGCCTCCAACCCTTTTTCAGCGCGCGGACTGCCGCCCTTGTCCAAAGAGGAAGAAACTGATAATATTGACAAGGTCATCAAGGTATCTCGCGAAAGGTATGCCAGAAAAAGAGAGATTGTGGAGGATAAGATTAATCGCTGGCACAATAATGAAGATGAATACGCGGATGAAAGCAAGAATAAGAATGATAAAGCGGTAGCAGGCGTTATATTTAATAAAAACAAAAATAATGCTCCGGCCCGCAAGATAATTGATCAAAAAATTGATCAAAAAGATGATATATATAAATACAGCGCCGTCTGTCATCGGTGCGGGAAAGAAACAAAGCTTTCTTTTGAGCCAGACGGAATAAGGCCTGTATTCTGCAGAGATTGCTTGGCTGTATTAAGAAATGAAAAGAGAAAAGAGTTTGAAGAAAGAAAAAAAAAACAAACAAGCGGAGCTGAAAAAAATAACAGTGGAAGAGCAAATTAAAGAAAATAAAATCCAAGAATTGTCGCTTAATCAATTGCCGTTAAAAAAACCGGTTGATTTTCAAGGCAGGGAATTAAGAAGCAAAATAGACGAAAAACAGACCGCGGCGAAGCAAAAGCAATATGATAAAAATGGCGGAGAATTGAAAGCGGGGCAAGAAATAAATTTCAATTGACACAGAACCCGCATGTTTAAATGCTAAGTTTTTGAATATTATTTTTTGCTTGCTATACTGTTCCTACAAACATTGCTACATTGTTAAATTGTTAACGTTAAAACAATGTAACAATTTAGCAATTTAGCAATGTAATAATATAGTGATTAATGTAGCGATAGCCGTATATATAAAATGCGCGTAAATTATTACGCGACAGGTCTAATATTTTTTATGGAATTGAAATCAAGCTTGCATATACATACGGCCGAAGACCGTTTTGACGGCGTTATTATAAAATATAATATTTACCGGCTGATTGATAAGGCGCAAAAATTGGGCTTTAAAGTCTTGGCTTTAACTTGCCACAAGAAATTTGTTTATAAAAAAGAATACGGGGATTACGCGCGCCGCGAGGGGATATTGCTGATTCCCGGGGTTGAATTGGCGATAACCAAGTTTATTTTTTTTCATAGCGATATAGTTGTATTGAATTGCGGCAAAGACGCTGAACAAGTAAAAACTTTTGAACAATTGCGCGAATACAAAAAAAATAATCCGCGTATTTTCGTGATAGCTCCGCATCCTTTGTTTGATTTTAAAAATTCAATCGGCCGGAATAAATTGATTGAATATATTGATATTTTTGACGCCGTTGAGCACAGCTGGTTTTATTCAGATTTGATTAATTTTAATAAAAAAGCGAAGAGAATAGCGGAAAAATACAATAAGCCTTTCATTGCTACTTCTGACGCGCATACGTTAAATTATTTCAATGTTGATTACGCTGTAATCAGCGCGGACGAGCTTACGGTTGAAAATGTATTTAAATCAATCAGGCAGAAAAAATTTAAAAACATAACCCGGCCGAAAAATATTTTCAAATTGATTTTTCACATTATAATTTTTAAATTAAAAATATATTTATCCTTGCCTTTTAGGCGCTCGCATAATAGCTCCCGCAAATCAACAAATCAACTGCAAATCTACAAATAATAAAAAATAATGTATTTGTAATTTGTAGATTTGTGGGTTGATATTGCGATTATTATTTAATTGTTTAATGCGCATGAATTATTTAAAAATCAGCAAAGCAACCGATCTGTCCGGAACAGACAGAAAAATATATCGGGCCCTCGAAATATTTCCGGGCTTTTTGTCGTGGACAACTCTGCTGTCTTTATTGATTTTGTCTTATTTCCAGCCGGTTTGGGTAGCTTATTTCATTATCGCCTTTGATGTTTATTGGCTGCTCAGAGTGGTTTATTTGGCTATTCATTTGATAGCGTCTTATAGAAGATTAAAAAATAACGTAAAAATTGATTGGCGCGCGAAATG
>JAZDKT010000084.1:0-3406 GCA_043802685.1 Candidatus Falkowiibacteriota bacterium | reverse complement strand
AAAGATGATGTTTGATGCCTGATTTTCTAAAGATAGTTTATCCACAATTCAATTTTACAAATTTATATAATTTAAAAATCTAATTCTAAAACCCACTTAATACACACAATATTATTGTCTAGACAAAGGGGGCAGTATAATTTTAGATATTAAATATTGAATGAATATTGTATATTGGATATTGAATATTATTTTTTCAAAATCTCAACCGCTCTATCCATCTGCGGATCTTCTTCTGCTTCATAATCCTCTATCGTTAAATCAATTTCTTCATCAGGAGTGATTCCTTCTTCGTTGATACAGTTTCCATTTGGAGTTAGCCATTTAGCCACTGTTATTTTTACCGAGGAACCGTCTTTTAATTTCTGCAATGCCTGCACCGAGCCTTTGCCGAAAGTCTGCATGCCTATAATTTTTGCTTTGCCGTAATCCTGCAAAGCGCCTGCCACAATTTCCGACGCGGAAGCGCTGCCTTGGTTGACCAAAACAACGGTTGGGTAATCCTTTAATCTGGCGCGGCCTCTGGACAAATATTCAAGCTTTTTATCTTCGCTGAATTGCTCTGTCACGACTACGCCTTCATCAACCCATTCGCTGGATACTTCAATGGCGGTTTCCAAATATCCTCCAGGATTGTTGCGCAAATCAAGAATTATTCCGGATGGATTTTTGGTAATTACTTCCCTTACGGCTTCATTAAACAGATTCAGCGTGTCATCATTAAAATTAGTTATCTTTATTACATAAATATCATCATCATTATTATTACTGTCGCTGTTAACATTAATATTATTGTTTAAAATTTCAGTTTTTACACTTTTTACAATAATTACGCCTCTGGTTATGGCTACATCTTCTGCCTTTTCAAGCCCATCGCGAGAAATAGTTAGAGTGACTTGCGTGTCAACAGGTCCGCGTATTTTATTAACCGCCTCGTCTATTGATATGTTCATTGTTGACTCTCCGTTGATTGCATAAACTTTGTCGCCAGCTCGCAGCCCTGCTTTTTCCGCAGGCATATCAGGAAGAGGCGCTATAATAGTCAAAATTTCATCTCTAATGCCTATTTCAGCCCCTATGCCTTCAAAGGTTCCCGCTAAGTCTTCCGCGAATTCATGCGCTATTATCGGGTTCATAAAAACAGTATATGGATCGCCTAGCGAAGAAACCAGGCCGCGCACAGCTCCGTAAAACATTTCTTTTTCGCTTAATTTATCTCGGTCCACGAATTCTTTTTCTAAAATATCCCAAACTTCCCAGAATAAATCAAAATCCACATCTTGGCTTAATTTGTCTTCAGGAGATTGGCTGTATTTGCCCAGAACCTTGCCAAGCAAAACCAATTCTTGATCAGCCAAATTTTTAACCGTCTCGCTTTTGCGCGTAACATACATCCCGGAGCCGAAACAGACGGCCATTAAAACCAAAATTAAAACAGCTATAAAAGTTGTTTTAAAAATAGTCGCTTTTTTTTCTTGAATTATATATTTTGAATTGAATTTGTTCAACATAATTATATCCCCTCTCGCCTGCCCGCCGTATTTGAGGGGAAGGGGTCGGGGCGGGTATTATCCACTTTATTATATCCCCTCTCGGGAGGGGTAGGGGTGGGTATTATCCACTTTCATATATTAACATATTGCCATTTCTATTACAACCAATTGTTAATTGTCATTGCAAGGAATGGAGTGGAGTGAAACGGAATGGAACGACGAAGCAATCCCGTGAAAAGCGCGTTAAACGCGGGATTGCTTCGCCCTGCTGCGGGCTCGCAATGACAGCGAGTTAGTTGAAATAATAACAAATATAAGCTATGATAGAATTAATCATTTATTAATACAAATTTATGGGAAAATTTATCATTCAAGGACAAGCAAAATTATCAGGTGAGATAAAAGTCATGGGCGCCAAGAACGCGGCTTTAAAAATTATTCCAGCCGCTCTTTTGTCTTCTGAAAAAATTACAATTACAAATCTGCCCGATATTGAAGATATTAATAAAGCGATATCAATGATTAAAGCTTTGGGCGCAAAAGTTAAGTTGAAAAACAGAACTTTAGAAATCCAGGCATTAAACATAAGCAATAATAAAATAAATATTGAGCAAGCTAGTAAGTTCAGAGCTTCAATAATGTTCGTCGGACCAATACTCGCGCGATTTGGCGAGGTTAAATTCCCGCATCCCGGCGGCTGCGTGATCGGGGCTGGCGGCCGGCCGATTGATTTATTTTTAGACGGATTTAAAAAACTGGGCGCGAAAATTGACGAAAAGGAAAATTATTACCATCTTAAAGCTAAAAAGTTAAACGGCTGCGAGCATTTTTTTCCTATTATTTCCGTAACAGCTACAGAAGCTTTAATGATGACTGCTGTCTTAGCTGAAGGAATTACGATATTAAAAAATTGCGCTTGCGAGCCGGAGATTAAAGCATTGGCTGATTATTTGAATGAGCAAGGAGCAAAAATAAATGGAGCAGGCACTTCAACCATAACAATTGCAGGCGTTAAAAATATTCACGCGGGGCAGTTTAAAGTCATGCCGGATAGGATAGAAACAGGTTCATTCGCGATAATGGCCGCAGCGGCTAAATCAGAGATTATGATAACAAAGTGCGACCCCGAACACATTCAAGTCCTGCTTAACATCTTTAACAAAATAGGAATTCCTTTTAAGCAAGGAAGCGATTGGCTGAGAATCGGCCCTGCGAAAAGAATAAAATCATACAGTATAAAAACTCATGAATACCCGGGCTTTCCTACGGATTTACAGCCGCTTTATACGGTTTTAATGACACAGACGCAAGGAACATCTCTGATTCATGAAACAATTTACAATCGCCGCCTGCTCTATACTGACATGCTAATTCAAATGGGCGCTGATATTACTATGTGCGATCCTCATCGCGTTGTGGTTAACGGGCCGTCCAAGCTAATCGGCAAAAAATTAACCAGCCCTGATTTGCGCGCTGGAATTGCTATGATTATTGCCGGCTTAATCGCTGAAGGCAAAACAGAAATTGATAATATTTATCAAATTGATCGAGGATACGAAAATATTGATAAACGGTTAAGAGCGCTCGGAGCTGATATTGAGAGGATAGATTAATTACGCATAACTCATAACGCATAACATATGAATATTAAAATATTATTTAGTTAGCGAGTTAACGGGTTAACGAGTTATTGTTTAAAATCAATTAACTTGTTAACTAAAAAACTAAGTAATTTTCGTTACGCGTTATGCGTTACGAGTTACGCGAAAACTTATGTCTCTAAAAATACGCCGCTTTCTATATATCTTATTCGTAATCGCATTTCTCATCATCACGCCGATGGTGATTTTTTACGCGGCCGGCTACAAATTTGACGCGGGCGGAATATCATTCCAAAAAACAGGATCTTTTAT
>JAZDKT010000083.1:0-4248 GCA_043802685.1 Candidatus Falkowiibacteriota bacterium | reverse complement strand
TTAATCACCACCGGCAGAACCATTGGCCGGCGTTTGGTTTTGGTAAACAAAAATTGCCCTATATCATTTCTGATTTTATTTTTAATGTGGTCGTCGTCGGCAGGAGTCCGCGCGTCATGCGCTTTTACTATGTTTTTTACTTTCATGCGCGTATTCTCTATTAACTTTTTATTTTCCTTCATGTAAACAAAGCCGCGTGAAATAATATCCGGATTGCCGATCGGCTCTCCTGTCCTGGAATCAATAGTCGCGATAACGACAATCATGCCGTCTTCGGACATTACGCGGCGGTCGCGCAAAACAATATTGGACACATCGCCGACTCCCAGTCCGTCAACCATAACATAATCCGTAATCGCTTTTTCTTTGCTTAACCGGCCTATTGTCCCGTTGGCTGTTTTTAAGAACTCAATTTCCTGCCCGTTGTCGGCTATTAAAACATTGCCGGAATCAACGCCAACGCCTTTCGCCAATTCGCCGTGAACTCTCAACATGTAATGATGCCCGTGATTCGGAATAAAATATTTCGGCTTGAGCAATCTTATCATTAATTTTAAATCCTCTTGCTTGGCATGCCCGCCCGCGTGTATGTCCATCAGGTCGTAATGAAAAACCATTCCTCCCTGCCTGTAGAGATTGTCTTTCAGCGCTTGCACGCTTCTTTCATTGCCCGGCACGACAGAAGAAGAAAAAATTATCATATCGTCAGGCAAGATTGAAACAAAGCGATGCTCGCCGGAAGCGATTCTCTGCAAGGCCGCGTTTTTTTCCCCTTGCGCTCCGGTGCATATTACCGTTACCTTGCTTCTGGGCAAGCGCTTAAATTCATTTTCATCAATTAATGTTCCTTTAGCCATTTTAAAATATCCAAGCTCTTGGGCTATTTCAATATTTTGGCTGATGGAGCGGCCTTGCGGGAAAACTTTACGGCCGAATTTTTCCGATATGGTGATTATCTGCTGAACGCGGGACAGTAAAGACGCGAATGTGCCTATGATAATCCTGCCGGGAGCCCGCTCAAACATTTGATTCAAATCCTCGCCAACCTTGGATTCGCTGATCTGATAGCCGGGTGATTCCGCTCCGGTTGAATCGGAAATCAGCGCCAAAACTCCGCGGCCTCCGATTGAAGCGATTCGATTAAGGTCGGCGGGCTCGTCATTGATTGGAGAATGGTCAAATTTAAAATCGCCGGTGTAAAAAATTAATCCGGCCGGAGTGCTTATCGCGGGGGCGAAACTGTCGGGGATGGAATGGGTCACTCTGCAAAATTCCACTTCAAAATTGCGGCCCATTTTCATTTTTGATCCGTTGGCAATTTTTACGATGTTTAATTTGGGAGCATCTTTAAATTCCGTCTGCCTTCTGTTGATAATGCCGGCTGTCAAAGCTCCGGTGTATATTGGCGGATTCCCAAGCTTGCCCATAAGATGAGGGATGGCCCCGATATGGTCGTAATGCCCGTGCGTGATAATCACTCCGCGGATCTTATTAATTTTATTTTCAAGATAAGAGATGTTCGGAATAATATAGTCAATCCCGGGCATGTCTTCTTCCGGAAACTGAAGACCCATGTCAATAATAATTATATCTTCTTCGTATTCAAAAATCGTCATGTTTCTGCCGATTTCTTCCAGTCCGCCCAAGAATATAATCTTGAGTTTATTGCCTTGCGCTATCCTGGACTCAACTTTTGGCTGGCCGCTAATAAATCTTCTATTAATTTTTAACGGCTGCCGCGGCTGCATTCTTCTGCCGCGGCCGGCAGATTGAGCAGTAGGCCGAACAGCAGACTGAATAGAAGGCCGGCTGGCCGGATGGCCGGATGACTGAACAACAGGCCGAACAACAGGCCGAGCAGATGGCCGATTTGCCGCCGCTGATCTGGAGGATTGAGAAAATGGTTTGTACTTTTTAATCATATGTTTTTTAAGAAATAATGAAAATATGAAAATAAAAAAATATGAAAATATCTTTTAAACATAAAAAATATTTTATTTTCATATTTTCATATTCTTGCATTTTAATATATAGCAGGAATAAATTTTGTTAATTATCAAATAACGCAATCGCGTAATTCCTATGTTAATTAGATGTGGGCGAGAGAGGACTTGAACCTCCACGGCATTGCTGCCACTAACTCCTGAAGATAGCGCGTCTACCCCGCACCTTTTTAAAATATTTTATATAAATAATTGTGGGGATAGAGAGAGTTGAACTCTCACGGCATTGCTGCCACTAACTCCTGAAGCTAGCGCGTCTACCAATTCCGCCATATCCCCGAAGTATTTCCAATAATTTTAAAAAAGTGCGGGGTCTACCAATTCCGCCACTCGCCCATTGACAAATTGAAATCTTAGAGTACAAAGCCTGATTCAAAATAAACACTGATGAGGGCTTTTTTATTTTCCAAAAAATTTGCGGCTAAGAGCTACTGTTATGCGTTATGCGTTATGCGTTATGCGTTATGTGTTATGCGTTACGCGTTATGCGTTATGCGTTATGCGTTATGCGTTATGCGTTATGCGTTACGCGAGATTAATTCCAAACAAACTTCTTGCCTGTTTTAACATGCCAATCCGCGATATTGGAAAAACGGTCGCGGGGAATTAAAATGTTATTTACGGCAAATCCCTTAACCTTTTTATTTTGAATATAAGTATAAGTCGGGCTGTAGAGAAAAATAGCCGGCACTTCTTCAGCTATTATTTCCTGAAATTTCGCGTATTTTTCTTTGCGCTCTTCCATGCTGGAAATTACTCTGGCATCCTCAAGCAGCGCGTCTATATCCTTATTCGCATAATTTGCGATATTAAGTCCGGATTGCCCCATCTGCGATGAATGCCAAAAAGCGTAAGGATCCGGATCCGCTCCAGCCACTTCGCTGTACAGCAAGACCTGAAAATTCCGCGGCTTGATTGCGCTTATTTGAATATCGCTTGCCGCGATAAGCTCTATCTCCGTTTTGATGCTGATCGCGGACCAAAAATTCCGCATCGCTTCAATTACTTTTTGATTTTCTTCATTATATACCGCGGTTAATTTAACGATTAAAAAATCATTTTCTTTTTCTCTCCATTGCCCGGCGCCGGCGCGCAATTTATTATCGGCTTGCTGTTTTATTTTTTCATCTTCTGAATTTACATCTTCTTGCGCTTGCGCAATGTCCGCATCAGTCAATTCAGCTGTCTTCCACCCTGCCTCGTCCAATAAAGCGGACGCGGCTTCAACGCTGTATTTATACTCTTTTATTTCTTTATCGTAAGCAAAATTATCAGGCAAAATAGGGCTGTTGATCAAGCGGGCTTCTCCGCCCAAAATTTCGCTTATTATTTGGTTTTTATCAATGGCCGAAGCCATGGCCTGCCGGACCTTTTTATCTTTTAGCGCCGGATTCGCTTCCTGATTGAAAAAAACAGCGGTTATCTGAGGCAGGTTCAGCTGGTAATAATTCAGGGAGTCCCGCGCCGCAAGATTGCCCTTAATTTGTTTCGGCAAATAGCTGATCCCGTCTATCAGCCCTTCATTCAAATCCAAAACCGCTTCTTCAAAACTTGGAAAAAACTTAAAAGACAATTCTTTAATATACGGCATTTGGCCGTAGTAATCTTCGTTGCGAGCCAGACCATACGATCTAATGCTTCCTTGCTTGTCTTTAATTAATGAGTTGAATTTATACGGGCCGGAGCCGATTGGCTTTAAATTAAGTTCGGCTAAGTTCGCCGTGTTGGCAGGTATCTGGCGCCATAATTCTCCGGGTAAAATTCCAAAAGTTAATAATTCCAAAAAGGCCGCGTACGGCTCTGCCAATATGAATTTTATAGTGTTTTCATTGACTTTTTCCATTTCCACCCCGATAAAACCCGCTCTTAAAGTAGACTGATATTGCTTGTCTTTTATAATATTAAAAGTGAATAAAATGTCGTCAGCCGTTAATTCGTCGCCATTGTGCCAATGCGCGCCATTCCTAATCTTGATTGTATAAACTTTATTATCTTCGCTGATTTCATAGCTTTCGGCCAAATCATTTACCAGCTCGCTTTTGTTGCCGCGCTTGAATAAAGAAGAAAAAACTAAAGCTATTATGTCGTTGTCAACATCGCTTATATTGGCGTAAATAGGATTAATATATTGCGGAGCGCCAACCAACCCCTCGCAATATTTTCCGCCGCTTACAGGCGCAACCTGCAAATGCTCTTTATAGAATACCGCTCCTGAAAAAATCAAACTTCCGGCAATAGCCAGAAA
>JAZDKT010000082.1:0-4589 GCA_043802685.1 Candidatus Falkowiibacteriota bacterium | reverse complement strand
TATTGCGGCGACAACCAAGTTAATCAGCCGGAAGAGGAATGCGACGGCGATCAGCCGATAGAGTGTTCCACTCAAGACGGATATGCCGGTTTGCAAACATGCGGCAGCGAGAGCTGTCTTTGGAGCGGATGCGGCACTAATGAATATTGCGGCGATGGAAGCATTAATGGCTTGGAAATTTGCGATGACGGCGAAAAAAATGGAGATTACGGCTTTTGCAATGAAGATTGCACCGGAGACACGCCAAGTATTTGCGGCAATGAAGTTGTTGAAGGCGATGAAGAATGCGATCACGGGCAGGGAGGATCTGATTCCTGCTCAGTAGAATGTACTATCATTGAACCGGAGCTTAATTCCATTACAGTCTGCAAATATATAGATACAGACGGGTCGGCTTCAACAACCGATGATCAATATTTAGCGTCTACGACTATTTGGACATTTATTTTAGAAAATGACACCGCCACCACTTCCCAAGCAACATCCGGCGGCTGCGCTGTTTTTAATGATTTGGATTCGGGCGAGTATATTGTTACGGAAGAGTTGGCTGAAAACTGGACAGTTCTTGATCCGGCGAGCGGCGATGCGGAAGCAGTTCTTGAAAACGGGCAAAATATAACTATTAATTTTGTTAATTATTACAATGAGCCGATTGAGCAGATTTGCGGAGATAGCATTATTAATCAGGATAGCGAGGAATGCGATGATGGCCAAGCCAATGGCCAAATTTGCCAAGCCGGCTATGGCGGAACTTGCGCGTATTGTTCAAACGCCTGTACGATAATTGAATTAACAGGCCCTTATTGCGGCGACGGAACCTGCGGCGGGGGTGAAACTTGTTCAACTTGTTCAACAGATTGCGGATCTTGCGGCGGCGGCGGCGGAGGCGGCGGAGGAGGCGGAGGCGGCAGTACGCCTTTGGCAGTCCGCGATGAGCAGATAAAATGCTTATCGGAAACTTCTCTGATTATTACCTGGCTTACCAATAAGTATTCAACCGGCAGAGTGGTTTATGGCGAAGAACCGCAAATTTCTATCGGTCCGGCGCCTAATTATGGCTATGATTTTTCAACCGAAGAAGATACTGATAAAGTTTTGGAGCATTCAGTGGTTATTGAAAACTTAGCTACAAGCGCTATTTATTACTTCAAGCCGATTTCCAGCGCTTCTCCGGATGTGTTTGGAAAAGAATTAGCGTTTAATGTCGCGGATTGCATGGTGGACGGCTGTGAAGTTATTGTCAAGGGCGAAGAAGGCGCGCCTAAGTTAACGATCAGCAAGACAGCTGATGCTGATTTTGCCAACTCGGGCGATGAGAATATTGGATACAAAGTTGTTATAAATAACACAGGCAATTTATCCGCTTTTGATGTAGTTTTAACTGATACTTTGCCGAACGGCTTTATCCATATCAATACAAGCAGTTCAACTCAAATTTGGCTGATTGGCGATATCCAACCCGGGCAAATTCAAGAAATTGAATATTCAGTTAATATTGCCGATGATGCCGCGCCCGGAGTTTACACCAACACAGCGCGAGTAAGCGCAGTCAATCATGATCCTGTTAGCGCCTCGGTTGATTTGGAAGTAAGAGCGGTTGTGGTTCTGGCGGCTAGCGGAATTGATACCGCGGAATATATTTTATTGATTATTCTTTCTATCAAATTGTTTGTTGTCGCTCAAATACTCAGAAGAAAATATTTGCATCCGTATAATGTGTTTAGCGTAAAGTTTTAATAAAAATCAAAAAATAATTTAACAGACTGTTCCAGAATTGCTTCTACCGACTTTTAAGTCGGGTCTTGAAGCTTTAGCTTCATTAATATTAGCGGCTAAAGCCGCTGAAACCCGAGCTAAAGCTCGGTAGAAGCAATTTGGGGACGGTCTGTTTTTAATATTTGTTAGGCGATTCAAGAATAGTTATAGCCATGTAGAACTAAATTTTTTTTGACAATTCTTTTGATTTTTGCTATATTATAGACATGAAATTTTTAAAAAATAAGAAAAACAACGCGAAAAAATGGATTTTATTTTTAATTATATGGGGATTTATCGCTAAATCGCTTGCTTTTAAGCTGAATAAAAAAAACAGAAAGAAAATTGAAGTTAATTTTAAGGATTTTCTTGATGAGGAAAAAGAAGAGGTTGAAGAATTAGTTAACGGCAAAGAGGGTTTTAAAAGATTTTTTCATGATTCCGGATCTATTTTTAAGCAGTATTTCATACCCAACGAAGATAATGAGCATAAGCCGAAAATTTTAAGGACTAAATCCCTGGCGATTATTGTTGTTGCTTTAATCATGATTAAAATGTCAGTTGCCGGTTATTTGTTTTTTATTTATCCGAATCAGGCAAGAATGTCCGAGCTGATTACCAAGCAAATCATGGAATTAATCAATATTGACAGAAAGAGCCAAGGAATAGATGAGCTGGCGAATAATTTTGCTTTAAACGAATCAGCTTTAAGCAAAGCCCAAGACATGGTTGGAAAAGGATATTTCGCGCATGAAAGCCCGGACGGCCGCATGCCATGGAATTTTATAAACAGAAGCGAGTATCCTTATCTGTTCGCCGGCGAGAATCTGGCGATGAATTTTACTTCCGCCAAAGCGGCGCATAGCGCCTTGATGCTGTCGGAAACCCATAAGAAAAATATTTTAAATCAAAAATATACTGATGTCGGCTTGGCAGTCCTGTCCGGCGAAATTGAAGGCCAGAAAACCAATGTTCTGGTGCAGATTTTCGGAAGTACAAGCAGTACGAAATTGGCAATGGCTCCGGCTGTTAATGAGCCAACGGCTCCAAAGCAAACAGCGACTTTGCCGGTTAATGCCATTAAGCAGGAAACAGCAGAGGCAAGCCCGCAAGTTAAAGCTGAGCAGGTAAAACAGACAGAGGTAAAATCGACTGAAGAAAAAACAGAAAATATTGAAAAGCCGGCTGTTCAAGATTTAGATAAAAGCATAATAGCCGAAATAAAACCAAGCTCTTCTTTAAATACTAAGCCGGCAAGCCCTTACATTGATTTTAGCGGCATGAGGGATGAATTAGCGGTAGAAGTTAAATCTTTTGGCGTTGAACAAGATCAAAAAATAAGCATAGCGGCCAATGCCATAAAAATATCGCATTATATTTTCTTTATTGTTTTGGCAATAGTGGCTGTTTCTTTGCTGATAAACATATTCGTTAAATTCAGCATTCAGCACAAGCCGTTAATTGTTCAGAGTGTTTTGGTTATAATTTTTATAATCGGCCTGGCTTACGTAAAGACTAATTTCTTGGAATATGTTTTGGAAAAAGTGTTTGTCGTATAGATGTTCAAGCATTTTAATATTATTAATATTCAAAGCTTTTCATTTTTTACTTGACTGTATTTATAAAATTGTTTAATATTGTATTTAACTAAAACCACAAAAAGAAAGGAGGAAAAAAATGGGGGAAATAGAGAAACTGGGGGAGCAGGAGATCATTCAAAAGCTCAGACAGATGCATAACGGCGGTTCAAAAGACCCTGAAATTTTAAGTCTTGCAAGATTGCATGATTTCAATCTAAAACATTCAAATGCCGCTCAAATTCCCAAGCTTCAAGGCATGCTTTTGGGGATCTGTATGGAGAGAGGGGATAGCTGGACGGAAATTTGATGCATTTTTATTGATTATGAATTTTAATGGGCTCTGCTTTTATAAGGGCCCATTTTTTATAAAGAAAAAGAATATTTATTGTAAGTATGCCTAAATGTTTAAAAGTTGTGATCGCCATGTCCGGCGGAGTTGATTCTTCGGCGGCGGTTTTTTTATTGCAGAAACAAGGATATGAAGTTATCGGCATGTTTATGCGGTTGGTAAATAATAGCGATGACGAGCAGGCCGCGCGCCGCGTCTGCGCCAAATTAGGCGTTAAATTTTATCCGGTAAATTACGCCGACCAATTTAAAAAAGAAGTAATTGATTATTTTATAAAAAGCTATAAACGGGGATTAACGCCGAACCCTTGCGTAAGGTGTAATCGGCTTATTAAATTCGGCGCGCTGTTGAAGAGCGCGGAAGAAATAGGCGCTGATTTTTTGGCAACGGGACATTACGCGAAAAACACAAAAACACAAAAACACAAAAACACAAAAACAAAATTGATTTATAAATTATATCGCGGAAAAGATGAGGGCAAGGATCAATCTTATTTTTTATATAATTTGACGCAAAGGCAGTTGGCGAGGATTTTATTTCCTTTGGGCGAGTACACGAAAGAGGAAGTTAGAAAAATCGCGGACAAAGCAAAATTGCCTTATGTACAAAAAGAAAGCCAGGATGTTTGTTTTTTAAAAGGCGATCATAATGATTTTTTGAAAAATAAATTAAAATTAAAAAAAGGGCCGATGGTTTCCCTCACCCCTTACCCCTCTGCCCTTCGGGCATCTCCCCTTGGTAAGGGGAGAAAAATGGCGGAGTCTCTCCGCGTTCCCCTCCTTGCCAAGGAGGGGTTAGGGGAGGTTATCGGCGAGCATCAAGGCCTGCCGCTTTATACGATCGGCCAGAGGCGGGGAGTGGAAATAGGCGGCACCGGACCTTTTTATGTTGCCAAATGCGATTAT
>JAZDKT010000081.1:0-12770 GCA_043802685.1 Candidatus Falkowiibacteriota bacterium | reverse complement strand
TTTTTGGACAGTCTGGGCATATGCGAATAAAATTATGAATAAAAATGCAATCATAATAATCGGCGGCGGCCTGGTAAAAGAAAAAGGCAAATGGCGTACCACTAATTTTAATGAAGGCGACAATTTTGCCGTGCAGGGCGATAGATTAAGAGTTGCAGCTGCTGATTACATTTTTAAAAATAATCCAGAACAGATATTAATAGCGCTGGGCGGCAAGGGGCAATACGAAAATATTCCCAATGTTCCTACCGTTGCCGAAGTAATAAAAAGAGAATTAGTTGAGATTGGGGTTCCGGTAGAAAAGATTATAAAAGAGGATCAGTCTGGCAATACTTGGCAGCAGCTTCAAGAATTGAAAAAAATTATTGTAGGAAAAAAATTAGAAAATGTTATTATAATTTCCAACGAATATCATCTGCCGCGGATTAAGGCAATGGTTGAAAAAGACTTGGAGCTTAACAAGATGCTTGATGCCGCCAAGATAAAACTGCAATCAGCGGAAGAAATAATAATTGAACACGAGCCGGATCAGAAAAAAAAAATTGAAAGTGTTTATAAAAGCAAAGCCATGCGAGAGCGAATCGCGCTGGAGCAAAAAGGAGTTATAGATATTAAGAAAGGGAGATATAAATTAAAATAACATGAATAATATTGTAATTAAAACTTCAAAAGGAAAAAGAGAAATTGGTCCGGGCCAGCCGGTATTTATTATCGCGGAACTGTCAGGCAATCATCATCAAAATTATAATGAAGCCATAAAATTGATTGACGCGGCGGCTGACGCAGGGGTTGACGCGGTTAAACTGCAAACCTATACGGCAGATACTATTACTATTGACTGCGACAAAGAGCCGTTTCAAGTTAAGGTCAATGATGCATGGAAAGGGCAGACTTTGCATAGCTTATACCAGAAAGCTTATACGCCATGGGATTGGCAGCCGAAGCTGAAAAAATACGGCGAGTCAAAAGGGTTAGTTGTTTTTTCCACGCCGTTTGACAATACCGCAGTTGATTTCTTGGAAAAGATGAATGTCGCGTTGTATAAAGTTGCTTCGTTTGAAGTGGTTGATATTCCTTTACTAAAAAAAATAGGCCAGACAAAAAAGCCGGTTATTATGTCGCGCGGCATGTCATCGGCCGAAGAGCTGGAATTGGCGATAAAAACATTAAAAGACAATGGCGCTCCGCAGATTGCTATATTGCATTGCGTTAGCTCTTATCCGGCCAAGCCGGAAGAGATGAATTTAGCTACGATTCCTGATTTAAATAAAAAATTTAATGTAATTACAGGGTTATCAGATCACACGCTTGGAATAGCGGCTTCAGTTGCCGCTGTCGCGTTAGGCGCTTGCATCATAGAAAAGCATTTAACTTTATCGCGCGCTGAAGGCGGACCTGATGCCGGATTTTCTTTGGAGCCAAGCGAACTTAAAGAATTAGCCCAGTCAATAAGAATTGCCGAAAAGGCGATCGGCAGGCCAAATTATACTGCCGGCGCGGGAGAATCAGAAAATATTATTTTCAGAAAGTCATTATTTATTGTTAAAGATATTAAAAAAGGAGAGAAATTTACTTCTGGAAATGTTCGTTCTATCAGGCCGGGCCATGGTTTAGCGCCTAAGCATTATGATGAAATTATAGGTAAATCATCTGCCGTTGACATTGAATTTGGAACACCGCTGTCATGGGGTTTAATTGAGATGGATAATTAACTTTATAAAAATATGTTTGTCAGGAAAGTTAAAAAAGAAGATTCAAAAAAGATTTTGGAAATAAGAAATCATCCGATTGCCAGGCAGTATTCAAATAATCAGGAAGAAATTCCTTTTGAACAGCATGATGCTTGGTTTAATAAAAAATATTTTAGCGGCGCTGAAAATTATTGTTTTGTTTTAGAAAATAATTATGAAGCAGTTGGTTATTGCCGTTTTGATTTAGACCAAGAAAACGATTGTTATGTTATTTCCATAGCTATTGATGTTAATTGCCGCGCCAATGGGCTGGGCAGTTTATTGTTAAGCGAATCATTAAAAAATATTATAACAGATAAGAAAATAACCGCGGAAACATTGAAAGATAATATTCCATCAGTAAAGTTATTCCGGAAAAATAATTTTGAAGTTTACAAAGAAGATGATAAAAATTATTATTTTAAATATAGCGGATTAATTATATGAATGAACTAAAAAATAAAAGAATTTTAATATTTCAGCAAAGAGGCTGGGGCAAAGGCATCGGCCGTTTTTTGGCTAAAAAATTATATGCCGAGGGGTGCGAGCTGGCGGCGCTTACTTTTAAAAGAACTACGCATGAATTAATTGTTAATCAACCTGATCTAAAATATGAATTAATCATTAATAATGACGAGGTAATGAGCCGGCCGAAAGATTATTTGGCTGGAGATGAGTTTTTACTTGAAGAAATTTGCGAGCGCCTTGGCGTTGATTCAATTTGGCCGATGGTTTCAACTTTACGCAATCATGTGCGCTCTTATAAAGATAAGTATTATTATGGCTTTAAACAAAACGTGCCGGATGACGAAATTATAGATTTTATCATGGCTGTGTACAAATACATGAATGTCTTTTTTGATAAATTTAATCCGGATGTTATCATAGCGCCTAATTTTGTCGCCTTGCCTCATATTATGTTTAATTTGTTCGCGCAAAAACGCGGAGTGCCGATGATAGCGGTAACAGACAGTAAGATCAAGGGTTATTTTATTTTTACCCAAAGCTATAAAGATGATCGCGGAGCTTTTTATGAACGGGTTGACAGTCTTAATGAAGAAAAAGAGGAAACAAACAACAGAGAAAGAGCAAAAAAATACATTAAAGAGTTCAGGCAAGAATTTAAAAAACCGGATTCAGCAAGCGCGCCGGAAAAAAAGATTTCATTGAAGAAAAAAATCAGACAAGAGCTATCGCCGTATGTGCAATGCGCGCGCTGGTACATCAGAAAACCGATAAATGTTTTAGAGAGCACCGGCATCACTCTTGATTACAGGCCGCCAAAAATAATGCTCAGGGACCATTATTGCCAAAAAATATATAAAAGGTTTATGAATAATTATGATTATTATCCTTTTGATAAAATTAAAAAATTTATATATTTTCCTCTTCAATTCCAGCCAGAAGCGACGATTGATGTGGTGGCCCCGTATTTTTCCAACCAAATAGAAACAGCTCGGCAGATAGCCATGTCATTGCCCGACGACTATACATTAGTCGTAAAGGAGCATCCGGCCATGGTTGGTTTAAGGCCGCCTTCTTATATTGAAAAAATCGCCCGTACGGTTAATATTAAATTAATTGATTATCGGATTCCAAGCGAAAAAGTTTTAAAGAAAGCTGATTTAATAATTAGCCCAAACAGCACGACGTTGGCAGAGGCCGCTTTTTATAATAAGCCGGCTATACAGCTTGGTTATCTGGGCACAACCAAAAAGTTGCCTAATGTTTTTATTCACACTGACATGACAACAATTTCATCAAAAATAAAGGACATTTTATCCCTTAATTTAAAGAACGAAAAGTATGAAAAAGAATTAGAAAATTATACCGCCGCTGTTTATGATACCGGGTTTGATTATGAATATATAAAAGCGTGGGAGCGAGGAGGGGAAGATATGGAGCCGCTTTGGCAAATTTATAAAAAAGAAATTAAAAGAGTATTATTTAAATAAATATATGAATATACCGCAAGAATTTATAAATATTTTATGTTGCCCGAAAAGATTTTGCCGAGGAGACTTAGTTGAATCTGCCAATGGCGGCAAGCCGGTATTAGAATGCCGGCAATGCGGTTCAGCATACCCGATTATTGAAGGCGTGCCGGTTTTATTTCCTAATGTTAAGTATTCTCCATATGCTCACCAAAGGCATTGGGACAAGAGCGAGAACGCCGATAGCTATGCGAAAAAATATAATAGTTATTTAAAAAAACAGGGAGCTCCGTGGGGGCTGTATACGCATGTTTCAGAAATAAAGGCGATAAAAAAAATAACGAAAGACATTAATTTAACTGATAAAGTAATATTAGATTGCGGCAGCGGAAACGGGCGATTGTTGTCCAGCTATCCGGAGGCAAAGAAAAAAATTGGCATTGACACCTCATTGCCGTTGCTGCTTGACAACAAAAAAAGAGAGCCGGATTTTTGGCTTGTTTGCGGCCAGCTGGAAGACATGCCTTTCAAAGATTGCGTCGCTGATTTTTCAATTAGTATTCGGGTATATCAGCATCTGCGATCACCGGAAGACGCATTCGCGGAAATGGCGCGCGTTACAAAGCCTTCTGGTTATGTTTCTTTGGAATTATATAATAAATTAAATTTAAAAGAATTGTACAAGAGATTTCGCATGTTGAAGTTTATGAATAAAAAATGGCCGTGGGGCTTGGACTATGACAGATATTATTCATATAGAGAAATTGAAAAATGGTGCGAACAAAATTTTGTAATACCGCTGAAATATTCAGGAGCCGGCTGGGGGATTCATTTTTATTTGTTTGAATTAATTCAATTCAGAAGATTCGCGCCTAAATTTTTGCAGAAAATTGTTTATAATTTTTTTTTATATCTTGAAAACATAGTTGGCCTTTGGCCGTTTTTTTCAAAAACAATGGAAAAGATTTGTTTTATCGGAAGCATTCAGGCGGATAAAAAAGTTAATTTATTCAACAGAGCGAATGATTATGTTAAAAGAATTAAGAGCGAGAAAAAAGCAAGATTATTTCAAAAGAAATTTGAAGATAGAAATTATTGTTTTGTTGGAGACAATTTGCATCATTTGAAATTAAGCATAAATTGGCTGAAAAACGCCCAAGACATCACTGCTGATTCCGGAGTTAGCCGCGGCTTTAATTTGATTCATAACTCAAAAAGCAATAACAGCGGATGGCAGCCGTCATATCCTGAAACCACCGGTTATATTATTCCGACAATTATAGAAGCGGCAAATATTTTACAGGATAAAGATTTAATTAGAAGAGCAAAATTAATGGCTGATTGGGAATTAGCCATAATGTTTCCGGACGGCGCTGTCCATGGAGGGAATATCAGCGTAAAGCCCAATCGCGCTGTTTTTGACACAGGGCAGGTTATCCGCGGATTGCATTCAATTTATAAAACAACAAATGAAAAAAAATATTTAGACGCGGCGGTTAAATCTTCTAATTGGATTTTGAATAATGAGCATGACAGGCAGGGCAAATGGATCGGCAACAACGCTTCTTGCGTAGACGCTGATACAACCACCTATAATATTTACGCGATTGCGCCTGTTGTAAAATTAGGATTAGATATTAATAATAATGAATTTAAAGAACTTGGAAAAAGAACCGCTGAATTCACCGTAAGCATGCAGAATGAAAATGGCTGGTTTAAAGGAGCGGATTTTAAAAAAACAGATGATGCTTTACTGCATACAATCGCCTATACAATTGACGGCCTATGGGACGCAGGAGTATTATTAGATGAAGAAAAATATTTAAATTCAGCCAAAAAAGCGTTAGATGGCGTTTTGTCTAAAATGGATAATAATGGCTTTATCCCGGGCCGCTTGGGTAGTGATTGGAACGGTACTGCTGGCTGGGCTTGTTTAACCGGCATGGCGCAGATAGGCGTTAGCTGCATAAAAGTTTACAGTAAAACAAAAGATGAAAAATATTTTAAAACCGCTATAAAAATAAAAGAATTTTTAAAGGCTTGCCAGAATAATATTGATGAAAATTTTGGCGGAAAAGGAGCGGTTTGGGGGAGTTGGCCGATTGACGGCGGATACGGACGCTACGAAGCCCTGAATTGGGCGGTTAAGTACTTTTCTGATTTGTTGTTGGGAGTCATATTAATAAAAAAATAATATAAATTTATAAAAAATGAAAGTTATTCTTATCAGCCCGCCTTTGCTGTCTGAAGGGCCAACTATGCTGCTGCCGCAGCCATTGGGGCTGGCATCAATCGGAGCCAGCCTTAGGAGCGATGGCCATCAAGTATTAATAATAGATTCGCTTGCCCTGGGAAATGGGAAATCTTTCCCTTTAACTATCAATGGGCAGACTTTTTTTAGAGTCGGACTTGATTACAGCGAAATAGCAAAGTTAGTTCCTAAAGATGCGGAGGTGATCGGCTTAAGCGCTCCTTTTACTCATCATAGCCACATTATTAAGCCATTGATCAGCGCTTTAAGAAAAGAATGCGGAGACATAAGAATTATTTTAGGCGGCGTCTATCCCTCAACCTTGCCCGTGCATGCCTCAAGGATGGGGGCAGACTATGTCGCTGTCGGAGAAGGGGAGCCGATAATGACAGCATTTGCCGGAGGAGAAGCCGTTGAAAATATCAACGGCCTGTATGAATCAAAATATTTATCATCTTTAAAATCAGATAATATTCCCAATCGCTCAGCCGGCGTTGTTGAAAATCTTGACAGCTTGCCTTTTCCGGATAGGAGCTTATTGCCTTTTGATGCGTATATTAAATCAAAAATGTCCGGGCGGGGAAAAAATAAATTTGGCGCCTCAATCCATACATCTCGAGGCTGCCCTTATGCTTGCTCGTTTTGTTCTGTTCATTCTGTTTTTCAGCGAAGATATCGCGCTCGTTCAGCTGAAAATGTTTGGCTGGAGATGCGAGAGATTATGGATAAATATAGAGTATTCAATTTTGAGTTTGAAGATGATAATTTAACTTTAATCAGGGACAGGGCGGTGAAGCTGTTTGGCAGGATGGCTGATTGGAACAATAACAATGAACAAAAAATTACTTTCATTACGCCTAATGGAATTAGAATTGACACTTTAGACGAGGAGCTGCTTTTATTAATAAAAAAAGCAGGCTGCCAAAGAATTTCTTTAGCTTTAGAGCATGGCGATCCGGAGATGCTTGAATTAATGAACAAAAAATTAAAATTGGAAAAAGTTGAGCAGGTGATTTATGACTGTAAAAAAATTGGCATAAAAATCATGATATATTTAATAATTGGATATCCCGGAGAAAACAAAGCGCGCTGGAGAAAAGGATTAAATTTTGTAAAAAAATTACAAAAAATAGATAAAAGCATTTCGTTTAATATTTCATTGGCCAAGGCTTTGCCGGAAACTCAATTATTAAATTTATGCATTGACAAGGGCTACCTATCCGGAGACGATCCCAACGAAATGGTTTTGCTGGGAAATTATTCAAATATTTCCACGCCGGATTTTACCCCTGAAGATTTACAGGAGAGATTAAAAAAAACAATTAATATATTGGAACAAAAAAATATTATAATCAATGGCATTAGGAAATTTAAAAAAATGTTAATGCAAAAACGATAATATTATTTCTGTTAAATATTTCTATGGATAAAATGGATAAAAAATTAAACATATTAAGCGTATCTTGGGTCGGTCAAGGTGATTTTGGCGACGATGCAATGGCCTATGGTTTAAGGCAATTTTTAATGAAGCGCGGAATCGGTTCAATAACTTATTATCAATACGGAAAATTTCCCGAGCATATTTATGAAAAGGATTTAAAAATATTTTCTCTTTATAGTTTTGAAACTAAAAAATGGATTAGGAATTTTAAAGATAAATTTAATTTAAAAAAATTTAATGCCGTGATTATTGGAGGAGGATCAACTTTGCATTCTTACAATAGCGTTAAATGGAAGTTGGATTTAATAAAAAATATAAAAAAAATAAATTCAGGACCTGTTTTTTCGTCCTGCGTCGGTATTTCGATAGGTCCATTCAAGTCCGAGAGCAGTAAAGAAGTTTGCAAGGAATTGTTTAATATGGTTGATTTTGCCGTATTGCGCGACAACCATTCTTTTGAATTAGCAAAAAGCATAAGCGGTAATAAAAATATTTATTCTTCGCTTGACACTACTTTGTTATTGCCCAATCTTTGCGCTGATAAAATGTTTAATTTTAAAAAAAATAAAAATTGCGATAAAAACAATGAAACAGTCGGAATGATGTTCGTTAAAAATAAAAGTTACGAAGAAATTTTTAAAAAAAATAAATATTTTGAAAAATACTTGGCTATCGTTAATCATGTCTTGAAAAAAAATAAAAAAGTAATTCTTTTTACTTTTTACACCGGAGACGCCTATTCAGATCAAAATTTAAACCAGGCATTAAAAAAGCACGCGAAATTTCCCGATAAAATTGATATATATAATTATGACGGCAATATTTTTAACACTGTCAAGGAGTTAAAGAAATGCGGCTATATTATATCCATGAGGCTTCACGGAATAATTTTTTCCTATATGCTGGGCATACCATTTTTATCCTTGGGCTATGACCAAAAAAATAAAAATTTTTGCGATTCCATTAATTATCCCAGAGAAATGTCTTTGGATACTAGCTCATTGGAAAATTTTGATTTAGTATTAAATCCTTTGGATTTAATGTTTACGCAAAATTTAAATTTATTCAATAATACAATAGAAAGAGAAGAGGCGGCGGCAACGGTAGAAAAAAATTTAAATTATTTAGTCAGCGGAATAAAACAAACAATATGATTAACGCAGTATTATTAGTTAGGCCTTCTGCCGAAGGGAAAAAGGAATTTCCTTTTGGCTTGCTTTATGTCGGGACAGCGCTTAAGCAGAAAGGGTATAAAGTTAAAATTATTGACCTGCATGACAACCCGCTGTTAGAGGATAAAATTATTGATATTTTATTAAATTCGTCCAATACGATGCTTGGAATTAGCGCCCTTTCGCTTCAGTACCACTGGGTAAAAAACCTTACTTTAAAAATAAAAAAAATTCTTCCGCATACGCCGATCGTTATTGGCGGACACATTGCCGTGATGCACGAAATGATATTAAATAAAACCGGGGTTGATTATGTTTGTCTTGGCGAGGGAGAAAACGCCCTTCCGGAATTAATTGAAAAAATCAATAAAAATGAATCAGTTGACGATGTATTGGGAATCGCTTATAAAAAAGGCGATGCAATTTATAAAACCGGATTTCGCCCTCTGGTAAAAGATTTTATTACGCCCGATTACGATTTAATTAATGTTAGCAGATACTTGATTCATCCCGGTAAAGACTTTTTCTTTAGCAGATCCAAGGAGTATGCGGATCAAGCTCAAGATAACGATAAGCTGGCGGCAGTAATGTTTTCGCGCGGCTGCGTTGGCGGATGCACTTTTTGTTATCGGCATTTGCCGGGTTTTCGCCAGGCTTCAGTGGACTGGAGTTGGAATCACCTTATGCTTTTGCATAATAAATACGGGGTAAAGTATTTTCGAATAGACGATGAGCTTTTCACCAATGATCCGGTATGGTTTGCTGATTTTTATAAAAAAGCGGTAAATTCAAAAATTGATATTTTATTTAGAATAAGCGGGTTAAGAGTAGACAGCGTTAATGACGAGCTCTTATTAAAGTTAAAAAAAATGGGGTGCATAGCAATTAATTACGGGATAGAATCAGGTTCACAAAAGATATTGGATAATATGAATAAAAGGACAACTGTCGCTCAAAATCACCTCGCGATTAAAAAGACTATCGGCCACGGAATGAAGGTGATGGCTTATGTCATGCTTGGTTATGAAGGAGAAACAAAAAAAACACTGCGAGAAACACTGGATTTATTGTTAGGCACGGATATCAAGCCAGAAGAGATTTCCGTTTTTTATACAGTTCCTCTTCCCGGATCAAAGCTTTATCAAGATTGCCTTAAAAAAGGATTAATAAAAGATCAAGAAGCTTTCGTGGAAGGCCTTCATGATAAAATTGCCGATCAGCATAATAGATATTTAATACAATTGGGAGAAGTTAGCAGTAAAGAGCTTTTCGGATTTGAAAAAAAGTTTTTCTTTCTTTTAAATCTAAAAAACATAATTCCCGCCGATTCTTTAGCTTTTAAAATAATATACAAAATTGTTTTTTTGATTCCTTATAAAAGCCGCGTTAATGGCATATTCGTATTGGGACAAAAAATTTTAAGAAAAGTTTATAAATATTTTTATAACAATGATAAAAGATAAATTAAAAATTTTATGCCTTAGTTTCCGCACTCCGCCCGCGGTGCGCCCGCAAGCGATTTTAATCGGCAAGATGATTCCGGAATGGATTAAGCAGGGAGTCAGCCCTGTTATTATTACCTATGAATCAGGAGGCAAGTGGGATATTAACGCGCCTGTTTACACAATTCCGCAATTTAACATCAGCAGATTATGCAACAAAATACTCCCTATGCGCTATTATTTTCGCAGAAAGTATTATAAAAAAATATTAAATACTCTGAAGAAAATAGCGGACAAACACGAAGTAGATTTGATTTTTTCTTTTGCCAATCCGCAGGAAAGCAATATTATCGGAGCAATGCTTGGAAAAAAATTAAACATTCCGTTTGTTTCTTATTTCAGCGATCCGTTTTATGATAATTTTTACCAGCATTTTTCAATGTTCGGCAAAAAGCGCGCGTTGCTTCAAGAGTATAAAATAATTAAACAAAGCGATAAAGCAGTTTTTTGCAACCGGCAGGCGAGGGAATTAGTGTTAAAAAAATACCCTGTTTCTTGGCGTGAGAAAGGAGCTGTTATTCCGCATTGCTATGATCCAAAGGATTATCCGGATGTTTCCCAAAGTGATTCAGGTAAATTTGTTATTAGCTATATCGGAGTGTTTTATCCGCAAAGAGATCCTGAAATTCTTTTTCAGGCATTGCAAAAAGCATTTCAAAAATCCCCGGAGCTTGTTAAAAAATGCTTAATCAATTTAGTCGGCGCTGTTAATAATTATGCCGGTTATAGTGAAGAAAAAATAAATCAAATGGCCGGCAGATACGGATTGACGGATATTATTAAAATTATACCGCCGGTAAGCTACCGCGAAAGCTTAAGATACATGAAAGAATCTGACTGCCTTGTGGTTGTTGACGCGGATATTCCAAATAGCCCGTTTTTGCCGTCCAAAGTTATTGATTATGCCGGTAGCGGCAGTTTGATTCTTGGAATAACCCCTGAAGAGAGCCCGACCAGAGATTTTTTGAACAATCTTGGTTACAAGGCGTTTAATTACAGCCAAGTTGATGAATTATCCGATTATTTAAAAAAATTAATTTCAGGAGAAATAAAAGTCAACATAAATCAAGATTTTTTAAAGCAGTATGATGTAAGCGCGACAACCGCGAAATTAATTAATATTTTTAGAGAAGTTTTAGATAAATAAAATAGATATGAAAATAGCGATAATTTTAGGAACAAGGCCGGAAATTATTAAAATGTCCCCAATTATTAATGAATTAGATAATCGCGGCATTGATTATTTTGTGCTGCATACAGGACAGCATTACAGCTATGAAATGGATAAGAAATTTTTTGAAGATTTAGAGCTGTCAAAGCCGAAATATAATTTGAATGTCGGCAGCCAAGAATACGGAAAGCAAATAGGAATGATGGTAAGGGAGATTATGGAAGTTTTAAAAAAGGAAAAGCCGGATGTTGTGATTGTCCAAGGCGACACAAACAGCGTACTTGCGGGAGCGCAAGCGGCGAATAAATTAGGAATAAAAATAGCGCATCATGAAGCCGGATTGCGCAGCCATGATTTAACCATGCTTGAAGAAACAAACAGAATAATAACAGATCATGTTTCCGATTATTTATTTGCTCCAACCAAGGATGCTTTAAAAAATCTTATTGAAGAGGGGATTGATATCAATAAAACTTTATTATCAGGCAATACCGTGGTTGACGCGGCATTGCGTAATCTTGAATTAGCTGATAAAAAAGTTGATATTTTTAAAAAATTAAAGCTTGGAAAAAATAACTATATTTTAGCAACCGCGCATAGAGCTGAAAATGTAGACAGGGAAAAGCGTTTGCAGGATATTTTAAAAGGATTAGAATTGGTTGGGCAGTATTTTAATTTGCCGATTATTTATCCGGTACATCCGCGGACTGTAAATAATATAAAAAAATTTGGGTTGCGAATACCCGCGGGCGTGAGATTATCAGAGCCATTGGGCTATCTGGAGTTTTTACAGCTTGAAGCAAGCGCCAAACTTATCATCACTGATTCAGGCGGATTGCAGGAAGAGGCATGTATATTCAAGGTGCCGTGCGTTACCATAAGAGAAAATACAGAACGTCCGGAAACAATCAAGGCGGGAATAAATGTTCTTGCCGGCACAGATCCAGAAAAAATATTGCAATGCGCCAAATACATGCTTGAAAGCGAAAAAGAGTGGACCAATCCTTTCGGCGATGGGTTTGCCGGAAAAAGAATTGTTGATTTTTTGGAGAAAGAATTTAAAAGCAAACATTAATAATGGGAAAGGCAAACCCTTGCCTATTTTAAATTTTTAGAATATAATAATCATAAATCAAATACTATTACTTTCCGAAGCGAGGTGAAAATCCTCCGCTGTCCCGCAGCTGTGAATTTCTGATAAAATTCAGAAATAAGCCAGAACGAGTTGGTAATAGCTTATATTTAATTCATTAAATTCTTCGAGGTTAGAGAACTAATGAATATCCGTTTTTTTACGGTTATTTTTAGCTCTCTCTTGGAAAAGAGAGATTTTTTTATGAAAACAAAAATTTTATTTTTACCCCGCACAAAAAAAGCATCTAATCACGTATTAGATAAATTATCTAATGGGGTTAATGAAGTTAGGGGTGCAATAAATCGTCGCAGTCTGTGGCCTAATGCCACTGACAAGTTTATCCCGACAGGATTGTCGGGGCGACACTTTTTTGTGCGGGGTTTATTTATCGCGCTGGCATTAATTTTTTCTCCGATTTTGGCTGTTGCCGACAT
>JAZDKT010000080.1:0-6218 GCA_043802685.1 Candidatus Falkowiibacteriota bacterium | reverse complement strand
CCCGCAAGTATTTATCACCACTAAATCAGAGCTGTATCTATCATTGTTTAATTTATAGCCCAAATTTTCCAAATATCCGGCTATCCGCTCGCTATCGCTCTTATTCATCTGGCAGCCAAGTGTTATTATGTTGTATGTTTTGCTTTTCATAAACTCTTATTCATTCCTTGCCATCCGCAGCCTTGGCGAAGGATGGTGGCAGCCGATTGTAATTATGTTGTATGTTTTTCTTTGCATAAATTTAACAATAACAAAATATGGAAAAAAATTCAATATCAAAAAAAAACGGATACATCATCCGTTTTTTTTAACATACTATAACAAAATATTAATCGTCCTCTTTTTTGATTGAATATTTCCCGTCTTTTAATTTAAACCTGCCTCTATCCATTAAAGCTAAATTAACAGTTGCCTTTTTGACTACCCGCTGTTCCAGCGCTTTTTCAATAATTTCATCGCGGCTAAACGTCTCGCCTGATTTTTTTAAAATACTTTCAATAACATCCGCTACCGTGCCCTTGCTGTAGCCCCATTCTTTCAGGCCGTATAAGCCGCGCCCGACTAAAACATATTTATCGTCAAGGATTAATTCATTGTGGACAGTGGCGGCGTTCGCTTTTTTGCTGTCAAAAGAAACATTATTTATTCTGTCCGCTATTTCTGAAAAGTGCATTGGCTTGCCATGGTTTTTTAAAATTAAATAAATTTTATCATTAATTGTCTTCGGCTTGATCTCGCGCCAATTATACACGCCCCAATGGCCGAATTTATTTTGATCAATGCTCTTCACTGCCTGAAAAATCGTATACAGCGCTTTGTTGGAATTAATTAAACCGGCATCCTCGCTAAAATGATCTCCGCCCAAAATACTGGAAATATCCAAATTTCTCGGTGTTTCAAATTTCTCTTTATTTTCCTGAAAACCCTTAAGCTGCTTGGCCAGATTGATTAAATCAGCGGTAATAAAAACTTTTTTCGCGTCTTTTACTTTTTCTAATAATTCTTCCGCCAAGGATTCCATATGATCAAGCGTTTGATATTTTAATTTAAAAGAATTTTTAAAATTTTTAGAAGCTGAAACTTCTTCCAGCTCATCATGCAATAGCTTGGAAATCATAAAATCAAGATGATTACGGTGTATTTTATCCTCTTCGCTTTGCGGATTAAATCCGCTGGCGGAAAAATTTACTAAATTATTAATTAAATATTCGCGCTCCATTAAGCCGCCATGCTCTTCCAGGAGCTGATTGATAACCTTTTTAAGGCCGGCGATATAATCATTAAGATTCTTTAATTCTCTTAATTTTTTTATCCCCGAACATTCAATCTGCCTAATCCGCTCGCGAGTAAGCTTGTGGACGCTGCCGATTTTTTCCAAAGTTTCCCTGTCTTGCCCATGCAAGCCGAAACGGCGCGTTAAAACATCCTGCTCTCTTTTATTAAGTTCGCCAAATAAACTATTAATAATTTCAATAGCGTCTAATTTAGCCACTTCTTCTATTTTGTGGTTAGTTATAATTTGATCTAAAATTGATTTATTGTTACTCATATATAGCTAATATAATCCGAATGCTACAAATTATATCCGAATGCCCCAAATGTGAATTATCCAAATTTTAATTTGATTTGTAGCTATTTGCAGTATTCGCATATAATTTGTAGATTCGCATTATATTTATTTATATTAAACAAACTTATTAACTTTTTGTCTATACTTTAAATATCCACCAATATAGCACAAAAATTTTTATGCGTCAAGCCCTAAAACAAAAAAATAGCTAATTTTAGCTATTTCTATAAATATATAATGCTAATCTGGCGAATAAATGCTAATCCGCAAATTGCGAATTTTTAAATTAAAAATACAAGAATATGAAAATGTGAAAATAAACTATAAAAAATTATTTCAGATATTCTTGTATTTTCATATTTTCATTATTATTAACGATTAGCGGATTAGCATTATACTTCTGTTAAAATCCAAAATACTGAATCTCCTCTTGCAATTGTACGTTATATTTTGTCCTAACTTGCTGTTTGATAAAGCTAATCAGCATTATTATATCTTCGGCAGTGGCTTTGCCCGTATTTATAATAAAATTAGCGTGTTCCAAGCTAACCTTAGCTCCGCCTATTGCTTTGCCTTTTAAACCTGCCTTATCAACAATCCATCCTGCCCCGATTTTTCCGCCCTTAATTATATCCGCGCCCATTGCTTCGTTAGCTAAATCAAAGTTAAAATTGCGCAACTCATCAATTGTTAAATTTTTAAAAACACAGCCGGCGCTGGGAAGCTTTGGCTGATTTTTTTCCCGATGCGTTAAA
Organism: Candidatus Falkowiibacteriota bacterium; assembly: GCA_043802685.1. Classification (GTDB taxonomy): domain Bacteria; phylum Patescibacteriota; class Patescibacteriia; order Patescibacteriales; family VMTK01; genus VMTK01. Next base: position 3,893 of record JAZDKT010000080.1, on the reverse strand, counting down.
TATTTATCTATCAAACTCTGAATCTCTGCAATTCCGCCTTTGCGCAATCTTAATACAACTTGCCAAATCAATAAATGCTTGGCATTGTCTTTTTTAAATATGCTTTCTCTGTAATTAAACTTGCAATCTTTTTGGCTGAATTGTTCAAATTTTTCCTTTTTTGCGTTAAACACCTCTGCGGTTTCCACTGATTCGCTGATTGAGCTGCCATAAGCTCCAGCATTGCCTCTAACCGCGCCGCCAACAGTGCCCGGAATGCCGATGGCCCATTCTGTGCCGGACAAGCCATGGCTGGCGGATAATCTGGCAATGCTAATCAAGCTCGCGCCGGCGCCGCACTCCATCCTCTCTCCTTTGATAACCGCATTGCCATTATTTATTTTCACAACCAAACCGTCTACGCCATTGTCATTAATTAAAACATTGCTGCCGCCTGCCAAAATAGCAACTTGCTCCCCTTTTTCTTTCGCCCATTCATAAGCGCCGAGCAAATCTTCTTTTGATTCAACTTCAAGAAAAAATTTAGCCGATCCGCCGACTTTAAAAGTCGTAAGCGGCGCAAGAGGAATATTTTGTTTTATTTTTGATTGTATTGATTCCATAATTTCATTTTATCAAATAACGCGCGGAAAAGCCACTGAAATTTTTACTCAACATCCCCCATCTCCTGCAATTTTAACAGCTTGGCATACAGCCCTCCGCTCGCTTTGGCTAATTCATAATGGCTTCCTTGCTCCACAACATTGCCTTCTTCCAAGACAATTATTTTATCCGCTTTTCTGATCGTGCTCAAACGATGCGCGATAATGATCATTGTTCTGCCCTTGCCTACTTTCTCCATGGCGTCCTGGATTAATTTCTCGCTATAGCTGTCCAAACTGCTGGTTGCTTCGTCAAAAATTAAAATTCTCGGATTAGCCAAAATCGCGCGCGCGATGCCCAGCCGCTGGCGCTGGCCGCCGGAAAGCTTAATGCCCCGCTCGCCAACTTCAGTATCATAGCCCTTTGTTAATTTATCAATAAACTCTTCGGCATTGGCAATCTTCGCCGCCGCTTTTATTTCCCTAAAACTTGCATCCGGCCTGGCGTAAGCAATGTTATCGCGCACACTTGAGTTAAATACTTCAACCTCTTGCGGCACAATGGCGATAAACTTTCTGAAAGCGTACAAATCATAATCTTTTAAATTTTGTCCGTCCAACAATACCTCGCCTGCCTGCGGATCATAATGCCGATAAATCATTCTGGCCACAGTTGTCTTGCCACCGCCGGAAGGCCCGACTAGCGCGGTAACGCATCCTGAATTTATTTTAAGATTAACATTGCCTAACGCCTTGCCGCTATCCGATTCATAGCTGAAATTAACATTTTTAAAATCAATTCTGCCTGCGATATCTTTTGGCTTAATGCCGTTTTTCGGATTGACAATATCCTGCTCTTGATTTAATAATTTCGTAAATCTGTTAACAGCTTCTTTGCCTTCCTCCATCTTGTCGTAAAAACGGGACAATCTATACAATGAAAAATATGATTTTTCCGACAAAGTTATGACAAACACAAGGGTGCCGATGCTGACATTGCCCTGCCAAACAAGATAAACTCCCAACAACAAAATAGCTATTCTGCCCAAGCTAATGATAAAATTGCGGATTAAACTATAATTTAATAATTTTGAAAACTCCGTAAAAAAATTTTCCTTTATCGCGTCTCTTATCAGTTTATAATCTTTTACCTCCTTTTTTTCCTGCACAAATGATTTAACTGTATTTATGTTAATAATGGACTGACCCATCTTGCCGAATGAAGATTCATAATCTTTGTGCCTTTTTTTACGTATCGGATATAAATCCTTGTTTACTTTAAATGTTACATAAATAAACAATGGCGCGAACAGCATGAAAGACAGCCCGAATCTGAAATCAACGATAAAAAGCGCGATTAAAGTAACAAAAAGCTGCGCTATGGTCGGAACCACCTCCCATGACATATTGGAAAATAATTCAATTATCTTCTGCGTTCCGCGCTCAATTTTTACTATTTTACTGCCGGTATTTTCTTTTTCATGATAGCTCAAAGATAAATAAACAAGCTTTTTTTGCGCCGCCACGGGCAAATAATTCTCTACTTCACCCATGGTCTTTAATATCCTTTTATCAATGAAATAATCTATGAAAGAAACTAACTGTTCGGCTATCAGCATGAAAAAAATAAGTATGACTATCGGCATTATATCGCTAAGATCAAAATGCGTTAATTTATCAATTATTAATTTCAGCAAATACGGACTAATTAATCTGACCAGCTCAAAAACCATTGTTAAAGCAAACAAAATCTTAATTTGCCTTTGCGAAGGAGCTAAAAGCTTCCATAATCTTAGCCAAAATCCTTTTCTTTCTTGCTCTTTATTATTCAGTTTTGCTTTTCGTTTTTCCATATTTGCAAAATTAAAGGGGAAATTCCATTCCCCTTTTTTTATATATTTTTTAATACTCTATAATATTATACGAAAAATATGCCAATCTATTACAGCTTGCGATCTTTCTTTTTACCGGCTATTTTTGCGTATTAAGCCCTGTTCCATGTTATAAAAATACCATAAAAATTAAAGCGCCGTCAAAGATTTTAGACGGCGCTTGCTCGGCCTTAACGGCAGTTATGGCAAGCGGAACATTGTTTGCAGACTAACCCATTACCTGTTGCCTCAATGATTTTGATTGGAAAATTCATTTTTTTAATTTTAATAATTTTTGGTTTTTCATATTTTTGTTTTTTGTTTCTCAATGCTGACCACCTCCTTGCTTTTTTTATATTTTTAGCGCGTATTCGCGTTATTCATCGCTAACTAGCGACTCCCCTATTCTAAACACATCCCCGGCGCCCATTAAAATAACCGCATCCCCTCTCTCAACATTCTCCCGCAAATACTCCTCGCATTCACCCAAAGTCGGAATATATAAAACCTGTTTTCGTGTTTTCGTGTTTTCGTCCTCCTCCGCTAAAGTTTCGGCGGATAAATGTTTTTGTGTTTTCGTGTTTTTGTGTTTTCGTGTTTTCGTGTTTTCGTGTTTTATTAAATCAACCAAATCCTTGCTATGCACGCCGCCATGCTCTTCGCGCGCTGATCCATAAATATCCAATACAATAACTTCATCCGCCAATCCGAAACTTTTGGCAAAATCATCAAGCAAGGCCTTGGTGCGGGTAAAAGTATGCGGATGAAAAACAACAATCAATTTATTTTTTGGATAAATTTCGCGCGCTCCGGCTAAAGTCGCTTTTATTTCAGTCGGGTGATGCGCGTAGTCGTCAATTATCACCGCGCCTTTGAACTTGCCCAAAATCTGCATGCGGCGGACAGCGCCGCTAAACTCTTCCATGTATTTTCTAATATCAACCAATTCAACGCCGAGCTCAACGCAGGCGGCAATCACAGCCAAGGCATTGGATACATTGTGCCTGCCTGACAGCCGGATGCAAAAATCCCCTAATTCACCCTCACTCCCAGCCCCTCTCCCACTTCGTGCCTTATGGGAGAGGGGGGCTATTTTAATGTTTTCATCATCCTCGTTCTCTATGGCTTCAGTGAAAAAGGAATCTTCCATCCTCACCTTAAAATACTGCTTCCCGGCCTGCTGTTTTATGCCATAAGCTATATAATCGGCGGCTTCGTTTATCGCATAGCCGATAACCCTGCCTTTGCAATTCACATTAACAATTTTACGGATTATCGGATCGTCAAAATTCGCTACTAAAAATCCTTTGGCAGGAATTTTTTTGATAAACTCAATAAAAACTTTTTCATACTCTTCTTTATCCGCGAAAAAATCCGGATGGTCGTAGTCAATATTATTCAACAACGCCGCTTTGGGCTGAAGATGCTTTAACTTATTTTG
>JAZDKT010000079.1:0-3689 GCA_043802685.1 Candidatus Falkowiibacteriota bacterium | reverse complement strand
AACCCCGATATTGTCGGTGATTTTAACTCCCAGACCTACATTAAGGCCGAGTTTGCTGTCAATGCCAATGTCGGATTCGCCATCAATCTTAATGTCCCCGAAATTCATGTATTCCGGACCGGCAAAAATTGTAACTTTGCCAAATTCTTCTTCGGCTCTGTCTCCTGCAAATGCGGGAACCGTCAAGCACACAGCGCAAAGCGCAACAACTGCGCATGCAAACATTTTCTTCATTTTCATTTTTTTCTCCTTTTTTCTTATTGTTATAATATTAATAAAAAAAATAAAAAAATCTAACTTTAGATTTTCACCTCCTTTTATTTATTTGCTTCCTTTGATTTAAAAAGATCAAAAATTGCGACAAAAAAACCATTGGCTTAATGGAATTATTGTTGAATTTTAATAAATTTTATACTATAACTTTAATTTTGTCAATACCAAAATCAAACTTTAAAGTATTTTATTTAATATTAGCCAAAAAATTACTTTAAAATTACTTATTTTTACTTAATATTTTAGCTCCAAAAATATTTAATCCATCAAAACAGGCGCTATCTCTCGGATTGCCTTGCTTGTATTCATATCCCTTACCTTCTGCTTTAAGCATTGATAACCAACATCATGCGGCCAGTTTTCTTTGTAAAGATTATTGTACGCGTCATTTTCCTCGCCTTTGTTGGAAGTCCTGAAATCAGCGCATAGCTCATAGAAATTGCTTTCTCCCGGCTTATATTCAAACTTCTTCCCGGTTGCCGCGTCAGCCAAATCTTCATTGGTTAAATAAGGAAACTCCTCTGCTAATTCATTCAAGCTGATGGGCAATTTTTTATTTTCCTGATAATATTCGTTTACGGCATTTTCAATTTGCCCGAATTTTCCTAAAATCATGTCATCAAATTTTCTATTTCTGGTTTCCGTCGGCGACTCAACAAAAAACAAGCTGGCGGCGAAGACAACGATAACCGCCATTAAAGAAGCGTAAAAATATATTGATATGGTTTTATTCTTGGCTCCAATCTCAACTTCCCTTTTTATGTCATAAAGATAAAAAGTAAAAATCGTTGCGGCAATAGCTATCGCGGCAATTGATTTTAAAATAAATTTCGTTGTTAGCTCGCCGTCCAAAAAACTGTTAATGGTGGCGATCAGCCAGCCGATCATAACGATTGAAGAGATAAGCAGAATAAAATAAGTAAGCCACTTGCGGACACCGGAGTCCTTGTCCAGTTCGCCTGAAAACAAACTTTTGTAAATACGGCTCATGGCAACATAAAAAATCGGCGCGGAAATTATCAGAGCGGAAATGGCGAATTTCAGCTGGTCCGGAGAATATTGGCCGCGAAATTGGTTGAGAACATCTACTATGTTTTTGTTAATAATCTGGAAAATGATCATGCCGGCGGAAAGCGACATAAAAACCAGAGACGCCAAAGACAGCATGTAAAAAAAGGCGAATTTTGCCGAATTGTTTTTTGCGTTTTCCATAAATTTTAATTAAGCTTTAATATTTATTTTGAAAAATAATTTAAAGCATTAAATTTATTAATTTATAAATATCTATTAATTTATTAATTTCAGTTATTTTCTAAACCATTATATCGCTCCTCTATGAATTTCTCCACTGAATCATCTCCGGGAAAGTCAAACATAGAACATTCATGTTGAATTCCGCTAAACGCTAAAATATGATATAGCTTGCAGTCATAATGATTTGGATATTTTCTTTTTATTTCATCAATAAATTTCACGATTTCTTCATTATTTTTCATTAAATCTTTACGCAGCCAAATATTAAATTTTTCTTTTAACTCATTAAATTTCACGTCTTCGCTATTAAATTGTTTAAATTTTTCCGGATCCATATAATTTTATGTTATTCGTTATGTTTTATGTTAATGCCCAGCTCTCTCAACTGCTTTTCGTCAACTTTACCGGGAGCTTCCATTGTTAAATCCCGCCCGTCGCCGGTTTTGGGAAATGCCATAACATCTCGGATGCTGTTTTTGTTCATCAGCACCATTAATATCCTGTCCAGCCCCGGCGCGATGCCTCCGTGCGGCGGGACACCGTATTCAAAGGCGCGCAAAAAATGGCTGAATTGCTTTTTCTTTTCTTGGTCAAAGCCGATTAAATCAAAAATTTTCTCCTGCAATTTAACGTCATGAATCCTAATGCTGCCGCCTCCCAATTCAACGCCGTTGCCTACCATGTCATGCTGATACGACCTTGCTTGAGCAGGATTTTTATCAAGCAATTTCAAGTCTTGTTCGCGCGGAGCAGTGAACATATGGTGCGACGGCGCGAAATGGCCGTTTTCCTGCTCCGGCTCAAATAAAGGAAAATTAACTATAAAAGCTAAGGCGATTTTATTTTTATCAATCAAATCCAGCCGCTTGGCGCATTCATTCCTTACGGCGCCCAGAACATCGCATACTGTGAGTTGTTTATCCGCTCCAAAGAATATAATATCCCCTGCTTCGGCTTCAACCTGTTTAACGATTTTGCCGGCTAACTCATCGCCTAAAAATTTAACAATCGGCGACTTTAATCTTATCTCTCCCCTCTTCCCTTCTTTGCCCTTTCCGCCCTCTCCACCCTCTAATACTATATAGGCAAGGCCTTTAGCTCCATGCTGTAATGATAATTCGGTTAACTCATCAATTTCCTTGCGGGTAAATTTAGCTCCGCCGCCAACTTTCAAAGCTCGCACAACATGCCCTTCTTTTTCCGCCATGCCGGCAAAAACCTTAAAGCCGCAGCTCTTGACCAAATCCGTGATGTCTTCAATTTCCAACCCAAAGCGCAAATCCGGCTTGTCAACGCCGTATTTCAGCATTACATCGTCATAATTCAATCTTGGCCAGGGCTTGGTTAAAATGCTTTTTTCAGGAAATAATTTTTCAATCGCTTTGGTGAATAAATCTTCGGTTAAATTTAAAATATCATTTTGTTCAACAAAAGACATTTCCAAATCAAGTTGGGTGAATTCCGCCTGCCTGTCTCCGCGAGTATCTTCATCGCGGAAGCATCTGGCGATTTGAAAATACCTGTCAATACCGCCTATCATTAACAGCTGCTTGTACTGCTGAGGCGACTGGGGCAAAGCGTAAAATTCTCCCGGCTGCAGGCGCGAAGGAACCAAAAAATCGCGCGCGCCTTCAGGAGTGCTTTTGCCAAGTACCGGGGTTTCAATTTCCAAAAAATTTAATCCAGACAAATAATCTCTGATAAATTTAATAAATTGGTGCCTTTTAGCCATTACCTCCATCGCGGCATGTTTGCGCAAATCAATATAGCGATACTTCATTCTTATTTCTTCATTGGCTTCCGCGGCTTTTTCTTCGTCCAATTCAAACGGCGGAGTTTTTGATTTGGATAAAATTTCCAATTCATTAACCACAACTTCTATCTCGCCCGTATTAAGCTTGTTGTTAACCATGCCGCCGGGCCGCTCAACAACTTTTCCTTTTGCCCGTATAACCCATTCACTGCGCAATTTATCCGCTTCTCCCAATGCTTTTTTATCTATGTCCGGATCAAATTTTATCTGGGTTAAGCCGTAGCGGTCGCGCAAGTCAATAAAAATAATGCCGCCATGATCGCGCCGGCGATGCACCCAGCCGGCCAATTCAACGGTTTTGCCGGCCTGTTTTTTCGTTAATTCTCCGCAAGTATGTGTTCTGAGCATA
>JAZDKT010000078.1:0-41469 GCA_043802685.1 Candidatus Falkowiibacteriota bacterium | reverse complement strand
TTAAATCTCAATTTATTTTTTAAAATTGTTAACTGGCAATAAATAAATCCACCCCCCCCCCCCCCCCGCCGCCGCCGAATAAACTAACAATTCAAATTTTAAAGGAGGAATTTAAAATCCCCACTTTTATAGTGGGATTTTTTTTATTTATAATATAACACCCTATATGATACCCTACTTATTGAGGTAACGGCTGGGTGCCAAAATTTCCACACCGTTTCCCCAACAGAAAGGGTAGGGTATCATATAGGGCATTATAACTTTTTCATTTTATCTCTTGGGATATTTTTTGTCAACAATTTCTTTGGCCATTTCCATATCGCGAATGGCTTGAGGAGAAAGCTGGTATTTGGCGCGCAGATATTGGGCGAGTTCCGGCAGATCATCTTTATGATTCTCAATAAAGTTTGCTTGCTCCAATATTCCTGATACCGGAATGCCGTAGAATTTTGAAAGTTTAACAATCGTTTCAATGCCAACGGTTCTAAAGGTATTGCCAGTTTCTATTTTAGCAAGATTACTGGGAGACATCTTGCATTCCTTGGCAACTTGTCTAATGCTTAAGTCCTGTTCTTGGCGAAGGCGCCGAAGATACTCCCCAAGTTTTTTGGTTTCAAATGAGATAATTTTTTTAGCCATAATGTTTTAATTTAAGTATTTGGAAAAAAATTAATATTTTATTTCTAATCATTAAATTTTGTATTATGGAAAGGCTGTGGATAACTTTATAAAAATAAATTAAAAGTTGCGCGAAATCCCCCCCCCCGCATTAATTAAGATATCATAAAAAATAAATTAGGGCAATAGTGAATAATTTGTTTCTTATAAGAAACAAAAATGGATAAAAAATACAAAGAATATCATTTATAAATTAATTTGTGTTTCTTGTTGGCTTCAAAGTGTTAACAATAAGAGACAGGTAATAAAAGGCATTGCATAGTTTAAAACAGTTTGCTATAATAATGATTAAGAATAATTATATTGTTTCAGGCGTTGCGCAAGATGATTTATTTAATCAGGCAAGAAATGACAATTTAATAAAAAGGGTCGGCACCCAAAAAATGGAAAACCTAAATTTTTTTAGGTTTTTTTGTTGGTTAAAATTATTAAAATATAAAAATTATTATGCGGGACAAGATAAAACAAAAATTAATTAAATTATTTCAACGATTAATACAAGGGAGAAAAAAACGATATTTTATTTCTTCTTCCTCGCCGGAGCATCAAGATCGTTACAGAAAAACTTTTTCTTCAAAATGAAATCATGCGGTGATATTATTTTTAATAAAATAACAAAGGTCGAATTTTAATAAACTATTAATAAATTTCATCCAGTCATTTCATATTATTTAGCTTTGGCTTGACTGAATGAAAATAAAAGATATGGCTGTAGAAAAATCAATGGCCAGTTCAAGCTTAGTGGAAGTAGTTGATAGAATTCTTGACAAAGGCGTTGTAATTGACGCTTGGGTAAGAGTATCATTAGTCGGCATTGAACTTTTAGCGGTAGAAGTTCGAGCAGTAGTTGCTTCTGTTGAGACTTGGCTGAAATACGCAGAGGCTATTGGCCTTACCGCCACTGCTTAGCGTTTTAAGATGACTCTTTAGGAGTAATCTAAAAATTTTTTTGTTTGAGACATCCTTAATGCAACATGGCAAAGCGCAAATTTTTTTACCCTTTGCGGGGAATTTTTCCCAAGCTTTAAGCATGTCCCAAACTGCTGATTATTTTATTTGTTTAGACAGAATTTTTTATGGACTAATAAGATGAATGATTAATGATAAGCCAAAATAGTAAATACAAGCTTTTGTATATTTATTAAAGCTTTATTAAAATATGGGTAGTAGTAATTTTAAAATCGCCAAAGATATCGTGGCCGCTTATGAAGTTCGCATAAAAGTAGTTGGAGAGATAGTTGAAGACACCAGAAGATTGCTGGAAGAATTTAAGCAAAAAAGGAAAAGGATGGGAGAGGAACTTAGGGAAGCTTTGGCTAAATTTCAATCTTTAAGAAAAAAAGATTTCAATAAGATGATGGAGGATATTTTATTTGCTCAAAAAAATCGTGAAGAAAATGTAAAACAGATGTTAACTGATTTTCAGGATCAAGAAACCGCAGTAGTTAAATATCTTAGAGAAATGCTTAGCAAGGGGGAAGAGTTAAGACTTAAAGATTTTAAGAAAACTTTAGTAAAAATTAAAAAAGAACAAGAAATCAGAGGAAAAAAGAGTTCAGGAAATATAAAAATAGAGTTTGATCAAATGCAATCAGAAATTCATAAAATGCTTGAGAATTTTAAAATGGAGCGGGAAAAAGTGGCCGTAGAATGGGAAGGCATGGTGGCTTTAATGGCCCAAAAAAGACAGAAATAAAATCAGGACTTTGGCGCCTTTGGAGCGCTTTGGAGCAGAATCGCAGATTAGAAAACATCTCTCTCGCTAAATTATCGCCAATTATCGCCAAAAGCGCCAAAGTTTAGTAAAATTAGGAATTACGCGCTTGAATGTAAAAAGCAAAACTGTTATTTTATTATCAGCACCGAGTGCTGCGACAGCACTCGGTGCTGATAATAAAATATTGCCAAACGCGTAATTCCTAAAAATATTAAAATATTTATAATAAAAGCTTTATGCCTAAGAAAATAGCGATTAATTATAAAAAAGCTGTTTGCGCCTTTTGCAAAGGCAAAGGCAAAGATCCTTTTGGAGTTCCCTCAATTCTTTCTAATTGCCAAGTTTGTTTAGGAAAGGGAATAGTTATGATTGCGGATATTCCACACCAGACATGCACGGCTTGCAATGGAACAGGGGTTTTTGCTCATCATAGATTGGCTTGTTCTGTTTGCAAAGGCAGAGGAGTGGTTCCGAAAGACGGTAGAAAAGGCAGGAAGGGGCTGGGCGCTGATACCGGGTTGCCGGAGATTGGCAATTATTAATTTTTTGTCAAAGAATTTTAATAGGATTGTCACGCAACTTATTACGCAACAGGTCTAATAATCAAAAGGTCGAAATATAAAATAATTTTTAATTTAAAAATTTGAAATTTAAAGTTCGCTCTGTTTAGATAATTCTATATTTAACAGGGCGAGAATCCTAAATTTTAAATTTATATAAAATTATGGCTTGGGCGCAAGAAATGAAAAATTTAGCAGTTGAAATTAAAATTAACCATAAAGACAGAAGGGATAGTATTAACGAGATAAAAAAGGAAAGTAGAAATATTTTGGGATCAGCTGATGATTACATGAAAAACATGGGCAGTGAATTAAGAGAAATGTCCATAGAGCTTAAAGATTTTTTAAGCAAAAGCGAAGAGGCAAGAAAGAAAAATTTTCATAATATGATTCAAGGAATAAAGTCCGATGTTAAAGACATAAAAGGCGGTGTAAAAAGTTTTATAGCCGATAGTAAAGACAAAAGGATAGCTGATTTTAAAGCAACAATGAAAGATGTTAATGCGGTAGTGGAGGAAATCAGAAGATCCACTAAATCTCTTCTTGGCGGTTATAGAATAGAACGAAAAGAAGCCGCTCATTATTGGGCTGGCTCAAAAGGCAAAGAGATAGCGGCAGAAAAAGAAGATGCATTAGAGGAAACGCACGCAACAACAAAAGAAAAAAGTAAAAAAAAGAAATAAAAATAAAAAATTTTGACATTCAAGGTCAAATTTATTCTATCTAAAATCATCTAAATTTTATTGGATTATTATATGCCTTATTTATCAACAGAAGAAGAGCAAGCGGTTATTGAGGCGCGGCCAATGGCTGACTTTATTGAAACTCCGTATGTAAAGCGGATTACCAGTCGAGCTTTAAATTATTTTAAAGTTGGCATCCCGGTTCATTTTAGAGGTCCTACGGGAACCGGTAAAACAACCATGGCTCTGCATGTGGCAAGCAAGATTGGCAGGCCGGTGGTTTTGTTTCATGGCGACGAAGAACATAAAACTTCTGATTTAGTAGGAGGCGAGCAGGGATATCACTACAGATATTTAAAGGATAATTTTATTTCCAGCGTCCTAAAAGTAGAACAAGATATGTCTAAGCGCTGGATGGATAATCGCTTGACTATCGCCTGCAAGCATGGCTTTACTTTAATATATGATGAGTTTACCAGATCAAAACCGGAAGCTAATAATATTTTACTTTCAATTTTACAAGAGAAAGTAATGGACCTGCCGATGAAAAGAGACGGAGATGAGCGCCACTACTTAAAAGTTCATCCTGATTTTTGCGCAATCTTTACTTCTAATCCTGAAGAATATGCCGGCACTCATAAAGCGCAGGATGCTTTAAGGGATAGAATGGTAACAATGGATTTAGAGTATTTTGACAGAAAAACCGAGGTTGCAATAACCCAGGCTAAATCAGGGATTCCCAAGGAAGACGCGGAAAAAATCGTTGATATAGTAAGAGGAATGAGAACAAGCAATCCTTGTGAATTTCCTCCGACTGTCCGCAGTTGTATTATTCTTGGCAAGGTTTTAGGAGCTATCAAAGGAAAGGTTTCGGCTTCTGACTCGCAATTTAAACAATTAGCTAAAGATGTATTAGTTTCACAGACTACTCGCAGCCCATGGTCGCCGCGCCGCAAAGAAATAGAAAATTTGGTTAAAGATTTAATTAAAAAATACTGTTAACTAAAAATTATGAAAACATCAATAAAAACGTTTCAAGATGTTAATAGTCTTCATGATTTAAGGACATACACCGGAGCAGTGAAAAAAAGCGGCAAACCAGATCTTCCCACTACGGCTATTTTAGATTTGTATATGCGAAGGAATGAAAAAGATAGATTAACAGGGGAGTTAAAAAGGACAAGAAGAAGAAAAGTGCAACTGCAAACAAGATTGGAAGATGTGGAAAAAGAAATGAACAAACTTCTTGCCAAAGCTACTCAAACAGCAGTTAAGATACGAGGGGCGGCAGAAGGAGGAAGCGGCCGCAGCTCAAATGTCGGCGGGAAGAAAAAAGGAAAGATAGTATTAGGATATTAGCATTAGATTTATGACTACAAATGAACAAAGAGTTTTAGAGATAATTTGGGATTGGGGAGGAGAGGCTTCAGTTAATATTATTACCAGAGAAGCGAACATTAGTATTGATTATGCCCGGCTTATTTGCGAGAGCTTGGCAAGGGAAAGTTGTATTGATTTTTCGCGCTCCAAATTGTGCAATATAAAAGATAAAGGAAAGTTAATAGCCGCAAGAAAAAAAGACCGGAATCTTCACCTCGTTAGAAGTCAAAAATTTTTTAACGGGGCAAGAAAAATTGTTCTTCCTGAAAGGCTGAGTAGGTTTGGTTTAGGTAAAGATAAAAAAGGAAAATTAATTCTAAACTATTGATTTTAGGGTATGGTTAAATATAAAAAAAGTGAAAAAAAGAACACTGATCAGGCAAGGGAAGAATTAGAGATGCTTGAAGATTTGCCTTTGGTTGGAGGATTAATTAAGGGATTGGGGAAATTTATTGATTTAGCGGAAAAAGTTGAAGAAGCCGGGGGAGAGATTAGAAAAGAAGGAAAAATCAGGGGTTTGGGAAAAGGAAAGGATGCTAAAGGGGTTTATGGATTTTCAATAAGAAGCGGTATTGGCGGCCGGCCGCGAGTGCAAACTTTTGGCAATATTCGGCCTGTTGAAAAAAAAGCCGGTAAAAAGGAAGTTGAGGTTGTGGAAAATAGAGAGCCGATAGTTGATGTTTTTAACGAGAAGGATCACATTTTAATTATCGCTGAACTTCCCGGCATTGATGAAAAAGCCATTAAACTTGATCTCAAGAAAGACATTCTTATAATTGAAGCCGGTAATCAAGACAGGAAATATGCCAAAGAGATTTTACTGCCGGACAGCGTAGATTTCCAGTCCCGTAAAATAGATTTTAAAAACGGGATATTAAAAGTGAAGTTAAAAAAAATATTTTAGAAAAAGTTAGCGGGTTAATTCACACAGATATAATCCCAATGCCGCAAATTATGTCTGCATGCGAATATAAATACGCCGAAGGATTGTTTCATGATTTATGATTAAAAAAGCGCAAACAAAATCAATAGTTCTTAAGATAGCAGAAGCCCGGAGCAAGGACGCGGGCAGGGCAATAGCCAGAGTAGACCCTGAATATTTTGCAAAAATTCAGGCAGATGCAGGAGATATAATTAGGTTAAAAGTGGAGGGTAAAGAAGTAGTAGCCAAATTAATGCCCGCTTATTCAGAAGATCGCGGCAAAGAGATTGTTCAAATAGATGGCATAGCGCGAGACAACCTTAAGACAGGTTTAGATGAAAAGGTTGAAATTCAAAAGACTTCTTATGAGAAAGCTAATACTTTAGTTTTATCTCCTTTAAGTTTAGACGGATCTTTTAAAAAACAAGAAAGTAGTGAATATTTGGCCAAAATATTAGACGGCACCCCGGTTTTAAAAGGAAATAAAATAAGAGTAACCTTTTTTGGCAGTAAATCCCAGGATTTTTTAGTGGAAGCTACTGACCCTCAAGGAGCTGTTTTGATTACTCCCGCTACTTTAATCAAGATCAAGGGAGAAGCAAAAGACAAGCAGGGAGTAGGAGTCACTTATGAAGACATCGGAGGACTTAAAAAAGAAATCGGCAGGATTAGAGAGATGATTGAACTTCCCTTAAAATATCCCGAGGTTTTTGAGAGATTAGGCATAGATCCTCCCAAGGGAGTTTTATTATACGGACCCCCTGGTTGCGGCAAAACTTTGATTGCCAGAGCGGTAGCTAACGAAACTGATGCTTATTTTACTTCTATTTCCGGGCCTGAAATCATGGGCAAATTTTATGGGGAGTCAGAAGCAAGATTAAGAGAAGTATTTGAGGATGCCCAAGCTAATGCCCCTGCCATTTTAGTTATAGATGAAATTGACGGCATTGCCCCTAAAAGAGAGGATATGGGCGGAGAAAAACAAGTGGAAAGAAGAGTGGTTGCCCAATTGCTGGCTTTAATGGATGGCTTGGAATCAAGGGGCAATTTGGTAGTTATTGGAATCACTAATATTCCCAATACCCTGGATCCGGCATTGCGAAGACCGGGCCGATTTGATAGAGAGATTGCCATTAGTATTCCTGATAAAAATGGCAGAAAAGAAATATTGGAAATTTATACTAGAGGCATGCCCCTGGGAGAAGATGTTAATTTAGACAAGCTATCTGAAATAACCCATGGCTTTGTGGGGGCAGACTTAGAAGCTTTGGTTAGAGAGGCAGCCATGTCGGCTCTGCGAAAAATCATGCCGGAGATTGAATTTGCTAAAGAATATATTCCTTATAAAAAACTTTTAGAGATGGAAGTAACCGCGGATTATTTTATAGAAGCATTAAAAGAAGTTGAGCCGTCAGCTTTAAGAGAAATTTTTACTGAAATTCCTGATGTTAGGTGGAAGGATGTGGGAGGTTTGGAACAAATAAAGCAGACCTTAAAAGAAACCATTGAGTGGCCATTGAAATATAGCAAACTTTTTGATTATACCAAAACCAGTCCGTCTAAAGGAATTTTGCTTTACGGCCCTCCCGGAACAGGCAAGACTTTAATAGCCAAAGCAGTAGCGTCTGAATGCGGCGTAAATTTTATTTCTGTCAAGGGTCCTGAGCTTTTATCAAAATACATAGGAGAATCTGAAAAAGCAGTAAGGGAAGTTTTTAAAAAAGCTAAGCAAGCCAGTCCTTGCATTGTTTTTTTTGATGAGCTGGACAGTTTGGTTCCTGCTCGCAGCCAAAACGTTGACTCCTCTGTAACTCAGAGAGTAGTAAGCCAATTTTTAACTGAACTTGATGGCATTGAAGAGCTTAAAGGGGTTGTAATCCTTGGAGCTACCAACCGCTTGGATTTGATTGACCCTGCATTGCGCCGAACCGGCCGCTTTTATTTTATTTTAGAGGTGCCAAAGCCGGATGGGAAAACAAGGTTGGAGATATTTAAAATTCATACAAGAGGCAAGCCATTGGCTAAAGATGTGAATTTAGAAAATTTAGCTAAAGAAAGCAAAGGATTAGTAGGATCTGATATTGAAGCCATTTGCAAGCAAGCTTCAATTTTAGCTATTAGAGAATTTGTTAAATTTATCCGCGATGATTCGCGCCCGCTTACTAAGGCTTTGCGGGCAGGCAGTGAAGCGGTCGGGTTAAAAAGTTTAAAAAACTGCCAAAAATTTAAAATTACTAATAATCATTTTAAAATAATATGGAATCAAATGCAAGCCCCAAAAGCATCATAGAAGGATTAAAGGAGGCAGGGGAAGAATTAAACAAAGCGCCCCAGATAGAGTTTGCTATGAGCAGAAAACCGCTTTCTCCCTTAAAGGAAGAAGCGCAACAAATTAATTCAAAAGTAAAAGAAGAGAACATTGATTTAATTAAAAAAATAAATGAGCATCAAAAGGAAATAGCGCGGGAACAAATAGCTTTAGAAAAGACCTATCAGGAAGTTAAGGAATTAGAAAAAAATTTAGAGATGAGGATAATGTTATTAAAAAAGCTGCAAAGCAAAAGCAAGGAGTTTATAGATGAATTAAGAATGGCAGAAAAAGAGAATTTTGATATATTGGATCAAGCAAAAGATAAATTAAAGTCTTCTAGGTTATATGAATAGTGAATTAAAAGTTTTAAAAAAAATTTGGGAAAATAAAGAAGAATCCAATATTAAATTAATTTCCAGCCAGACAAAATTCGGCATTGATTACATTCGTTATATTTGCGATTGTTTATTTAAAAAAGGATGGATTAAGCCGATTAAAGGAAAACGGGATTGGTATAAGATCGCTTTTAAAGGAATAAAAGAACTGGAATGTAGATGTTTAATAAAGCCGAAAGTTTTTAAAAAAGAAAAAAATATAGAAAAAGTAATTTATTATTTCCCTAAAAAATTAAAGGTAAAGCCGTTAGAGGATAACTTTAAGTATTTAGCAAAAAAGGTTAGCAGTAAAAATCCAGAGAATAAATTTGAGCCGGAAGAGAAAAAATTAAATTTAGGCCAAAGTATTGAGAGGGCGGCTTGTTTTTTAAACCCGGTTAGAAATTATTTTGAGAAGATGAGAAATAAATAGGAATAGTAAATTTTTAACCGGGCGAAAAGGTCGAAAAAGAAGAGGAAAAAATAAGTATTAAATAAAAAGTATGACAAAACAACAACATGCCCGCGGTTCTATGGCTAAAGAGAATCGTACAAAAACAAATAAATTGGTTTTACCGCAAATGGGCAAAGGATTAGATGTCGGCACCGCTTTTATTTACTGCGCTCAAAAAATAAATTCACAGGTAAGTTTTAGGGCTCAAAGAGATGCTTTTTTCGATGTTGAATATTCTGAATTTACCCAAGGGATATTAGAAAAAAGTAATGTCAAATATGTCCTGGGTCAAGATAAAATTTATGTGGTGGGAAGCGATGCTATGAAGTTTGCTAATGTTTTTGGCGGCAACACCAGAAGACCGCTAAAGAGCGGAGTAATTAGCGCTAAAGAAACCGAAGCATTGCCAATTATTGAATTGATAATAAAAAGCGTTTTAGAGCCGCCTGCTGAAAAAAATGAAATTTGTTATTTTTCTGTTCCCGGCCCTCCAATTGACGCGGATTTTGATAATATTTACCATCAAAATATAATAAAAGGATTTCTTGAAAAATGGGGGTACCAAGCAAAGCCCTTGAACGAGGGTTTAGCGGTAATTTTTTCTGAATTAGCAGAAGATAATTTTACGGGCATGGGCATATCATTTGGCGGCGGAATGGCTAATGTCTGCCTATCCTTAATGTCTGCGCCGGTGTTTTCTTTCAGCGTGGCTAAAGCCGGGGACTGGATTGATGAACAAGTTGCCATTGTTACCAATGAGCCAATCAGCAAAATTACTACCTTTAAGGAAAACTTTTTAAATCTTAAAAAGAGCGAAAGCAGTATGACTAAAACTGAGCATGCCCTTTCTATTTATTATGATCACCTGATTGAATATGTTTTGGATCAAATAAAAAAAGAGGTTGAAGAAAAGGGCAAAATTCCTGAATTTGAAACTCCCATTCCGATAATTGTTTCAGGAGGTACGGCAAATCCGCAGGGATTTATTGAAAGGTTTAAAGAGATACTTGGGAAAACGAGTTTTCCTTTAAAAGTAAAGGAAGTAAGGATGGCTCCGCATCCGCTTTATACTGTTGCCAAAGGAGCGTTAATCGCCGCTATTGCTGATAGAAAAAGAACAAATTAATGGGATGCTCTTGCGGATATTGGCTCGCTATTGCTCGCGATATCTGCAAATACTTGCTATGGATAATTTGGCATAGTCTAATAAAATTTTCTAACTAGATAAAAATGGGGAAATATATTTATTGCGTAATTGAGCAGAATAAAGATAAAAGAGCCGCCCGCGATGCTTTCGGCCAAGCCAATGCCAGCGGCCTTAGCTATATTGGAATTAATCATCAAGTTATCAACATTCTCAATTATCAAGATATAGCAGCGGCAGTTTCAGATACCCCGGTTATTAATTTTGATCGTTTAGATAAAAAAGAACTAACAAGGCATATTGCCATCCACCAGCAAGTGAATGAAGAAATAATGAAAGATTATAATGTTGCGCCAATGGCTTTTGGGATTATTGCTCCTAATAATGAAGAAATAAAATGTATTTTAGCGAAAGCTTATATTCAATTTAAAACAGCTTTAAAAACAACAGCAGGCAAGGTTGAGTTTGCGGTTCAAGTCTGGTGGGATCAAAAAAAGCTGCTTGAAGAATTAGTTAACACTAATTCAGAAATTCAGGGGCTAAGACAGCAGTTGTCCGTCAAAACAAGTATTCTGGGTCTGCCGCTTAAATTGAAGTTAGGCAGACTAATCCAGCGGCAGGCAGAAGCTTATAAGCAAACTAATATCAAGAACATTGAAGCATTCTTAAGAATCATGGCTCATGACTTCACCTTAAATAAATTAATCAGCGAGGACATGATAGCCAACTTTTCTTTCTTAATAGAGAAGTCCAGAGAGTTTGAATTGGATAGTAAAATGCAAGAATTGGGTAAAAAATACGAAGGGAAATTAAGGTTTAAGTATATTGGCCCAATGCCCCCCTATAGTTTTGTTAATATTAATCTTAGTTTAGGTAATTTTGAAATAATAAATAAAGCAAGAAAATTATTGAGCCTGGGCGAGGAAGCTAGTCCCGAAGAAATTAAAAAGGCTTATTATGCCCTTTCCCATCAATATCATCCGGATAAGCATCAAGATAATCAGGAAACAGCAGAACAAATGAAAAAAATAGTTCGCGCTTATAGTATTCTAAAAAGTTATTGCAAAAGCTGTGGCAGTTTTTTTGGAGAAAACAGGAATCAAAGATATTCTTTTAAGGAAGAAGATGTAAGAAATTCTTTAATTATTAAATAATTTTTAAAGGTCGAATTTTATTATAATTCATAACCCCTACTTATCTTTTAAGCATTACTCTTTATAGAGTTCGCATTATAAAATTGCGTTGCGAGACTAATTGCGCGGCAAGTCTATTCATTTTAATGCTTAAAAAATGCAGGGCAAATAATATCTCAAAAATATGGCATTAAAATATAATCTTACAACTATTGGCCGCTGGGCTTTAATCGGAGGCATAGCGTTTGCAGTGCTGGCTGGCTTTGCCGCTATTCCGTATCTATTAGTTATTCTGTTTGTTTTAGGTTTAATTGTTGGATTTTTAAATGTAAAAGAAAAAGAAAGCATTCCGTTTCTTGTGGCCGTGATCACCTTGCTTTTAATTGGAGTCGGCGGTTTACAGCTTGGAAAATTAACATTGGCAGTCGCTTCAATTTTGGAAAATTTTATCGCTTTTATAGCAGCTGCCGGATTGGTGGTGGCTATAAAACAGGTCATTGTTGTGGCTAAACCAACTTCGCAAGAATAGAGATTTTTATAAAGCAATTATTATTAAAATTATGGCCGCTGAAGCAAAAGGAAAATCCCAAATCAGAGTCCCAAATGACAGGCCTGCGGGGCAATCAGACTCAGATCAGGGTAAATATCTTTATTGTGTTATTAAAGAAAGCAAGCCCCAAAAGTTTAAAATTTTGCGGCAAGCCCCGTTAGATATTACAAGAGCGAATAAAAAGAATCAAGAGAACAAATATCTAACGGGGCAGGAAGGAAAAGAAGTATATACTATTAATAAAGGAGGATTGGCAATGGCAGTCACTGACACGGCAAAAGATCAGTATTCTTTTATTAAAGAACACCTAACCCGCCATCAAAAGGTTATTGAAGAAGTGATGAAACAAGGATATGATGTTTTACCGGTTCGTTTTGGCACAGTGGCCAAGAGCGCGGAAGATGTTAAAGAAAAAATATTAAAGCCAAAAAGAAAAGAATTTTTAGAAACATTTCCAATAGTGGAAGGGAGAGTAGAATTGGGCATTAGGGCATTTTGGAAAGATATGCCAAGTATTTTTCAAGAAATAGTTGAGGAGAATCAAGAAATTCAAATTGCAAAAAGAAACGCCCAGAAAAATCCCCATCAATTTAGAATTGCCGGCGTAGGTGAATTAATCCAAAAGGCAGTTGACTCTAAAAGGGAAAGGGAAGCCGGAGAGCTCTTGAAATCTTTAAAAGAATTAGCGGTAAAGTTTAAAGAAAGAGAGTTGATAAGATTTTTAGAACCGATGAGAGATTCAATGATTTTCAGTTATGCTTTCTTGGTTTCAAAAAAAAAATGAAAGAGAGTTTGATAAAAGAGTGCATGTTTTAATCAAAAAGTACAATAAGAGAATTAAGTTTATATATATTGGCCCTATTCCTGCTTTTAATTTTGTAGAATTGCATTTAAAGATATGAAAAAGGAAATTTCAGCAAAAATTTCTAATAGGGCAAAAAATCAGTTTCTTGTTAATAACAGATTGAAGTTTATTGTCTTTGGCGGCAAGGGCGGCAGCGGCAAAACTACTTGCGCTTGCGCAACCGCTTTATACTTAGGCCAAAAATACAAGACCAAAAGAATTTTAATAGTTTCTACTGATCCGGCCCCTTCCATTGGCGATAGTTTTAATGTAGAGGTTGGCAATAAAATTACTAAAATTCAAGACAATATCTGGGCTTATGAGATGGAGGCTAAAGAATTAATGGAAGATTTTCGCAAGCAACATTCAGAAACTATAAAAATTTTACTTGATCGGGGAACTTATCTTGACAGTGAGGACATAGAACAATTTACTTCTCTGGCTATGCCAGGCATGGATGAAGTAATGGCTATTATTAAAATTGCTGAGCTTTTAGAAAAAGAATATGATCTGATTATTCTTGATACCGCTCCTACCGGGCACACTAAGATTCTTTTATCCCTGCCTCAAGCGATGAAAAGATGGATAAAAGCGGCAGACCTGATGATGGCAAAACATCGGTTTATTATGAAGCGGATAAGAAGAAAATATATTGATGATGAGTGTGATAAATTTTTAACAAAGACCCTGGCTGATATAGAAAGAGTGGAAAAACTTTTAAAAAATCAGGAAACAACTGAATTTGTGCCAGTAACTATTCCCGAACCAATGAGTATTTTAGAGACAGAGGAATTAGTTAAAGATTTGGATATAATGAAAATTTCAGTAAAAAGTATTATTGCTAATCGCATGGCAACAGTTGAAGGAGAATGCTCGCTTTGCGCTTCCAGAATAAAAGAAAAAGAAAAATATCTGAAAATGATTGAAGAAAAATTTTCCGCCAAAGGCGGATCCGTCTCGGGCGGAAAAGATTATCAGATTTTGAAGATGCCACTTTTCCCCGCTGAAATTAGGGGTCAAGATTCTTTAAATGAGTACGCTCGGATTTTATTCGCGGAGAAGGAGTTTGAGATTATTTTGCCAAAAAAATTGCCTGAATTTCCAGAAATTCCTCAAGGCAAAATGGCAAAGTTTTTAAAAAAGGATTTAAGCTTTGTCATCTGCGGCGGGAAAGGAGGAGTGGGCAAAACTTCAATAGCGGCAGCTACGGCTATGGCACTGGCTAAAAAGCATAAAGAAAAAAAAATTCTTATTACCACCACTGATCCGGCTCATGCTCTTTCCAATATTTTTGATCAAGACATTCCCTTGGCCGCGGAAGCAGTTTCTATCAGAGGTTTTAATAACCTTTTTGCCATAGAAATAGATACTCAAAAAAGTCTTAGAGATTTTAAAGATGAATATAAAGAGAGTATTAAGGAGTTATTTAATAAGTTTACAGGACCGGGAGCAGAAGTGGTTTACGATCAGCAGGTTATGGAAGAGTTGATGGAACTTTCTCCGCCAGGGCTTGAAGAGCTAATGGCTTTAAGAAAAGTTATGGATTTGGCGGGTGGGAGCAAATATGATATTTATGTTTTGGATTCAGCCGCTTCCGGCCATTTGCTTAGATTCTTAGAACTTCCCGGCTTGGTTAGAGAATGGCTTAAAAGTATTTTTAAAATACTTCGCAAATATCAAGGATTAAAATTAGAAGGAATTGCTCAAAAAACAGTAAATTTATCCAGAGATATTAGAAAAATTCAGAAAATTTTATTTGGCTCCGCGAAAACAGAATTTTTAATGATTACCATTCCGGAGGAGATGGGTATAAGAGAAATGGAAGATTTGGACGGATCTTTAGAAAGCATGAATATTAATTATAATTATATTATTGCCAATTTTATAAATCCTGCTTCCAAATGCAATTTCTGTTTAGCCAAAAGAAAAGGTCAAGAAAAATATCTGGGTATAATTAAAAAACAATATCCCTTGAAGAATTTAATTTTAGTTCCTTTATTACCGCATGATATTAGAGGAATTGATTCATTGCATAGCTTTTCTAAAATATTATACGGAATATAATTTATGTTTATTATAGATGATTTATTACTGCTCCCGGCCAGAGGATTTATGGGGGTTGTTCATAAGATTAATGATATGGTGGCAGAAGAATTAACAGATACTCCTGAAAAACTCAAGAGAGAGCTTTTGGATATTCAAATGCGTTTGGAAATGGAAGAAATTACTGAAGCAGAATATCAAAAAGAAGAAGAGGAAATTTTAGAGAGATTAGAGATTTTAGAAAAAATAGGAGAATAAATAATTTATTAAATTTATATTATTATGACAAAAACAATAAAGAACATTTCTAATGATGTAAAATCAAATCTTGAGCCGAAAGAGCTTGTTGAGAAAGCAAAAAAACAGCTGGCTGATTTAACCGGTTTTTCCTCGCCAGCCGGGATAGGATTTAAAAAAGAAGGCGAAGAATGGGTAGTTAAAGTTGAAATTGTTGAAAAGAAATCTATCCCGGACGGGATGGATGTGTTAGGAATTTATAACATTAGGCTAGATGCAAAAGGCAATTTACTTGGCTATGAGCGAAAAGAAATGCGAAAAAGAGTAGATACTGGAATCAGCAGCGAAGAATAAGCTATTCAAACTTTATGAAACAGGGATTATATCTCTATTGCGTTAGAGCAAAAACTAATTCCAAATTTTCCGCAGAAGGAATTGATAGGGGTCAAGTTTTTACTGTCTTTTTCAGGGATTTAGAAGCAGTGGTTAGCAATGTTTCTTTAAAGGAATTCAGCTCAAAAGAAATTCAAAATAAAGCGCAAGAAAATTTAAAATGGGTAAAAGAAAAAGCTCAAATTCATGAGCAGGTAATAGAGGAAGCGATGGAATTTCAATTTTCTCCTTTTCCAGCAGAAAAGAATCCCTTTAAAAATAAAAGATTAAAAGAGGCAATTCCCATGAAATTCGGCGCTATTTTTAACAGCGAAGAAAAAATAAAGGAAATGCTTAAAACATATTACCTTAAATTCAAAGAAAATCTAAGAAATTTATCAGGAAAACAAGAGTGGTCGGTAAAGGCGTATTTAAACCGCCAAACTTTTAGTAATGAAGTTAAAAGAGTTAGTCCGGTGGTTCTGGAAAAAGAAACAGAAATAGCCCTGCTTCCCGAAGGAACGGCATATTTTATGCAAAAGCAGATAGATGATGCTGTTTTAAGGGAAGCAGACAGAGCTTTGGAAAATTATATTGACAGTTTTTTTAGAAATTTAAAAGAATGCGCGGTTGCTGGAACCAAAGGTAAAATTTTAGAAAAAGAATTGACAGGTAAATCTTTGCCCATGATTTTAAATGCGATTTTTCTTATTTCAGAAGAAAAATTAAAAGACTTTGCAAGAGAAATTAATAAATTAAATAAAGAATATAAATCTAAAGGTTTTAATTTTGAGTATAGCGGCCCATGGCCGCCTTACAATTTTATTAAATGGCAAATACACTAATAATTTTATCCAAACCAAAAGAACAGCGAGTAACTCTTATTGATGCTTTAGATAAAGTTCTTGAAAAAGGGGCTGTGATAAACGGGGATGTAGCAATAAGAGTAGCTGATGTAGATCTTATATATTTAGGATTAAGAGTTCTTCTAACCTCTATTTCTAAAGTAGAGGAAATGTCCGGTAAAAATTGGAAAAGCGCCGGGACTGATTATTATCCCAGCCGAGAACCAACCAAGGAAGATTTAGAATATATTGCCAAGCTGGAGCAAGAAATAAAGAGGGCAGAAGCAAGTATTCCCAAGCTCATTGATGCTGATAATCCCCAAAAAGCGGAACAAGGCATAGCAAAATTAGTTTTAACTCTCGTGGAGTTATTAAGGAGGTTAATGGAAAAAGAGGTTATTAGGCGGATGCAAAAAGGATCTCTTTCTAATACGGAAATTCAAAAGTTAGGAATGACTTTTAAAGCCATGGAGAAGAAAATGCAGGAGCTAAAAACGGTTTTTGGAATTGAAGATGAAGAATTGAATTTAGATTTAGGACCCCTGGGCAATTTAATGTAATAAAATTATTAGGACTAAACAATTATAAATATTAAAAAAAATTTATGTCAGAACAAATTAGCCATGGTATAGAAGCTACGAATTTAGCTGATATTTTAGAGCGCGTTTTAGACAAAGGCATTGTTATTGCCGGCGACATCCAGATTAAACTTGCTGATGTGGAGTTGCTCACAATTAAAATTAGGTTAATGATAGCTTCAGTGGATAAAGCTAAGGAAATGGGAATTGATTGGTGGGAAACCGATTCTTATTTAAGTTCGCGAGCCAAAAAGATAGAGATAGAAGAAGATTATGTTAGGGCAAGGAAGATGGCGAAAAAGCCGGAAAAACAGCTTAAATTCAATACTAAACAGTAATAAATCAATTATTAGCTTTTACATAGTGTTGCGTTAGATTCTGGAAACCAAGATATGTTTGGAAAAAATAAATATTCCACTACCATTATTGATTCTTCAGCCAAACTTGAGGGAAAATTATCATCCCTGGCAGATTTGGTTGTGAGCGGCAAGATAGATGGCATGATTGAAAATACTAAAAATGTTAAGATTAGTAAGTCGGCCATGGTCAAGGCTGACATTAAGGCTAACAGCATTATTGTAGCTGGCAAGGCAGAAGGTAATGTTGAGGCGAAAGAAAAATTACACATCACTAAAACAGGGTGGATAAAGGGCGGCATTAAATGTAAGATTTTAAGTATTGAACGAGGCGGTATGATTAATGGCCAATGCCTTATGTCTGTGGAAGCCCAAGCTATTAAAGAGAAAGCGGACTTTTAAAAATTTAAAGTAGGCGAAGCCGCATAAGTTAATGGAAATTTGAACGCGGCGCATCAGTATGCTGTTGATAATACCGGAACTCTTCCCGCCAATATTCCTACATCAGCCGACTGCTCCGGCACTGCAACGAATGAAATATGTAAAACCGGAGGCGTTTGCACTAGTATTGTTGACCTTTCCGCGCTAACCACCGATGAAACATATCTGGTCTCAATGCCTTATGATCCAAGCGGTGCTACCACAAATGGGGCTGGTTATCATATAGCCAAAAGTACCAATGGCCGAATTACCGTTTGCGCTCCGGATGCTGAATTAGATGTCGTGATTAGCGCTTCAAGATAATATTTAAAGCGACATTTTGCTTTGTAAAACTCGTTTGCTATTTTTAAGCGCGAGTTTTTATTTGTAGATTTGCATTGCATTCGTAGATTTGAGTGCTATTTGTAGATTTGAGTGTTTACATCAAATTAATAAAAAGCGAGGCAACGGCCGCCAAGGCGAAAGTCCAGTTAAGCCCGAAGTTTAAAGCCACTAAAATGGCAAAAATCAGCATCAGTATTTTTCCCATTTGAACGGCTATTTCTTTTAAAACAGTATATTCATCAACATAATGTCCGCGGTCAGCCATCATTTCATAATTTAATGTATCAAAAGGCGTGTCTTTGAAAATTTTCGTGAAAACATGGTATGTTCCGATAAAAAAAACTTGAGATGCCGTTAAGACGAATATTTTTCCCAGCCAGCCAATGGCGTATAGCGCGGTTCCCCAATGCAGCATCTTTCTTTTATTAAAAAGATCGGTATATTTCCCCGCGATTAGTTGAAGAATAATAGAAACAAAGATGATTAATGATGATATCGCGCCAACTTCCAAGTAATTGCCGTTAAATATTTGCCAAATAAAAATAGGCCATATAATCAGTCCGACAGAGCTTTCCGCGCCATTGGCCGTGTTCGCGAGAATAAGCTTTCTATTCTCTTTCGCAAAATATTTTTTCCAGGTTTCCAAAATTCCCCAGCTAAAACTCTCGTGTGTTCTGGGAAGCGCTAAAAACGGGATGCCGGCTGATAAGTAAAGAATTATCGCGATAACAAAAACTATGTCAAAATCAAACCGCATTATTAAAAATCCGGCGGCTATCGGCATAAGTACGCTTAAGAACGAGTGAGTAGCCCAAATCAAGCTTACTTCCTTGCCTCTGTTACGCTTGTCCGTGAACTTGGCGAAATCAGTATGAAAAGGCAGCCAAAACAGCATGCGAGAAAAAGTTAAGGCAACCACGGATAATATTAAAAATAGATTAGGATTTTTGTCCAAAAAGAAGAGGCAGGTATAAAACGCCCCGTCCATAATCACGCTAAGCCGAAGGGAGCGGCGCAGGCCTATTTTATTTAAAAGCTGAGCCCCTATCGGCAGGATTAAGAGATAAATTACATGGCCGGCGATATAATACAAAAATACATATTCAACTTGATAGTTTAGCTTGGTTAATAAAAAAATCGGCAGAAACAAGCCAATCAAGCCGCCGGCGGCGAATTGGATCATTCTGCCGGAAAACAAGGCGACAAAACCTTGGGATAAATTGCCGTTGAAGTAACGCATAACGCATAACGCATAACGCATAACGCGTAACGAGTTGTGGAATTAAAGCTTCTAATTATTGTATTTAAAAACTAATAAATTTTTTTAAAGTAAAGTATTGTAAAGTTTGCGTGTCAGGTGAGTTAATAAGACAGGTCGTTATGCGTTACGAGTTATGCGTTATGCGATCTATTGTCCTATCATAACAGCCATCGGCTTTAATTTGACTATGGGCTTTGCCAAATCGCTTTGGTTTTTTATCACTTGTTCAATATTTTTGTAAGCTTGCGGCGCTTCGTCAAATTTACCCTGCCAGCCGGCGAAAACTATTCCTTTAATCGCTTGGTCGGCCTGCTCTTTTGTTAATTTTTTATTGGCTTCCCGCCGACCCATTGCTCTGCCGGCTCCATGCGCGCAGCTCATAAAGCTTTCAGGATTGCCCAGTCCTTCTACAATAAAGCTTGGCGCTCCCATGCTTCCGGGAACTATTCCAATCTGGCCGGCAAAGGCGCGCGTCGCGCCTTTGCGGTGGACAATAACTTCTTTCCCGAAATGGCTTTCTTTTGCCGCGTAGTTGTGGTGGATGCTGATATATTTTTCTTTAATTTCACTTTTATAGCCGCGCTCCAGGGCAAAGTTTATAAATGCACAGTTGGTAATATTGCTAAAAATATCCATGAAGCGCTTTGCCATTAAATCGCGGTTAGCTTGGGCGAATTCCAGGCAATAATTCATGGCTTGCCAATAATCTTGCCCGTCTTGGGAATCTAATTTTAAGAAAGCCAAGTCCTTGTCAGGCAATTTTATGTTATTACTTTCACAGCATTGCTTGGCTTTTCTATGGAAAAAATTCGCTGTTTTATAGCCGAAATTGCGGGAGCCGCTGTGAAGCATCAGCCAAACATTGCCATTGCTTTTTATTTGCCATTTTGAATCATCAATTTCCCGTAAAATTTCCAAAAAATGGTTGCCTCCGCCTAATGTGCCAATCTGGTTGCGCGCGGAATCAAGCTCTTTTTGTATTACAGGAACATCCGGCGCCCTGTCAAACCCTTCCCAGCTTTGCGCCTGTTTATGGTGCGTAAAGCCGGTTGGTATGTTTCCGCGCAGCTGATTTAAAATTTGTTTTAAAGAATATTCGTCAATTTCCCTGATAGAAGTTTTTACGGCAATCATGCCGCAGCCGATATCAACTCCCACCGCGTTGGGCGCGATTATATATTCAGTGGCTAAAACTCCGCCGATAGGCATGCCATAGCCCACATGGGCGTCAGGCATAATGGCGATGTGGTGGAATGCTCCGGGCAGATTGGCGATATTTCTTGCCTGCTTTTCCGCGCCCGGCTCAATATCGTCCAGCCATATTTTTATGGGGATTTTTTCTTCTTTTATTGTCTTCATTTGTTTTTCAAAATCTTCTCCGCTTAACAATTGAGCAATTTAACAATTTATTTTATTACAATATTCACTAGTTTCCCCTTAACAAATATCACTTTAATAATTTTTTTGCCGTTCGTCCACTTTTTAATCTTATCACTCTCCAAAGCGATTTTTTGCGCTTCTTTCTCGCTTATATTAATTGGCGCCTCAATAGTATCGCGCAATTTGCCGTTGATTTGAATCACAAGATTAATAATATCGTCTTTAATTAATTTAGGATTATGTTTCGGCCACCTTTGATTGAAAATTGACTGTTTGCATTTTTTGCTTTCATCCGCCGTAGCTTTAGCGAAGGAGGACCACAGCTCTTCGGCTAAGGCAGGCGCGAAAGGAGCGATAAGAATTAAGAATTTTTCCCAAGTTTTACCGGAAATATTTTTTTCCGCGCTCAAGCTGTTGGTAAGCTCCATCAGGCGAGCCACTGCCGTGTTGTATTTTTGATCTTCAAAATCGTCTGTTACCGCTTTAATGGTTTGATGCAGTTTTTTTATTATTTTTTTATCATCTTCATAATTATTCTTTACCCCGTTAAATGAATTAGCTACAGACGGTAGTTTAAGACCGCCGTCAAGTTTGCCCCGTTGCCACGAAGCGGTTTCACGGGGCGATACATATTTAACGGGGTGAATTTTTTCTTTAAGCCGATCTATCCTCTCCATCCAGCGCTTGGCGCCTTGCACGCCCGCATCGCTAAATGATCGGTCTTCATTCAACGGCCCCAAAAATAAAAGATAAGTTTTTAGCGCGTCATAGCCGACTTTGGCGCCGTATTCTTCCGGGCTGACGACATTGCCTTTTGACTTGCTCATTTTTTTGCCGTCTTTCAGGATCATGCCGTTGGCTCGGAATTTTTTAAAAGGATTGTCAAAATCAATTAAACCAAGATCATGAAAAGCCATGGCGATAAAGCGGGTGTACATCAGATGAAGTACTGCGTGTTCGTTGCCGCCGACATACAGATCCACCGGCAGCCATTTTTTGCTTAATTTTTTATCAAATATGTTTTTGTTGTCGCGCGGAGAAATATAGCGGAAGTAATACCATGCAGAATCTAAAAAATTATCCATTACATCCGGCTCGCGTTCGGCCGGACCGCCGCATTTCGGGCAAGTGGTTTTCATAAATTTATTTACTTTGGCCAGCGGTCCGCGTCCGTCTCCGGCCGGCTCCCAGCCCTTTTCCATCTCAGGCAGCTCCACCGGCAAATCTTTTTCAGGCACGGCTTGAACCCCGCATTTATTACAGTAAACAATCGGCACAGGCGGACCCCAGTATCTTTGCCGGCTAATGCACCAGTCGCGCAATTTATAATTCACAGTTCCTTTGCCCAGTTCATTTTCCTCCAGCCATTGAATTATTTTTTCTTTTGCTTCTTTAGTTGTTAAGCCGTTTAAAAAATCAGAGTTTATGTTTATGCCATCGCCGGCAAAACATTCTTGTTTTAGAATTTCTTCTAATAATTCTGGAAACTCTTTATTGATTGGGCTAGCTGCAACAGTGAAATGTCCTCTATCTTTTAATATCTGCAATTCACCGCCCAATTCTTTTTGATATAATTTAGCGCTTGCTATTCTATATTTTTTTTCATCTTCGGAAACAAAAATAATTATTTTATTAACTCTATTTTTTATATTTTGATTAATTTTAAAATCATAAAAATTATGCAATCTCTTATTATCATCTGTAATAGTCTTGCCGGCTGCAATAAGTATTAATTTGTCAATTTTTTTCTTATTTTCACTCAACCAGCGAACAGCAAACGCGCCGCCAGCGCTATGGCCAACAATCACAGAATTTTCGTTAATATCTAATTTATCAATTTGTTTTTTCCATTCCTGATAATCCGGCTCCCACGGAGTCGGCATTTGCGGATTATATACCTTATAATTATTATTTTCTAATCTTTTCTTTAACCAGCCAAGCCAGTGCTTTATATTATCGGGTGTATAATCCGTATCTTTACTTTTGTCACACCGCGGTGAACCATGAATAATTAAACAGTGTTTTTGTGTTTTTGTGTTTTTGTGTTTTTGTGTTTTTCCCGCCACAACCTGCCTTATCGGCAAACCATATTTCTTGGCAAATTCAAAATCCCGCTCGTCATGCGCCGGCAC
Source organism: Candidatus Falkowiibacteriota bacterium (assembly GCA_043802685.1). GTDB lineage: Bacteria > Patescibacteriota > Patescibacteriia > Patescibacteriales > VMTK01 > VMTK01. The sequence goes on along the minus strand of JAZDKT010000078.1, from coordinate 18,750 downwards.
TGCCATAATCGCGCCGGTGCCATAGCCCATTAAGACATAATCAGCGATCCAGACAGGAATTTTTTCATTGTTTACCGGATTCACGGCGTAAGCGCCGGTAAATACTCCTGTTTTTTCTTTGGCTTCAGCGCGCTCAAGGTCGGATTTTGCCCCTGTTTTTTTAATGTATTTTTCCACTTCTTTTTTTTGCTCGGGAGAAGTTATCTTTTCAACAAGAGGATGTTCCGGAGACATGACAAAATAAGTCGCCCCAAATAAAGTATCCGGGCGAGTAGTAAAGACTTCAATGATTTTTTTTACTTCTAACTTCTTACTTCTTACTTCAAACTTAATCATCGCTCCTTCCGATCTCCCAATCCAATTCCTCTGCGCGTGCTTGGTAATATCCGACCAGTCCATTGTTTCCAGGCCGTCAAGCAGGCGCTGGGCGTAAGCGGTTATTCTAAAAAACCATTGCTTCATGATCTTTTTTTCCGGAGCGGTTTTGCATCTTTCGCAGACCCCGTTTTCAATCTGCTCGTCAGCCAGGACTGTTTTACAGCCCGGACACCAGTTCAGCAGAGCTTCTTTTTGGTAAGCCAGGCCTTTTTCAAAAAGCTTGGCAAATATCCACTGAGTCCATTTATAATATTCAGGATCTGTCGTATCCACTTCACGCGTCCAATCGCATCCCAATCCGGCCGAGCTTAGCTGGTTCCTAAAATTAGCTATGGTTCGGTTAAGCATTTTTCTCGGGGTTTCGTTAATTTTCAAGGCGTAATTCTCGCTGTGCATGCCAAAAGCGTCAAAGCCGATCGGCTCAAATACATCTTTGCCCTGCAATTTTTTATATTTCGCCATCACATCCACGCAAGTAAACGCGTAAAAATTGCCGATATGCAAACCCTCCGCGCTGGGGTAGGGGAACATAAACAGCGCGTAATAAGGATTTTTGGCTTTTTTCAGATCCGGCGTAAAAGTTTTATCCTTAACCCATTTTTCCGCCCACTTTTTTTCAATTTTTTGGTGGTTGTAGTTATCCATACAAATAATATAATGCTAATCTGCAAATAAATGTTAACCAGCTAATTGCGAATATTCAAAAGAAACTAATAGAAATTTACTCCTCAGCTTCGCTTCGGAGCGAAACTTATGGAAATTAAATAGCTACTTGGCAAACTGCGATTAAGTTTCTATAAATTTCGCGACGAGCGACAGCGAGGAGCAAGTTTCTATAAGTTTCTATATTATTAAAAGGTTCGCATTACATCTAGACTTTGTTAAGATTTTTTTTCTTTGCTTTTTTCTTTGCTACCTTTTGCAGGTCTTCATATACGTCAAATTCATCCACTATCTCCACGCCGATTATTTCTTCCAGCACATCTTCAATGGTAACAATGCCTGAAATTCCGCCGAATTGATTTAAGACAATAAATAAGTGATTTTTTTTCTTTTTGAATTCATTGAGCAAGTCGTCTAACGGCTTGCCGCAATCTACGAAAATCGCGCTTCTTTTCGCGATCTCGCCGGCTGTTTTATTTTTCAGGTTTTCTCCCAGCATGTCTTTTACGTATAAAACACTGATAATATCATCCGGATCCTTTTCATATATAGGTATTCTTGAATGCCCTGATTTTTTAATTTTGGTTATTATTTTTTTGTCCAGAATTTGATCCGCTTGCAGCAGGATAACTTCCGTGCGGGGAGTCATTATGTCCTCTACGGTTTTTTCCGAATAAGACAGGGCGCCTTTGATAATCCTTTCTTCATCGCGGTCAACATCGCTTCCTTTCAAGTCTTCGTGGTCTTCTATCAGTTTTGCTATTTCATGCTTGGAATAAATTGTCGGCATTTCATCCCCCAGAATCTTGTCCAGTATTTTAGACAGCGGCCAGCAAACAGGATATAAGATAATCACCAGAATCCGCACCAGCCAGACGAATTTCGCGCCAAGCGTTAAGGCATGGCGCGAGAAGCTGGCTTGCGGAATTATTTCTCCGAATATTACTATTAAACCGGTAGCCGTGATTCCGGCGGTTACACCGCTGGCGATTGATCCCAAAAAAATAGAAATAGCGGAATTTACCGCGATATTTCCTATAAGCAAAGTACAGAGCAGAAGATTTCCGTTTTTGCGCAAGCTATAAATTTTTTTTGCCCGTTTGTCCCCAAGATGCGCTTTTCTTTTTAGATCGTCGCGGTTCAAACTAAAAAATCCCAGAGTAAGCCCGGAAAAAAGCGCTGAAAACAAAATTAAAGCGATAACTATAATGTAGTTCATTAGTTTTTGAATTATGAATTATGAATTATGAATTAGGAATTATGGATAATAAAACAATAAATTACAATTTTAAAAACCATAATTCCTAATTCCTAATTCGTTATTCATATACTATATTTTAGCCCAAAGCCGTTTAAAAAGCAAACGCCCGAGATATGTATCGAGCGTTAAAATTATTTTATTAGTTTTAGGAATTACGCGTTTGAATATAATTTATACACATTTTACATATACAGCTATCGCTTATATTAATATCTGAATTGTTACATTGCTAAATTGTTAAATTGTTTTAATGTTAGCAATTTAACAATGTAACAATTTAACAATGTCTGCAGGGATTTTCCAAATAGACAAAACAATGGCTTTAAAAATTTAGTATTCAAAAGCTTAATTCCTATATTCTTTAAATTTTAAAAATGAGCCAATTTTTTTTATTATCTTTAAGCTGAAAGATCGCGTATTCTCCTTTTAATTTTTTACCATTCAGAATAAATTTCATGCTGCCGGTTGTTAAGCTTCCGCTGATTAGCTTCCAATTTCCTTTGTCCCATATCTTGACTTCGCCGGCTCCGTATTCGCCTTCCGGTATTATGCCGGAAAAATTTATATAATCCACCGGGTGGTTTTCAACCTGCACAGCCAGCCGTTTTACGCCCCTTGCTTCAGGCACTCCCTTGGGCACTGCCCAGGACTTAAGAACGCCGTTCATTTCCAAACGAAAATCATAATGCAGATTTCGCGCCTGATGCTTTTGCACCGCAAAACGGGACAAATTTTTTTTATTAATTTCTCCTTTTGGTTCAGTGGTTTTATTGAATTTTCTTTTAACCTGATATTCTTTTAGCGCCATCAAGTTTAGTCTCTAATTAAAGTTTGTATTTTATAGCCGCTTGCCTTAAAAAATTTTTGGCAAAATTTCATGGCTTGTTTCGCGTTAAAATACTTGCAGCTGAAAATGTCTACGAACGCCCTGTTTTTTTCTTCGTCAAAATGCGCCGTGATTGAAGATGTTTCTATGAATTGTATCATGGAATACCCCTCCAATAATCCTTCGGCAAAGCGCTCTATTAAAGGATCGCCATGCCTTTTCATTTTAATAACCTCGCAAAGCTCAACGACAAATTTTTTTATCGCCTTTGGGCTTTTAATCAGTTTGGGGTCGCATTCATAAAGATCTATGCTGGCTAACAGCCCCCATGCTTTTTTGCTAGCATAATCGCCCTTGCTAATAATAGCAGGCGCGGAAGGGAATATTTTTTTCATCTCTTCTGCGGCTTGCCCGAATGTGTCCAATCGGTTGGGCTTTATTAATAATTAAATTTTATTAGTTTTAATAATAATTTTTTGCAGCTGCTTTGCCTTCGCTCCATCAACTTTCATAACCGGCACTTTCCGCTTAACGCGTTTGTCATGCTTTTTTTCAACATCCCGCTGCAGCTCATCCAATGAATTTTGTTTATTCATAGAAAAATGCTATAATAATTATAATAATGCGAATCTACAAATTATATACGAATGCTGCGAATTCTAATAATGCGAATTAGCTAATTAATTATTTGCGTAATTCGTAATTTGTAGTATTTGCATAAATTTGCGGATTCGCATTATAATCTATTTATATCATAATCTAAAAATCATAATTTATCAATGTTGAAAACTAATAAATTTTGGTATAAAAAATGGTGGGGCATTTTATTGATTATTTTCGCGATTTTTATCTTATCGCTTATTGTCGCTTCCGGGTTTTATGTATTTGATGTTGCGCGAAAAATAAAAAGCGGGGAGCCGGCTAACCGGAATATTTTAAGCCAATCAGTTATCAACGGCAAGCAATATTCCGCGGAAGGCGATGGCAATTATTGGATCGGTTCCGCCAAGCCGAAAGTAACAATCGTGGAATTTGCCGATTTTGCTTGTTCTTACTGTAAAAATTCTTTTTCCAAAATAAGAGAAATAAGCGTTAAGCATAAAGATGACGTAAAAATAATTTTTAGGGATTATCCAATGCATGAAGAGTCTTTGAGCTTGGCCATGGCAGGCAGATGCGCCGGGGAGCAGGGATTATTTTGGCTGATGCACGATAAACTTTTTCAAAATCAAGGCGCGGCCAAGGATCAGCTGGTTGGATTAGCCAAGCAAATCGGCGCTGACACTGTTAAATTCAGCCAATGTTTGGATAGCGATAAATACGCCGCGCAAATTCAAAAAGATTACGCCGAAGGAGAGAAGCTGGGAGTCGCAGGCACGCCGACATGGTTTATAAATGGATATATGGTTAAAGGGGATATACCGTATGAGGTGTTCGCGGGGGTGGTGGAGGAGTTGATACGAGAATACTAGAATATGAAATTATGAAAATACAAGATTATGAAAATATCTATAAATTAAGAAAATAAATCTAAAAAATTATTTTAAATATTTTTATATTCTCGTATTTTTATAATTATATGGAACAAACCATAAAATTAAATCAATACAAATCCTTTGAAAACATTGGGGCATGGCAAACAGGAAGAGAGTTTAAAAATAAAATTTACATAATTAGTAAAAAATTTCCAAATGAAGAAAAGTTTTGTTTAACTCAACAAATAAAAAGGTCTGCTATTTCAATTACTGCAAATATTGCCGAAGGATATGGTAGATATAATTTTCAGGAGAATATACAATTTTGTAGAATTTCCAGAGGATCAACATTAGAAACTATTGATCATTTATATACGGCTAAAGATCAAAGTTATATTAGCGCGGAAGAATTTAAAGAACTTTATGAATTAGGCAAAAAGACAGAATGGAAAATCAACGGGTATATTAATTTTTTGCAAAATCAAAATAAGGTTTATATAAAATAATTTCATATTTTCATTATTTCATATTTTCATAAAAACTATGTTCCAAATACGCATACACGGCCGCGGGGGTCAAGGCGTTGTTACCGCGGCGGAACTCATCGCGATAGCGGCTTTTAACGACGGAAAGCAGGCGCAGGCATTTCCTTCTTTTGGCGTGGAAAGAACAGGCGCGCCGATTGAAGCGTACGCCAGAATAGACGACAAGCCGATTAGAACGCGCGAGCATGTTTATCATCCGAATGTTTTAATAATACAAGATTCAACCTTGCTTGATACGATTGATGTCGCGCATGGCTGCGATAAAAATACTTTAGTTATAATCAATACGGCAAAGACAAAAAGCGAAATTAAAAAACAAGGGATTAATTTACCCGAGAAGAATATTTACCCCGCACCTTTTAAGCAGAGTTCTAAAAAAAATAAAAATTTTAGTGAAAGAAATTACGAAAAACTGCTTAAAAGGTGCGGGGTTTATCCGATTGACGCCACTAAAATCGCTCTTGAAATAATCGGCAAAAATCTGGTTAATACGGTTATTCTTGGAGCGTTCGCGAAAGTTGCCGGTTTAGTCAGCTTGAGTTCGCTTGAAAAAGCAATCAAGCAGAAGTTTGGCGAAAAAGGCGCTGAAATAACAGATAAAAATATTCAAGCGATTAAGAAAGCATACTCGCGTAACGCGTAACGCGTAACGCGTAACGAGTGTATAATAGAGCATAGAGTATTGAATTTTATTATTTTTAATAAATGCGTTATGCGTTCCACGTTACGCGTTACGCGAGAGAATATGAACATAACCGCAAAACCAAGCTCAACCGTAAATAATAAAACTGGCGGCTGGCGCACCTATATTCCCTGGACAGATTTTAAAAAATGCATTGGCTGCGGTACCTGCTCAAGGGTTTGCCCGGAAAACGCCATAAAAATGGTATCAGGGAAAAACGGTTTAAAGCCGAAAACGGATTATAATTTCTGCAAAGGATGCGGAATCTGCGCCGAAGAATGCCCGGTGAAGGCGATTAAGATGGAATTAGATAAAAAATAAGTATAATCCGAATTTACGAATGTATCCGAATGCCCCAAATACGAATTATCCAAATAGCTTTAATTTGATTCGCAGCTATTCGGAGCATTTGGATATAATTCGTAGATTCGGATTATATATTAAATTATGAAACAAATATTAGAAGGATCTCGCGCTATTGCGTTAACCATAAAAAATATAAAGCCGGCGGTTATTTCCGCTTATCCGATTACGCCGCAGACTCATATTGTGGAAGATTTGGCTAAATTTAAAGCTGACGGAGAGGCGGATTATGAATATGTGCGGGCGGAAAGCGAGTTCGCGGCCGCTTCAATCATTGAAGGCGCCAGCGCCGCGGGAGTTCGCGTTTATACCGCGACCAGCTCGCAGGGGCTTTTGCTAATGGCTGAAGTCGTGTTTAACATAGCCGGAATGCGCTTGCCGATTGTGATGACTTGCGCCAACAGGGGAGTGTCGGCGCCGATTACTATCTGGAACGACCATCAGGATGCCATGACTGTCCGCGACGCCGGCTGGATTATGCTGTTCGCGGAAAATCACCAGGAAGCGGTTGATCAGCATATTATGGCTTACAAAATAGCAGAGCAGACAAATCTGCCGGTTATTGTTAATGTTGACGGTTTTGTTTTAACGCATACTTATGATTCAGTGGTTGTCCCGGAAGCAGAGCAGATTAAAAAATATTTGCCGGATTACAAGCCGAAAAAAGGACAATTTTTAGATCCGGCCAATCCGGTAACAATGGGCGCTTTTGCCTCGCCTGCTTATTATATGGAAATAAGGCAGGAGCTGCATGATGACTTGACTGCGAGCATAGATTTAATTAACGAAGAATATAAAAAATACCATGAAATAATTACAAAAACACAAAAACACAAAAACACAAAAACACGAAAACACGAAAACACGAAAACAATTATTGACAATGGCTTGGTGGAATATTATGGTTCATTCAGACCAAAAATAATTTTAGTTGCCATGGGTTCGGTAGTCGGCACGATTAAAGATGCGGTTGATAAATACAAATCTCCCATCTCCTTACGAAGGAGAGGGGTAGGGGGTGAGGTTGGAGTTTTAAAAATAAAGTCTTATCGTCCTTTTCCGGCGGATGAAATTGTAAAAATAATCAAAAAAGCGAAATATATTGCCGTGTTAGATAAAGCAATTACTTTAGGTGAGATGGGTCCGCTTGCGTCTGATATTAAATCAGCGGCTCAAGGCAAAATTAAAGCTAAAATTCAAAGTTTTATAGTCGGCTTGGGCGGGCGGGATATTACCGGCGAGATGGTTGAGAGGATTATTAAAGAAGTAAAGAAAGGTGATGATGGGGTTAGGTTTGTCGGATAAATTAATTAAAAAATTATTTAGTTAACGAGTTAACGAGTTAAAGAGTTAACGAATTGACTAAACAATTAAAATTTTATAATAAATATATGCAAAAATTATTTTCTAAAATTTTAACAATAATGTTTCTATTGGCTTTTATTCTTCAGTTGGCAGGATTAATTTTTTTGCTAGCTGTTCCAGCGCCGAGCCAAGCTGAAGAAAAAAAGGTTTATTTTGTCCCACAAGTTGGAATAGGCGATGATTTTCAAAAAGGTACGCAAAAAACTGTTGGCGATTCAACGGCAATGATTGGCGAATACATAAACGCCATTTACAAATACGCTATCGGCATAGTCGGAATTTTGGCCGCGGTTGTTTTAATGTTTGGCGGAGTTTTATGGATTACCGCCGGAGGAAATGCGGAAAGAATCGGCAATGCCAAGTCATGGATCGGCGCGGCCTTAACCGGGCTTGTTCTTACTCTGGCTTCTTATACTATCCTATACACGGTTAATCCGGATTTGGTGAATTTTAAGATTACGACGATACAGGATGTAAAGGATAATAGTCAAGAGAGCGGAGCTCAAGGATGTACAAATAGTCAACACTTAGATTATGAAACACAAGAACATATGTTTAGCTGTGGAAACATACAACTCGAAACTTGTACTTGTGTTTCTGGCGAAGGAGAAGATAAATGTTCTGAAAAAGGAGCAATTAAAAATTGCAAATCATCAAATTATGAATGCGGAGTATCGTCATATAGCACTAGTAGTAATTGGGATTGTGAAACAAAGCAATGTTGTATTCAATGTTGTAGCGGGGAGTGTAAAGCAGAGGGTCCTATTATGAGTATTTATAATATAAAGTGCAAATAATTTTTCGCCGCGGCAGAATCTCTCGTTAGGGGATTCTGCCAGTTAGACAAGAACTACAAGAATTATTTTTAAAGAAGAATTGTATGATTCGCATTCTTTTTTATAATGAATTCGTGTAGTTAAAATTACATCTTGACATAAAAAACATATCTGCTATTATTATATATAGATTTAATATTAAATTTATATACAAACTATATGTCTATTGTAAATTTTGCGGTTTCTAAACCATTGGAACAAAAAATTAATCAAGCAATTAAAGAATACGGCTTTGCCAGCAAAGCGGAGTTTTTTAGGTTTGCCGCCATGGATCTTGTTACTAAAATAAAACATCCTGCGTTAAATGAGGAAGAAAAATTCGCGCAGTCAGCTCAAAAACTTAGCAAAACTATCCATCAAATTTATGGTGGCAAAAAACTTCCTTCAGTGGAGGAGCAATTTGCTGACTTAAAATAACCATGACGATTTTAATATCCAGCCATTTTAAAAAGCAAATCAAATCGTATTTTAGAAAACACAAAAATCTATTAAATGATGTCATTAATTCTTTAAAGATGTTTGATAAGAATAATGCTATAAATCTTGGCCATCATGTGTATAAAATAAGATTAAAATCTTCTGATCTACGCAAAGGTAAAAGTGGCGGTTTTAGGTTAATTATTTTATTAGTAGAAATAGATAATTTAATAACACCTGTTGCTTTATACTTCAAAGGAAGTCAAGCAAATATTTCTAAAAAGGAAATTACTTATCATATTGATGTAATTACTGAAGAGATGAAAAAGTATGCCGGAGCTAAATAATAATACAAAAATTGATATTAATGAAGAAGAGGCAATGCTTGATGAAGTTTTAAAATCAAAGGAAGTCAGAGAAAAGCTTGAAATGCTTGCTCGCGCGGTTATTAAAAAATATCCAACAAACAAAAAAATCAAATCCAAAATCTAAAATCATAAATCTAAAATACCATCATGATCTATTTCACAAAATACGCTGAACAAAAATTTGATATATTAAACAAGCATAAAGTCTATTTTACCAAAGAGCAGATAGAGGATGTTGTTAAGTTGCCTGATAAAATCAGCAAGAAAGGAAAATATTTGGCGGCGCGCAAAGACGATATTAAGGCGGTTTATCAGAAAGATAATGGGGTAATGCGAGTTATTACATTTTATCCAGTAAAAGCATGATGCTAATCTGCGAATAAATGCTAATCTGGCGAATTGCTAATGATTATGTATTCGCGTATTAGCAATTAGCGGCATTCGCATTTATTCGCAGATTAGCATCACATCAAATATGATCTACGATCCGGAATCAAACATCATAAGCATTGAATTATCCAAGGGGCCGATCAGCCATGCCCATGAATTCGGCAATTTTATTATTCATTTATCAAAAAGCAATAAGCCGATTTTAATAGAAATACTGGACGCTTCCAAGCTTGTCGGGCAGTTTGATAAACTAAAAGCAAGCCGGGAATTTAAGCAAGCGATGGCAATCAACTAAAAATTATTTAGTTTTTTAGTTAACGAGTTCAAGAGTTAACGAGTTAATTAAATTTTAAACAACAACTCGCTAACTCATTAACTCGTTAATTAAATAATTTTTAAATTAACTGCAAATTATTAATTATTTTATGCCAAATAAAGCAATCATTAAATCTAACGCAAAACCACTATTAGCTCCCGGCCATCGGGCTTGCGCCGGCTGCGGGCAGTTGATTGCGGCGCGCACGGTTGTTGAAGCGCTTGGACCAAATACAATAATTGCCAATGCCACAGGATGCTTGGAAGTGACAACCACTCCTTATCCGGAAAGCGCATGGGGAGTGCCATGGATTCATTCATTATTTGAAAATGCCGCGGCTGTCGCATCCGGAGTGAGAGCGGCGTTAGATTATAATAAAAAACATGCTCCCATCTCCTTGCGAAGGAGAGGGGCCGGGGGTGAGGTTAAAGTTGTTGCCCAAGGCGGAGACGGCGGCACTTTTGACATCGGCTTTGGTTTGATTTCAGGCATGTGGGAAAGAGGAGAAAATATTTTGTATGTTTGCTATGACAATGAAGCGTACATGAATACAGGGATACAGGCGAGCGGAGCCACTCCATGGGCCGCCAACACCACCACCACGCCGGCGGGCAAGGCGAACACCATTGACGCAATCGGTTCTCATCAAAGAAAGAAAGACATGATCGCTATCGCTTTGGCGCACCATTTGCCGTATGTGGCTCAGACAACAACCGGATATTTAGCCGACATCACGAGCAAGGTTAAAAAAGCGTTGACTATGGACGGTCCTGCTTATATTCAGATTTTAGTTCCCTGCATTCCGGGCTGGAAAATGGTTTCGGACAAAACAATTAAATTAGGCAAATTAGCCGCTCAAACCGGGCATTATCCGATAGTTGAATATGTAGACGGAAAATTGGTTAATGCCATGAAAATTCCACAGCCGAAAATGAAAGTGGAAGAATATTTAAAGCCGCAAGGCAGGTTTAAGCATTTATTCGCGGCAGAAGAAGGCAAACAGCAAATAGAATATATCCAAAAACTGGCTGATGAGAATATAGAGAAATACGGGTTATAATAATGCGAATCTACAAATTGATGCAAATACCGCAAATTGCGAATTATGCAAATAACCAATTAATGTTAATTCGCATTATTAGAATTTGCGGTATTTGCATATAGTTTGCGGATTAGCATTATATTTTTATGGAAAACATACTTAAGCAAATTGAAGAATTGCGAGAACGGCTCCTGGGCATCTGGGAGCTTTTAGATATTGACGGCCAGATTTCTGAAATTGGAAATTTGAAATTGGAAGCAAGCAAGCCGGATTTTTGGAATAATCGCGAGCACGCCGTGGAAACAGGCCGGAAGCTGGAAGGATTGGAATCAGAAGTTAAGAGGTGGGAAGATTTAAAAAAGGAAATAAGGGATTTGGAAGAATTAGTGGCTGTGGCGGAAAACGAAAAAGACAGTTCAATTGACGAAGACGCGCGCGCGAAATACAGTGAGTTAAAAAAACAATTGGAAAAGCTGGAATTTTTTGTGTTGTTTTCCGGTAAATACGACAAGAATAACGCGATTATATCAATTCATGCCGGCACTGGCGGAGTGGACGCCCAGGATTGGGCCGAGATTCTGGAGCGGATGTTTTTGCGCTTTGCTGAAAAAAAGGGCTGGAAAGCTGAGCTTTTAGACAGAAATACAGGCAGCGAGGCAGGCATAAAAAGCGCGGCCATAAGCATTTCCGGCAGATGGGCTTACGGGTATTTGCGCAGCGAGTCCGGCGTGCATCGCTTGGTCAGGATTTCGCCTTTTGACGCGGAAGCGATGCGCCACACTTCTTTTGCTTTAGTTGAAGTTATTCCTGAATTGCCCGAGGCCGAGGAAATGGAAATTAAGGATGAAGATTTGCGGATTGATGTTTTTCGCTCGTCCGGTCCGGGCGGTCAGAGCGTGAATACCACCGACAGCGCCGTCAGGGTAGTCCATAAACCCACCAACATAACCATTTCTTGCCAAACCGAAAGATCCCAGCACCAAAATAAGGAAACGGCTATGAAGATTTTAAAATCAAAATTATATAAATTACAGGAAGAAGAAAAAGAAAAAGAAGAATTAAAATTGCGCGGCGAGGCGCAAAAAGCGGAGTGGGGCAAGCAAATCAGATCTTATGTTATGCAACCGTATAAAATGGTTAAGGACCATAGAACCAATCATGAAACTCAAGATGTTGACGGCGTATTGGACGGTGATCTGGAAGCGTTTATGGAAGCGTATTTGCGCGTAACGCGCAAGGCGTAACGCATAACGCGTAACGCGTAACGCGTAACGCGTAACTCATAACTCATAAGTTAGCATTCCGCGTACGCACCGCTCAAGCTGTTGCTTTCGCGTTGCGTCCGCTCGGAGCGGTCGAGACGCTCGCAGCGGCGCGAACGCGGACATTGCCAACTTGAGCCATTTGGTCCAAATGGCTCAAGTTGGCAATGCTTTTTCAAGACGGAATTTTATGAGTTACGCGTTTTTATGTTCACAAAATCAAAGATATTTTTAATTTGCTGTTTTGCGTTTATAATCGGCATAGCGGTTGCTTCATTTTTTCCAGTCAAAATTATTCAAAATGATTTATTGTGGTTCGCGGCGATGGCGGTTTGCGGGGTTGCTGTTGTTTTGTTTTGGCGCAGAAAAAATGAAGGCGCCCCGAGGTCTATCGGGGCGCCTTCATTTTTTGTATTGCTCGGAGGCAGGGAATCGAAGCTCCTCGGCGCTGTTCGGTCATAACGGGGAGCGGGGTGATTGACTGGACCAAAACTCTTGCCCCGTCTAATGACTGGGGAGCTATCCCTTTTTATTATATTTTATTGGCTCGGAGGCAGGGAATCTCACCGCTTAGGTAAATTTTAAATAATTTTTTTATACCGTTTGAGATTTTTATTATTTTAAAACATTTGGAGCTTCAGGGTTCTCACCCTGCCTGCCCCTAAGAATATAAAAATAAAAATGCCAAGACGCTGGCATTTTTATTTTCATTGCTCGGGGTCGTGGACGATGTTCGAACCAAAATAATTTAATTTTGAATAAGTCACATTTGTTTATTAACCAATCTGAAATTTTATTTTTTATTATCAATAATTAAAATGGTTTCTTTGAGTTTGTTTTCGGTAGCACACTTTTTTTTCAAAACATTATTCATGGCAATCTCAGAAATTTTCATAAAATGTTTTCCTACTACATTCTCAGTAAAATACATTTTTATCAGATTACTTTCTTCTAAAGGTTTTGTTGATTTTTGAATCTCTTTTACCTCAGAGCAATCTTTCTTCGATTCTACGGCTAGTTTATTGAAAAAATCAAAATAATAACTAGTGGTTAGATTTTTTTTAAAATAAAATTTATTCTTTATTAAAATTTTTGTTCCTGCTCCTAACTTAGTATCATAATCTTGTCCAAAATTATCCAACGATTGTTTAGAGACGAGATATTCTATTGAAAAAGGAGCTGAGTTCCCCTTTGCTTTGTAATTCTCTAGTTTAGATTGATATTCAGATAAAACCAGGGAGTCTTTTGGAATCATTGAGATAACTTTTTGCAAAACATCTAAACCGTTATCTTTTATAGCAATACCAACTAAATGGGTAATTAGAAGGCCTTGTGAATTTTCAATAGCATTGCCAACAATGATTGCTTTAAAAGCTTCTCCAAGCGCTTCTTTGTCTTGACCATTTTTAGCCAACCAAATAGCTTTGACACCACTTAAACGACTTATTTCTCGATAAACATTTAATGGTGTAATAGGGATATCTCTTGATATTTTAGAGGGGTCATCTGTGTAGGGCAGTTGAAATTTCCCTTTAGCCGCAGCGGAACTAAAATCCTGCAAGACCCCTTCATTGTCAGCTAAAAGCTGTTTAACAACTTCCTGGTTCCATTCATCGCTTTCTATATAATCAGAAACTAATTGTTTTCCTGCGGGGACATTTTTTGTATTAATTAAATTTTGTACTTTGTCTAAATTATAGTTTAGATCATAAAAAGCATTTTCTTCTTTAGGGATGTTGATTGTTTGTAATTGTAGTTTAGAATCATCAACAGGTGAGATGTCCTTTCCTTTGACGATGCTTAAAAATGAAGGAATGATAATAACAATAACTACCAGAATCAGAACTACTACTGCTAGAAATTTTAAACAACCACTAATAATTTGCGAGACTATTGTTTTATTAATTTTTGGTTTCATATTTTTAAATTAATTTTATATTTAAATTATATCACAAATTTATAACCAAACAAGGATTCGACTAATAATTTATCTAAAAATTTATAAGTAACTGTTTTTTTCTGAATCCATACCATAAAAAATCCAGCCAAAATTAAATAAAAGAATATTGGCCAATCTATTTCTGACACCCAAAAAGTAACTATAGAAAAAATAATAGCGCAAAAAATTGAAATTAAAACTACTGGTTTAAATTTTTTCATGACTTTTATTATTATTTATTATTATGATTTGTAATACCAGAATTTTCGCTTGTCCTTATTTCCATGTTATTGTCGACGTTCACGTTCAATCTACTCGTGTTTATCGCACTGATAAAAGCGTTCTCAACCATAAATTTGTCCATTTCTATCCAGCAATCACCTGAATTGATTATTAAATTTTTACTAGATCCGACCAGATTAATTATTCCTCCTTTAGCATCAAGCTTCAATGTATCCTCAACTGCAATACTGCCTTTTATATTATTAAATCTTTTGTTTAACTTAATTTCTATATTGTCTACTTTAAAGTTCGTCAATTCAATGTTTCCGCCTTCTATTTCAATTTTTTCAATATCGGGCATGGTTATTTCTATTACCAAATGTTTTGTACCTGCAGGAAACAGAGCGTCTCTGTTTTCCATTGTCCAGGTATCAGTATTATAATAAGTTTCAAGCTCAGATCTTTTTATAGACAATGTTTTGTCATCCATTTTTTCAAAATCCAATCCTATCTTGTCATATTGACTACCCCTAACCGCTATATCAAATTTATCGCCTTGAATAATTTTTATCTCATCAAATTCAACAAAACGTGAAACATGGATATTATCAAAATCTTTAATATTAAAGTGTTCTTCAATTTTATTTTCTTTCATTTCTGCTTTCTTTAATTCAAACTCAGATTCTGTATAAGAAGATAGAAGTAAAAATATCACCAAGGAGATAAAAAAATATATAATCAGACGAAAAAATAATTTTTTATTAAAAAATTTCTTTTTAGAAAAAAATAGCATTAAGCCCAGAATTATAATAAAAATTAAGGTAACAAGAACAATAGACAAAACCGACAAAAGTAATAAATAATAAAGAATAACTCCCACCACTTCTATGAGTTTAAAATCAACCATCACCATGTTAAGCCAAGAACTTGAGGGATGAAATACTAACACCAAAAAAATCATGGTAGCTATGGATGCCCCAATCGTCCCTATACTTAAAAATATTCCTCCAAATATTTTTTTGCCTGCCAAAGTTATTTTTGAATTGGGATTTTTTTTGATTTGTTCTGAAGTACCTCTAATAACCAAGCCTATCAAACCTCCGAAAACAGATATAGCAAATAAAGGAAGAAATAACTGGCTCATTTCAAAAATATCAATAAACTGGCGGTAGGCATAACCGTGACGGAAATATTCGGTTGAATTTATAACCAAAATAATAGTAGCGTTATTCAAGCAAGATCCAATTAATAGATTCGGCAAAAATTGATAACTCCTGTTTTTATTTTGAATTAATACCAGTATAATCCCGCTTACCAGGGGTAATAATAAAAACAAAACAAATATAGCAGGCACAAAATCAAAGAATATAGCGTCAACGCCTCTTCGCGTTGAAGATAAAATCAAACTTATAATCAAATTAGAAACTAAAAGCCAACTATTCTTTTTTATAATTTTTTTTAAAAACATTATTAAAATGTATAAATAATTATTTTTTTAAATCTACCAATAAATTATATTTTCATTATCTAACCAGAAAACATATTCGTATCTATTTTTAGATAATTTGTTATTTTGTTTAATAATTTCTCCAGTTTCAGTATCGGCAATAAATAAAGTCCAGTATTCATTTGGTGTATCATAATCAATCTCTTCAATTTTAATTTCAATCGCTAATCTTTTATTATCAGGTGAGAAAACTACCTTTCCAAAATCTAAAAAACTTTTATCCTTCTGACGATTCATTGCATAATAATGGTTAATAGTTATTCCCTCTATATCATCTCTTAAATTAATTAAACGTAAACTTAAATCTCGATTATTACAATTACGGTCAGTTTCAGGGGTTAGTGGGTATTTATCACAATCACTTTCAAGAAAAACTGCTTTTTGCCCGTCTTGTGATTTAGCAATTAATCTTCCTTTGGTTGGTAATTTTACTGTTTTTCTAGTTCTAAAATCTAAATAATAATTGAAAAATGGTCCGTTGTATAATTTTGAATCCTGCGGCCACTGCCAGGCAGAACCGATTAAAGTATTTTCAGATAAAGGCGTAAGGATTGGATCTATGTAGTTTGTATAAAACCCAAGAGAATCTTTAATTTCTTCATTTTTCATAATTCTAGTCCAACCAACTCCTCCGTCAAAATCCATATGCTCAAAAGAAAAAACATCTTCATTTTTATCAACATTAAAAACAGACGGTTCACCCATACTTCCTAACCAGTTCGATAAATTATTAAACTCTGCATCTATATCATCAAATTTATTTTGCGTATGGCAGTTAAAGTATGGCGGTTGTGTCAGGCAGGCATCACCACGCTTAAACCAATAGACAACAACTAAAGCTATAGCCAGTAGTATTGCTATTAAAATTATTATTATCTTCTTCTTCATATTATTCAGTATACCTTATTTTAGACAAACAAAAAACACCTTTCAGGTGCTTTTTGTATTTGAATATGACAACTCTAATATGTGTTTCTTGAGCGTTTCCTGACGGAAACCGGTCTCTCAAAACGCGTATTAGGTTGGCTCGGATTTTATAAAGAAATCAGAACTCAATTTAAAAAGAAATATAAGGAATAAAGGCGTTTTCGGGCGGAAGGGGGTTCGGGGGACGGACGCTCACAAATCCTTTTTTAAAAATAGGCGCGTCTTTTAGGCGATTTTCCCGCCACTTATGTCTATATTAATTGAGAGCGGGATCCCAATGAGGCGTGGACAAGTTTTTCTTCCACGCTATTATAACTCGTTGCCAAATTCTTTCTATTTTATATTATTGTTTTTTCTTAAAGATGCATTTCTAAGATCAACTCCTAGTTTAAGTTGGCCTCTTGGATCTGATAAAAAATACCCTCCATAAAATAACTTATTTAGCTCACCATGTGCCATACAATTACGTAATTTTTTTATATCTTTTAATACTTTAACATAAGCATCTATTTTTGGATTTGAAATATAGTGCTTCTCAATGAATATAATTTTTTGTCCAAAAGTCATTTTATCTAACATCTTATCAACTTCTTTGGGGTCTTTGCGTAGATTGGTTTCAACATAAAAAATTGAATCCCTTATTTCCATTTCTACAAAATAGCAAAACCACAAAACAAATTCAGCGGCATCAATACTATCCTTTTTAACTAATTCTGGAAATCTTTTTTTGGCCATTAATTTGCCAATTTTTAATTTTTTTAAACCGTCTAAATTCCCACCTCTTTGCTCAATCAAAGCAAAAAGTTTATCGGGGTTAGAAAATAATAAATCGAATATTTTTTGCTCATTCATATGATTTATTGTGAGTGAAGTAGCAAGGATATGTATTTATAATTAATTTGTAAAAAGCTGACGAGGAAAACGTGATCCCTAAACTAGATACATACTATACTCGCA
The DNA here is from genome assembly GCA_043802685.1 of Candidatus Falkowiibacteriota bacterium. Lineage (GTDB taxonomy): Bacteria > Patescibacteriota > Patescibacteriia > Patescibacteriales > VMTK01 > VMTK01. The sequence continues at coordinate 1,009 of JAZDKT010000078.1, read as the reverse complement.
TAAGGAGCAAGCGTTTTTACTAGTTCAGCAGACCGCTTGGCATTATACCTTGTAGTGTAAGCTTCGCTAACCGCAACGATTTCGCCATTTCTGGCTTTCAATCGCCAACGATATTGGCCTGCGCGATCCATGTAAACCTGAAATTGAGGAAACATAGTTTTCGCATTAGAGGGTTTTATTAAGTGCGAAAGTTATAACCCTTAATTATCTCCCGCGGACAACGCCCTATTCAAAGGCTCTATCCGAGAGATTTAAGGGAAACTAAATAACACTAATTAAAGCCCTCTCGCATCCCCGCCAGCTTTTTAAAAACTATTTATTATTTTTTAATAATTTTTCCAGCTTTTTTATTCTATCTTCCAAATCCTTAAAATTTTTGTTAATTAATTCTCGTGAATCCTTGATTGTGTCCGTAGCTTTTATTTTTTGGATCATATTTTTATAATTATTTATCTTTAATATTAAATTTTGGCTGTTCTTTTTTTATAATTTGTTTCTCAATCTTTTCAGCAATATTTTTATTTTTAACCTGAGCATATTGAAATTTAGTGCCACCGGGAATTTTATCTTTTGATATGTCTTTATGTTCATTTAATCGATCTTGTCCTCGATTTCTGCCAGCGATTCCAGTATAAAGATTATCTCCTTGAAAATTTTTAATTTTATAAACAATAGCTTTATTTTCTGATATTTTTTTTATGTTTGTTTTAGTAAATTTTTGAGTGTTTTTAAATTTAGTCATAAGTTTTAAATTAGTTGATTATTAAAATTGTGGATAACTTTCTTGATTTTCGGTAAATTTTCGGTTATACTGTTAATATAAATTATTACTAATAAAATGTCAATACTTTTTTATGCTTACACAACGTCAAAAACAAATTTACGAATTTATAAAACAATCTATCAAAGAAAACGGATATGCTCCGTCACTTGAAGAGATAAAAAAGAATTTTAAATTAAAATCCGTAAGCACTGTTCATGAACACATAGAAACATTGCGAGCAAAAGG